>JASGGS010000171.1:0-9169 GCA_047602685.1 Sphingobium sp.
ATTGATGCCCAGCCGGATGACGCGCAGCTTGTCCGAGGGATAGCCATTGTCGACCCTGCCCGCATCCAGCCGCAAGGACCCGCTGACGATCATCGGCGACGGCCCCCTGATGGACAATCTGGTTCAGAAAGCGGAGCGGCTGGCCATCAACGTCAACTTCATGGGCGCGCAGCCGCGCAACGTCGTATTCGACGCCATGACCAAGCACCGCATCTTCGCCATGCCGAGCATCCGCGCGGCAAACGGCGATTCCGAGGGGTTGCCGATCGTGCTGATGGAGGCGCAGGCGCTGGGCATGGCGGTCGTCGCCTTCGACGAAGGGCCGATGCGCGAGGCGATCAAGCCCTGCCATAGCGGCCTGCTGGCACGGGCGCGCGATCCGAAGGATTTCGCCGAGCAGCTCCACCATCTCATCTCCTCGCCGGTCCTGTGCGAAGTGATGGGACAGGCGGGACGCGCCCATGTCGAGGAACAGTTCAACATCTCCTCCAGCATCGCCGAACTGGAGGATTATTATGATGAAGTGATGGCACGCAGCGGGGTGAACGCATGAAGGACACCACCTCAGCCTTCTGGGACATATCCTTGCGCGCCCCGGCCAAGATCCTGATCCTGTCCCGCCACGATTACCGGACGGCGCGGCGGGCCAGCGTTCATTTCCTGGCGCAGCACATGGTCGGGAAAGGCCATGCCGTCGCCTTCATGTCCATCGGCTATAGCTGGCTGTCGCGGCTGCGCGGCGACAGCCGTTCCGTACTCTTCTCCCGCGCCAATCGCTGGGAGGATGTGGGGGGCGTGCGCGCCTATCTCTGGCGCAGCGCCTGGCACCCCTTCCAGCTTCCCCTGCCCGACGCAGCGATCGGATGGCTCTACCGCCTCTGGGCCTCGGCGCCATGCCGCGCGCTCGACGAGGCGGCGATGGAAGCGGATGTCATCCTCGTCGAATCCGGCATCACGCCCGTGCTGATCGAACGGCTGCGCGCCCATGCGCCCCATGCCCGGCTGATCTACCGGGCCACCGACCTGCTTTCCACCGCGGGCGTGCCGGACTGCATCGAGCAGATGCTGAAGCAATCCTCGGACAAGGTGGACAAGGTGGTCGTGGTAGCCAGGGCCATGATCCCGCATTTCGCGGACTTCCCCTGCCCGACCGTCTTCATACCGCATGGCGTGGACGGGGATGCGTTGCGCCAGGAGACGCCCAATCCTTATAGCGGCGCCCGCAATGCCGTGACGGTCGGCTCCATGCTGTTCGATCCGGAGGTGATCCGGATCGCGGCGCAGGCCAATCCCGACTTCACCTTTCACCTGATCGGCACGCCCCATGCCGAATTTCCCGCCAATGTCGTGCAATATGGCGAGAAGCCCTTTCGAGAGACGCTTCCCTATTTGCAGCATGCCGATCTCGGCATCGCGGCCTATCAGCCCGGGCCGGGCAGCGCCTATCTGGCGGACTCCAGTTTGAAGCTGATGCAGTTCAATGCCATTGGCCTGCCCGCCCTGTGCCCCCATTTCGCGGTGGGCGACCGCCCGCTGCGTTTCGGCTACACGCCGGGCGATCCCGGCGACATAGCGAGAGCCTTCGACAAGGCCCTGGGAGCGCCGCGCGCGCCCTTGCCCACCGAGGACTGGCAGGAGGTGGCGGAACGGCTCGTGGAGGCTGCCCTTGGCTGAATTGCGCCTGCCCTATCACGGCCTGATGGCGGCCGAGCCTGTCCTGCTCGTCTCGACGCAGCGGGCGCGGAGCGAAAATGCCGTGCAAATGGCATGCGCGGCAATCCTCGTCGCGTCCGTCCTGTTCAATCCCGCCCTGGCCTGGGTCAATGCTCATGTCGCACCGATCAACGGCATGGCGGTCTCGCTGGTGCAGGCGCTGATCGTCATCGGCGCGCTCGCGCTGGGCATGCTCCAGCCGCTTCAGGACGCGGCCCGCTGGGCGGCGCTGACATGGGTTCTGGTCGCGGGCGTCGCGATCACGAGCGCGCTGCGCATGGCCTTCGACCCCAAGATATTGGGTGACGTGCTCATCATTCCGGCTTTCATCCTGCTGGGCACGCGGATGCGCGGCGGCACGTTGCGCCACTGCATATTGGGCCTTCAGGGCTTCATTCTCGCGGTCGGCGTCTGGGAACTGGCCGCGCCGCAGAGCTTCGGCAGGGCCTTCGACGTACTCCATTATTATGTGAACACGCGCGGCTATGAGGAGGATGCCTTCTGGGCAGGCGGCGAGTTGTTCCTGAGCGCGGCGCGCCCCGGCGGACGCATGCTGCTCGACGGGTTCAACCTGCATCGCGGATCGTCCGTCTTCCTCGAGCCTGTGTCGCTCGGCAACTGGTGCATCATCGCCGCCGCCTTCACCGCCGCCATGTGGCAGGATTTCGGCTGGCGCGCGCGCGCCTTCATGGTCGGCACCATCGCGGGCCTGCTTGCCGTGTGCGATGGACGCCTGGCGACCAGCCTGTGCCTGCTTTTCGCCCTCTATCTCCCCTTTGCCCGTTTCATCCCGGATCGCTGGAGCTTCCTCTATCTGCCCGGCATGCTGGCGGCGATGATGCTGGGGGAATGGCTCGGCCTGCTCGACCGGATCGGCGACAATATCGTCGGCCGCCTCTATGGCGGGCTAAAGTCGCTCCAATCCCTCGACGTGCAGCATCTGATGGGCCTCGCCACGCAACGCATCCGCATGGACGATTCCGGCTGGGGCGATTTCGTGCAGGCGCAATCGCTCGTCATGGCCCTGCTCCTCTGGGTCGTGCTGACACTCACCAATTTCGGCCCGCGCGCAGGCGATCGCATGGCCAAGCATGCCATCATGCTGTTCCTGACACTCTGCATGCCGATCAGCAATTCCGTCCTCTCGATCAAGACGGCGGCGCTGATGTGGGTGGTCTATGGTTTCTGCTACGCGCGGGCGCGCCTCGCCGGCGACAGGAGGTTTGCCCAGTGAAGCCCGCAAAGCATATTCCCGCGCTGGACGGCGTGCGCGGCATGGCCGCGATCCTCGTGCTGATCTCCCATTTCCATGCGGCCAATTTGCCGGACCTCATCAGCTCGCGGCTCGGCGACTATGGCGTAATGCTGTTCTTCGTGCTCAGCGGGTTCCTGATGGGCCACCTCTATCTCGGCAAGGAGCCGGACCGGAACGCCATCATCGGCTATGCCGCCGCGCGGGTGGGACGCATCGTGCCCCTCTACGCGATCGTCGCGCTCGCCTCCTTCGTGATCTACAACAGCATCGATCCGGAGTTCGTCTATCGGATCGATTCCGTGCAACTGCTGCGCCTTGGAACGCTGACCAGCTCGGAAGCGGTATTCTGGTCCATCGGGCCGGAGTTCCAGTTCTATTTCCTTTTCCCGCTGATCTGGATGGCGTTCCACGCACCGCCCCGGCATCGCGCGGCGGCGCTGGGGGTGATCGGCCTGCTGGTCGCCATAACCTATTGGTTCAGCCCGCTGGCGCCCGGCTTCTCCGTCTTCTCCAAGCTGCATATCTTCGTGACCGGCATCCTGCTCTCCCTTGCTGTCCGCCGCCTGTCGGACGAGACGAAGGCGCGGCTGCGCCTGCCGGCCGAGATGTTCAGCATCGCCTTCATCCTGATCCTGCTCTTCCCGACCGACTGGGCGCGCGCCCTGTTGCTGCCCCCGACACAGGGCGATCCGAAGCATCTGGGCTATTATGGCGATCCGCTGAAGATCCTGGCCTGCGCCCTGCTGATCCTGACCGCGACCCTGCAAGGCCGCGTGGCGAATGCCGCCTGGGCCAATCCGCTGATGCGAAAGCTCGGCGCCTATAGCTTCTCCATCTATCTGCTGCACATGCCGTCCTTCCACCTGGCCAAGCTGCTGGCGGAATATTTCGGTCTGTCGATCACGGTTCAGGCGATATTGGCGGTGATCCTGTCGCTGGCGATCGCCTTCCTGTCCTTCCACATCATCGAACGCCCCCTGAACGCCCGCGTCCGTGCCGCATTCCAGCGCCGTACCGGAACGCGAGCCGTGGGAGCGGCGACGTAGTTATCCGTCCATCGGGATTCGAAGCGGACGGCCTTCCCAAAAACCGTTCAAGTCAGGATCACCGATGTCCCGATCCTGAGCGGCAGCGACTTCATCGCCGACCGCCGATCGACGAGGCTCAGGCCCCGGACGTCGGCGGCGGCATGCGCGAACGATCGGGAAGCCAGATGACCGCTCCGCGCGCCGGTTCGAGCGGCTTTCCCAGAAAGGCCAGCCGGACAATGGGCGGACTGTTGCTCAGCCACCAGTAGCACAGCAGCGACACGCCCAGAGCCAGAGGGATGCTGAACAGAGGGGGTAACAGCCCCTCCGCCTCGATCAGCACGACCCTGTGGATGAACAGGATGACAAGGGACGCCCTGCCGATGACCGTCAGCATCGGCACAAGGCCCGGATGCCGCGCGCGACCCGATGTCAGCACGCCACTCGCCACCATGAAGAGGTGCGACCAGGCGATTGCACCCAGGACGCTCAGCAATGGCGTGCCATAATCGCCATATTTCATGTCCATCGGCAGGACAAAGGGAAGGATCAGAACCGCGACCAGTCCGGCCATCACGTGGATCGACAGATAATCCCGGATCACGGGATGCCCATCCACCAGCATGACCAGCGACCAGACTTCCCCGCACCACAGAAAGAAGACCGCCATGGGGATCACGGCCGCATTCCACGGCAGGGAAAGGGTGTTCACGCCATAGGCGAGCGCCAGCATCAGAGCCGCCAGCGGCAGGAACCACCAGGATAGCGGCCCGCCCAGCCTGCGCAGCAGATTGTACAGGACGAGCGCGCCGAACAGCACCGTGACGAACCAGGCCGTGCCGAAAATCCCGGTCAGCCAGCGTCCGCCCAGAAGCAGCCCCTTGAGGAACTTCAGATCGGCATGCGCTACCTCCCCCCAAGGCCGCCCATGCGCGAACATCAGCATGTCCTGGAAGAGGAGAAGCAGGAGCAGGAAGGCGATATATGGCAGGATCAGCGTCCGCAGGCGCTTGACGAGCATCGTCCGCGTCGCGTTCGGGCGGAAGGTCACGCCCGAGAGCATGAAAAAGAGCGGCATGTGGAACAAGTAGATCCAGGCATGCGCCGAACCGGCGATCGCATGGCCGACCACCACCAGGATGATGCCCAGCCCCTTGGCGCAGTCCAGCCAGTCGCTCCTTCGAGTGTAAGGTCGCATCGCGAATCCCCTTTCGCTACGGCTCGGCGACCTTGTTTTATTTTCAGTTGGTTATAGGCCGGATAGCCGAATCCGGCCAATAAGGGTGATCGCCTAGCCGTTCCGTCCCGGCATTTGGTGGACCGGGTTGATGAAGCGCTCTGGCCGGAAGCTCCGAACAGCCCTGTCTCATTTCAGGACAGAGGTAAGTCACGGAAAAGTTTCTTTCTTTCGCTGATGGAACAAGCTCCGCGGCCGCAGGTTCAGAGGGCGCGACCATATTGACCCATTTCCGGTCAAAAGGTGGAAGGGCAGCTCTTTAGGAGAGGAGGCTGCCCTTTCATTCCATTCCAGGTAAAATCCGCGCCGGACGATGCCGGCCGCCTGTCGGCCGGGCAGATCGTGCGCCCGCAACTCGTCCGGAACGTGCGCGGGAATGCCCGCATCGACACTCAATCCTAAAGCAAGGATCGCTACTTGCCGACTGCTCGCCCATGGAGTTTGTCGATCGCGATCCGGTTGGACAGGCGCGCGGCGTCCCTGAAGCGCCCCTCATTATTGACGGCGCCGGTCACGATGAACAGCGCCAGCGCGGCGGCCACCGCCTTTCGCCAGGGCGCGAACCACCCCAGCGCCGCCAGCGCCAGCGCGACGGGCGCGAGATCGGCGGCATAGAGGAAGGTGATCTCCCCATACCAGCTGTGAAAGGCAATCTGGAAGCCGAGGAACATCAGGAGCGCATAGCCGATGGATCTCCGTTCCCGATCCACCGCCATGGCGCCGATGCCGCCCGCCAGCAGCCCGATCCAGGCCAATACGGCCACGCCGCCGACAAGGCCCAGCGTCGCCAGCGGCGTGAACTGATTGTTGATGAGCGTGAAAGGCCCCTTTTCCGTCGGCGCGTCCTCCCGCACGGGCCGGGTCGCGACGCCCGGCAGCAGCAGGCCGTTGCGCGCGCTGACCCACGGACTCCAGGGCATGCCATGGGCAAGGAGGGCGGGACCGGAATAGGTCTTCTCCTTCGCCATGCTCCTGGGATCGAGGAAATAGCGGGCGCGATGCAGCTTCTGCATCTGGATAACGGACCCGGCCGATACGATCAGGAAGGCGGCGGCCGACACGATCAGGAAATGCCGGAAGGACAGGCGGAAGAAGGCCGAGGCGAGGCCCAGCCCCCAATTGGTGATGAGCATGGCAAGCGTGCCCGCCGACGCCGCGGCCCATCCGGCCAGCGGCAGGCGCCGCATGGAACAGGTGAAGATCAGCATCAGGCTGATGCTCGTCGCGCTGAATGCATAGGTTTCCACAAAGGGATACCAGTGGAGGAAGCCCGCGCTGGCCATCAGCGCCAGCGTGAAGCCGCCCGCGACGGCCGTGCCCAGCCCGAGGAGCCGCATCGCGGCGAAGAAGCCGCCCGCGCTGGCGGCGGCGCACAGTGCCAGCAACAGGCGGATAGCCGCCATCGGTTCCAGCCCCAGCAGCCCCAGCGCCTTCACGGCGGACAGGGTGAGGATGGAGAAAAGCGGATGGGCGACGGTGCGGTTCTGCATCGGGCTCCACGCCTCGGTCATGTTGGATATGACGCGCGGCGGGTCCGCCTGAAAATAGATGTTGAAGCTGCGATAGACCTGCGGGTCGATCATCGCATGGTTGATCAGGCAGATCGCCGCCGCCAGCAGTCCCAGCAGGAGAAAGGCGGCCAGATCGACGCGCATCCGGGACGCGGCCAAGGTCCGCGTCCCGGCCGGGGCCATGGTGCGAGGGAGGGTTTCCGCGCGAACCGCCATGTCAGCCCAGCCCCGTCAGCAGCACGCCCATGAGGATCAGCGCGATCCCGCCAAGGCGTTGGGGCGGCATCGCCTCGCCCAGCAGCCAATATCCGCTCGCCGCCGTCAGCACGATGCCCAGCGCGACGCAGGGATAGGCCTGGGACAGGTTCATGCGCGACAGCACCATCAGCCACGTGCCCGCGCTGAGGCCGAAGCAGACTATGCCCGCCATGACGAGCGGCTGTAAGGCGACGGAGAGCAATATGTCGGTCATGCCCCCGCGCGAGATGGCGGTCTGGACCGTCGGGCTGCTCATGCCCAGCTTCATCATCACCTGCGATCCGGAGGAGAGGAGGACGGACAGCAGGACCAGCAGCGGCCAGAGCGCGGCGGACATGGTGCGATGCTGTTCAACAAGGACTTGGGGACTCACGGGCCTTCTCCCGAACGGCGCGTCAGCGCGCGGCTATCATGATGAGGAGGACGAGGCCGACCATGCCGGAACTCATCCTGTCGCGCAGGGCGAAGACCACCGGATCGTCATGCATCAGACGGCGATGGGCCAGCATCAGCATGCGCCCCACCCAATAGAGCATGATCGGGCAGACGGTCCACAATATGTCCGGGTGGCGATAGGCGCCATGGACGGCGGGCGAGGCGAAATAAAGCGCCAGCACCATGATGGAGACATAGGCGGAGGCGACGGCCATGGACATGACCATGCTCATGTCCCCCACCTTGTAGTTGCGGTTGCGCGCATCGCCGAGATCGGCATCCTTGCGCTTGGCCAGTTCCGTATAGCGCTTGATGAGGGCGAGGCTGGTGAAGAACATCACGGCGAAGGCCAGCAGCCAGTCGGACATGGCCGTCCCCGTCGCCGCGCTGCCCGCCACCACGCGCACGGCATAGAGCATGGACAGGGCGAGGACATCGACCAGGAACTTGCGCTTGAGCGAGAAGGAATAGGCCGTCGTCAGAGCCAGATAGGCGAGCAGCACGCCGAAAAAGGGCAGCGACGTCGCCGCACCGATGGCCATCGCCGCCGCCAGCAACAGCATCGACATGATCAGCGCGGACCGGATCGGCACCTTTCCGCTGGCAATGGGCCGGTGCATCTTGCTGGGATGGCGCCGGTCGGCGTGCAGGTCCACGATATCGTTGACGATGTAGATGGACGAGGCCGCCAGCGAGAAGGCGACCAGGGCCGCGACACTGTGCGTCAGCGCGGCCGGGGTGAACTCGCCCGCCAGCACCATGGGTACGAAGATCAGCGCATTCTTTGCATATTGGTGGACGCGAAGCTGCCGCAGCCAGGTCGCGAGATCGGGCCGGTCATGCGCGATGGGTTGCAACGGCCGCCCGGCGCGTCTCATCCGGGCGAAGGCGGCCGATGGCGCGCGCACCGCATAGCCGGTATGAGCCGCCTTCCAGACGGCCACGTCCACCATCGCATTGCCGACATAATCGAAGCCACCCTCCCCGAACGTCCCGACCAGCCGCCGGGCCTTCGCTTCACCGGAAAGGTTCGTTACGCCGTCCGATGCGAACCAGCCGTCGAAAAGGCCGTGATGCTCCGCCACCTGCGCGACCAGCCGCGCATCGGCGGCCGAGGCGAGATAGGTCATACGCCCTTCGGCGCGCGCTTCCCGTACAAGAGCCAGCACATTCTCGTCATAGGGAAGGAAGGTCGGATCGAAGTCCGACGCTTCGGCCATCAGCGCCTTTATTGCGGCCTTATCCATCCTTGACTTGAGTATCTTGCCCGCTATTCCCGCCGGATCGTCGCTGAAGGCCGAAATGGCGCTCTCCACCAGAAGATCGCTCTTGATAAGCGTGCCGTCGAGGTCGACCACCAGTGGCCGCAATTCCCCATGGTCGCGCGAAATACCCGCCTGAAGCGCCAATTGCATGGATAGGCCCTCCCTTGCCCCTGTTCATCCAAGGGGTAGCCGGTGATCCGTATTGCAATCAATTAAGGGGAAATTGCTATTACTGCCCACCCCATTTCACCCCCTTCAAAAAAATGAGAATTTTTTCATCGACTTATTCTTTATCGAAGAAGGTTTTTCATGGAATTTCCACGCTGGACGCACTTCTAATCCGTGTTCATACCTATCGATCGTGGTCCGGAAAGTCCTTTTCCGCCGCCTCGAACCATATCGGATCGCCACGGGCCAGACATGTAAGCCATTGTCCAGCGCAAGGCTTTGTTGCTGAATCGGGCAGG
>JASGGS010000172.1:0-9120 GCA_047602685.1 Sphingobium sp.
GCATCCAGCGGCCGCCGGGACCGCCTATGCCCATGCCGCATCGTCAATATGCAGCTCGGCTGCGGTACGGCCGCTCCAGTCGTCTATCTTCGCCCGGCCCGTCACCCACAGGCGCCGGTCGCGTCCGCAGCCGAGAATGGCCTGGCCCAGCGCCGTGTCGGCCTGGCGAAAGGCGACGGCCTTGATCGAGCGGCCATCGTCGCCCGACAGGATGACGCGCACATGGCCATGGCCCACCACGTCCGCCTTGACGATTCGCGCCGGTCCGGTCGCGATGCGCGGGGCGGGCCAGCCATTGCCATAGGGACCCGCGCCGTCCAGCGTCTCGACCAGCCCGGGCGTCACGCCGCCCGGGGCGACCACCGTGTCGATCAGGAGGGCCCGATCCTCCCGGGCCTTTTCGACATGGGCGGACAGGCGCTCGTTCAGATAGGCGGCCAGTCCTTCCACCCGGTCGGCGGCGATGGTCAGCCCCGCCGCCATGGCATGGCCGCCGCCCGCAACCAGATGGCCCTCGTCCCGCGCCGCCAGCACTGCCGCGCCCAGGTCGACGCCCGCGATGGAGCGGCCCGATCCCTTGCCCTTGCCCTCCTCGTCCAGGGCGATGACGATGGCGGGGCGCCCGGTGCGCTCCTTCAGGCGGCCCGCGACGATGCCGATGACGCCGGGATGCCAGCCCCTGGCCGAGGCGACGACCACGGCGGTATCGTTCTGGCGCAGGACCTGCGTCTCCGCCTCCTCCTGCACCGTGGCCTCTATGGCGCGGCGCTCGACATTCAGCGCGTCGAGCCGCGCGGCGATCTCCTCCGCCTCCAGCGGATCGGTGGTGGTGAGGAGGCGCACGCCGAGGTCGGCCTCGCCCACGCGCCCGCCCGCGTTGATTCGCGGACCCAGCGCGAAGCCGAGGTCGTGGCACAGCGGCGCCCGCTTCAGGCCGCTGGCGCGCAGCAGGGCGGCCAGGCCGATATTGCGCCCCTTGGCCATCACCTTCAGCCCCTGCGCCACGAAGGCGCGGTTGAGGCCCCGGATCTGCGCCACGTCCGCCACCGTGCCCAGCGCCACGATGTCGAGCAGGTCGAGGAGATTGGGTTCGGCCCGCCGCGCGAACCAGCCGACGGCGCGCAGGCGGCGGATGATCGCCGCACCCAGCAGGAAGGCGACGCCCACCGCTGCCAGATGGCCATGCTCCGCCGCCAGCGGGTGCTCGTCCAGCCGGTTGGGATTGACGAGGGCGAGGGCGGGGGGCAGCGCGGTCGCGCACTGGTGGTGATCGACGACGATCACGTCCAGCCCCACGGCCCGCGCCGCTTCCAGCGCCTCGAACGCCTGCGCCCCGCAATCGACCGTGACGACGAGGCTGGACCCTTCCAGCTTGAGCCGCATCAGGGCATCGCCGGACGGGCCATAGCCTTCCAGCAGGCGGTCGGGGATATAATAGCCCGCCTCCAGCCCCAGTTCGCGCAGCAGTCTTATGAGAAGGGCCGCGCTGGTCGCGCCGTCCACGTCATAATCGCCGAAGATCGTCAGCTTCTCGCCCGCGACGACGGCATGGGCGATGCGCTCCGCCGCCGCGTCCATGTCGCGAAAGAGGGAGGGATCGGGCATGAAGTCGCGGATGGTCGGCCGCCTCTGCCGCTCCACGTCATGATCGGGGCAGCCGCGCGCGCGCAGCAGGTCGGCGACCAGCCCCTCCGCATCGCCCGACAGGCTGCCCGTGCCGCGCCATCGCCAGGACTGGCCGGAAAGGGACTGGGTGATGCCGAGCGCGATGGTCATGGCGGGACCATAGTCGCGGGATTGCCCTGCTGCAAAGGTGGAGACGCATTTGGAACTCCCTCTCTGAAAGGCAGGTGGAAGAACTCTTTTCATTCCGGATCACGTTGCAATGATGCCGCCCCGGCCTATCTATGCGCGGCGAAGCGATGAGGGAGACAACTCCGGTGGCCGACATCCTGTCCGTGCAGGGCCTGCACAAAATCTACAAGTCAGGCGTCGTCGCCCTCCACCCCATAGAGCTGAATGTCCGCAAGGGAGAGATTTTCGCTCTGCTCGGCCCCAATGGGGCGGGCAAGACGACGCTCATCTCGCTCATCTGCGGCCTCGTCATGCCGACGGGCGGGCAGGTGACTGTCGGTGGGCATGACCATGTGAGGGAGTTTTGCGCCGCGCGCCGCCTGATCGGCCTCGTGCCGCAGGAGATGAATGTCGACATCTTCACCACGCCGATGCGGGCGGTGCGGCTGACGCGCGGCCTGTTCGGCAAGAAGCCGGACGACGCCTATCTGGAACGGCTCCTGCGCGACCTGTCGCTCTGGGAGAAGCGCGATTCGCGCCTCATCGAGCTGTCCGGCGGCATGAAGCGGCGCGTGCTGATCGCCAAGGCGCTGTCCCATGAACCCGACATCCTCTTCCTCGACGAGCCGACGGCGGGCGTGGACGTCGAGCTGCGCCGCGATATGTGGCAGCTCATCGGCCGCCTGCGCGAACGCGGCGTCACCATCATCCTCACCACCCACTATATCGAGGAGGCGGAGGAGATGGCCGATCGCGTCGGCGTCATCAACAAGGGGCGCCTGTTGCTGGTGGACGACAAGGATCATCTGATGACGCGCATGGGCAAGCGGCAGCTTATCGTCACCCTCCAGCATCCGCTGGACGCGATACCGGCCTCCCTGGCGCCCTGGAACCTCGTTCTGGGCGGGGAGGGGGCCACGCTCACCTATAGTTTCGACGGGCATGCGGAGGATAGCGGCATTCCGGGGCTGATGGCGGCGATGCAGGCGGAGAATATCGCCTTCAGCGACCTCGACGCGCGGCGCAGCTCGCTGGAGGACATATTCGTCGATCTTGTCGCGGGGGACAGGAGCAAGGCGGCATGAGCGGCCTCAACCTGCGGGGCATCTGGACCCTTTACCGCCATGAAATGGCCCGCGCCCTCCGCACCGCCGGGCAGAGCATCGTGGCGCCGGTCATGACGACGGCGCTCTATTTCGTGGTGTTCGGCAGCGCCATCGGCTCGCGCATGAGCACGATCGGCACGGTCGATTACGGCGCCTTCATCGTCCCTGGCCTCATCATGATGTCGGTGCTGACGCAGAGCATCTCCAACGCCTCGCTCGCCATCTACTTCCCGAAATTCACGGGCACGGTCTATGAGATATTGTCGGCCCCGCTTGGCTATGGCGAATTGCTGGCCGCCTATATCGGCGCGGCCGCCACCAAGTCGCTGGTGATCGGCCTCATCATCCTCGCCACCGCCTTCTTCTTCGTGGACCTCCACATCGTCCATCCGCTGGCGATGCTCGGCTTTCTCGTCCTGACATCGGTGACCTTCAGCCTGATGGGCTTCATCATCGGCGTTTGGGCGGGCAATTTCGAGCAGCTCGGCTTCGTCCCCATGCTGGTCGTGACGCCGCTCACTTTCCTCGGCGGAGCCTTCTATTCCGTGGCGATGCTGCCGGAACCGTGGCGGACCGTCACCCTCTTCAACCCGGTCGTCTATCTGATCAGCGGCTTCCGTTGGGCCTTTTTCGGCCATGGCGACGTGCCGGTGCTGCTCAGCCTCGGCATGACCGGCGTCTTCCTGCTCCTCGGCATCGTGGCGGTCGGCTGGATCTTCCGTACCGGCTATCGCATCAAGCCATGAGAGGAAAGTCGCGCGCGCCCCGGAAATGGGACCGGGCATCTACTTAGTGTCCGATGCCCCTTGCCAGTTGGAGTAACGCGCACCAAACGGAGGCAGCAATCCAAGTCCCATGAGGTCTCCATGAAGCGCACCACTCTCACCCGTTTCCTTATCGAGCAGCAACGCAATGAAAATGCTCTTCCGGCCGAGCTGCGTCTGCTGATCGAGACCGTGGCGCGCGCGTGCAAGACGATCAGCCACAGCGTCGGCCGGGGCGCGCTGGGCGAGGTGCTTGGCAGCCTCGACAGCGAAAATGTGCAGGGCGAGGTCCAGAAGAAGCTGGACGTCATCGCCAACGAGCTGATCCTGGAGGCCAATGAATGGGGCGGCCATCTGGCGGCCATGGCGTCGGAGGAGATGGAGACCATCCATCCCACCCCCAATCGCTATCCCAAGGGCGAGTATCTGATGCTGTTCGATCCGATTGACGGGTCGAGCAATATCGACGTCGATCTCTCGGTCGGCACCATCTTCTCCGTGCTGAAGGCGCCCGACGACGTTTCGGGACGCGAGGTGACGGAGGAGGATTTCCTCCAGTCCGGCCGCAACCAGGTCGCGGCGGGTTATGCCATTTACGGCCCGCAGACGCTGCTGGTCCTGACCGTCGGCACCGGCGTCTTCGAGTTCACGCTGGATCGGGAGGTCGGCGCGTGGCTGATGACGGACGCCAACATGACCATGCCCCAGGGCAAGCGCGAATTCGCCATCAACATGTCGAACCGCCGCCAGTGGTCGCCCGGCATCGCCCGCTATATCGACGAGCGCGTGGCGGGGGCCGAAGGGCCTGCGGGCAAGGATTATAACATGCGCTGGACGGCCTCCATGGTGGCCGACGTGCATCGCATCCTGAAGCGTGGCGGCATCTTCATGTACCCCGCCGACAGCCGGCAGGAGAACAAGGCGAAGCTGCGCCTGATGTACGAGGCCAATCCCATGGCCTTCCTGATCGAGCAGGCGGGCGGCGCGGCCACCAACGGCTTCATCCCCATATTGGACGTGGAGGCGGTGGGCCTGCACCAGCGCGTCGGCGTGGTGCTGGGCGATAAGGCGGAAGTCGCCACCGTCACGGAATATGGGAAAGTGCCCGCCTGATCCACGGTTGGAGATCGTCCTTGTGAAGCGCCGCGCGGCTCGTCCGCGCGGCGTTTTTCGTGGGCAAGGCGCGGTTTGGCGGTTAGTCTTCCCGACATGGCCCCTCCCGGAAAGCCCCCGCTCGCCCACGATCAGGCGACTTTGGATTTCTATACGGACGAAGCCCCGGCCTATGTGATGGCAGGCAAGGCGGGAGTCAGCCCGTGGCTGCATGACTTCATGCGGGCATTGCCCGACGGCGCGCATATTCTGGAACTGGGATGCGGAGGCGGACGGGATGCGGAGGCGATGCTTGCCCATGGCTTCGCGGTCGATCCCACGGACGGCACGCCCGCTATGGCGGCCGAGGCGGAACGGCGGCTGGGGCGTCCTGTCCGGGTCATGCGTTTCGACCAGTTGTCGGCTCGCGAGGCCTATGACGCCATATGGGCCAATGCCAGCCTGCTGCATGTCCCCGCAGAGGCGTTGAGCGATGTCCTGAGGCTGGTCTTTCGCGCGCTGAAGCCCGGTGGACGGCACTTCGCGAACTATAAGTCCGGAGGCGTCGCGGGCCGGGATACGCTTGGCCGCTATTACAATTATCCGGGTAAGGCGGCGCTGTTGGAGGCCTATTCACGGGCAGGGCCGTGGGAAATGCTGTCCGCTGTCGAATATGTCGGCGGCAGCTATGATGGCGGGCGCATCCCGTGGCTGGCGATCATGGCGCGGCGGCCGGCAATCCGGGCATCCCCCCTCAACCCCGCCGATCCACCCGATGCTCGCCCCTGACCCAGCGCACCGTGCCGGATGAGGCGCGCATCACCACGCTCTCCGTCGTCATCCTGCCGCCGGGCAGGCGCTTGACGCCCGCCAGCAGCGAACCGTCGGTCACGCCCGTGGCGGCAAAGATGCAGTCGCCCTTGGCAAGGTCGTTGAGGTCGTAGATCTTGTCGAGGTCGGTGATGCCCCATTTGCGGGCGCGCGACTTCTCATCCTCGTTGCGGAAGAGGAGGCGGCCCTTGAACTGCCCGCCGACGCAGCACAGCGCCGCCGCCGCCAGCACGCCCTCCGGCGCGCCGCCCGATCCCATGTAGATGTCTATGGTCGTGTCGGGATTGGTCGTCGCGATGACGCCCGCCACGTCGCCGTCGGGGATCAGCATGATGCCGCAGCCGATCTCGCGCAGTTCGGCGATGATCTTGTCATGGCGCGGGCGATCCAGGACGCAGACGATGATCTCTTCCGGCTTCACGCCCTTTGCCCCGGCGACCGCCGCGACATTCTCCTTCACCGATTTGCGCAGGTCGATGATACCGTCCGGATAGCCGGGGCCGACGGCCAGCTTCTCCATATAGACATCAGGCGCGTTCAGCAGGCCGCCTTCCTCGGCGCAGGCCAGCACGGCCAGCGCGTTGGGGCCTGCCTTGGCGGTGATCGTCGTGCCCTCCAGCGGATCGAGCGCGATGTCGATCTTCGGGCCCCTGCCGGGCGCGCCGCCGACCTTCTCGCCGATATAGAGCATCGGGGCCTCGTCCCGCTCGCCCTCGCCGATAACGACGGTGCCGTCCATGTAGAGGTCGTTGAAGGCGGTGCGCATGGCCTGGACCGCGGCGGCATCGGCCGCCTTCTCGTCGCCCCGTCCGATCAGCCGTGAGGCGGCGATCGCGGCGGCTTCCGTCACCCGCACCATCTCCAGCACGAGAACGCGGTCGAGAACGGAACTGGGCTTCACCATCATCCTGTCATCCTCTGCCGGATCGATGCGCGCCGGATAGGCGAGGCGCCGGGTAAAGTCGAGATGACGGGCGGCATTTTGTGCGCCGCGCTCCTGCGGCCCGCAGGTTCGTCCCCATATGCGGCGGGCGGGTTCAATCCAGTATATGCATGACCATCGGTTCGTCGATCAGGCTGTCCGATCCCGCGAGGCGGCGGAAGCTGTCGTCGATTCGCGCCTGCTCGGTCGCATGGGTGACGATGGCGACCAGCACGCCCTCCGTCCCCTCCGGACCGCGTTGGATCAGGCTTTCGATGGACACGCTCGCGTCGCGCATGGCGGCGGTGATCTCCGCCAGCACGCCCGGGCGGTCCTTGACCCGCAGGCGGAGGTAATTGCGCCCGATGCGCTGGCCCGCGTCCGCCTTGACCTGGCGTTGCAGCCATTCGGCCGGCATGGCGAAGGCGGGACCATATTCGTCGCGCGCCACGTCGATGATGTCGGCGACCACGGCTGATGCGGTCGGGCCGGCGCCGGCGCCCGCGCCCTGGAAGAAGAGGCGGCCGACGAAATTGCCCTCCGCCACCACGGCGTTCAGCGCGCCGTCGACATGGGCGAGCGGATGGTCGAAGGGGATCAGGGTCGGATGCACGCGCTGGAACAGGCCGATATTCTGGCCTTCCTCGTCGCATTCCGCCATGCCGATCAGGCGGATGCAGTAACCCAGTGCCGCCGCTTCGCGAATGTCCGCCGCGATGACATGGCGTATGCCGGTAATATCCACCGATCCGAAATCGATCTCCGTGCCGAAGCAGAGGCTTGCGAGGATCGACAGCTTGTGGCCGGCATCGATGCCGTCAATGTCGAAGCCGGGGTCGGCCTCGGCATAGCCCTTGGCCTGCGCGTCCTTCAGTACGTCGTCAAAGTCGCGGCCCTCATCCTCCATGGTGGAGAGGATGAAATTGCAGGTGCCGTTGAGGATGCCGTAGACGCGCTCGATCCGGTTGGCCGCCGCGCCCTCGCGCAGGCCCTTGATGACCGGGACGCCGCCCGCCACCGCCGCTTCATATTTCAACGCCACGTCCACCGCTTCCGCCTCGCGGGCGAGGGCGAGGCCGTGATGGGCGATCATCGCCTTGTTGGCGGTAACGAAGGGCTTGCCATGCGCCAGCGCCTGCCGGGCAAGGGTGAGGGCAGGGCCGTCCGCGCCGCCGATCAGCTCCACAATGGCGTCGATATCGTCACGCGTGGCGAGCGACCCCATGTCGTCGACCCATTCATAGGAGGAGAGGTCGACGCCCCGGTCGCGGCCCCGGTCGCGCGCCGAAATGGCCACCACCTCTATGGGGCGGCCCGCGCGGCGCGCGATCAGCGCATGATTCTCCCGCAACAGGCGGATGACGCCCGCGCCGACGGTGCCCAGGCCGACAATGGCGAGACGCAAGGGTTTTTCAGCGTTCATATCTGCTCTTCCCACGCCGGAACCGGCGCTTTCCATGCCGGGATCGGCGCGTGGGCCGGCTCTTAACCGCCGATCTCCTGCTTGCCAAGCACGGGTGGGCGGGTTCGCTCGCACGGCGCCAGCCTTTCCATGAAGGCGCGATAGTCGGCCGCCGCCGCCGGGGCGGAAACCGCGTCCAGCTTCATCGCCGCGCTCTGGGGCAGGGCGGGGGGCAGCCCGCAGGCGAGGCGATACCAGAGGAGGCTGTCCGGTGTGGGCAGGTCCGCCGCCTCGTCCACGATCTCGCCCAGTGCCGCGCCGAAGCGCGGTTCCATGTCCGGACGCCGGACGATGGAGAGGGAGATGGGGCGCCCGCCGCGCGTGGTCAGGAATATCTGGGTCTCGCTTTCGCCCGCGACCGTGCCCTCGACATGGAAGGCCTCGACCACGCGCGCGATCTCCGGCGGGGCCTCGGGGGCCAGCAATTCGGTGGTGATGCGGCGCACGCGCGCGTCCGTGCCGGGGCTGGAGGGCAGCATGGCCTTGCTGCTCAGCAACTGGAACTCGCCCGGCCTCGCTCCCGCGCGTCCGAACAGGATGATGCTCTTTCCCTTCAACGTGCGGCCCGGCTTTTCGGTGGCGGGCAGGTCCAGCAGGAAGGCGATGCGGGGCGGTAGCCCGGCATCGCCCCGAATCAGCGAATCCACTTGCGCATCGACATAGAATCGCTGGGTGCCGGGGGGCATGCCGGCGGCTTCCGCGGGCACCTTGGCGAAGCTGCGGGGCCGCGCGACGGCAATGATGTCGGCCCGCGTGGCGAGGTCTGCCACATCGGCATAGGTGAAGGGCGATTCCGGTGCCGCAGACGCGGGAGCGGCTGCCGCAGGCTGGGCACGGACCGTCGAAAAAGAGCAGGAAAACAGGGCCATCGCCAGAGTGGCTCCCATGGTTCCCGCCAAGGGCCGGGTACGGCGTTGACGATTGTTTTCACGGGCGATTCCGCTGCGAATCGCGGGCATTTGCATGGTGGATGTCCTCCTGTGGGCACTCTGTTAATAGACGCTAACAAAGCGTTTGCGCTATCCTGATGGGCGCGATAGGAAACGCGGCGAAAATATGACCGTACCCCATGTCGGCGGGCTGATAATGAGCGTCTTCGGCGTTTCGTTCCTCCCAATGCCATGATAATGATTAGCATTATGAGTTAAG
>JASGGS010000173.1:0-9119 GCA_047602685.1 Sphingobium sp.
CCCGCGCCGCTATCGGCCCGCCCGCGCCCAATGTGACCGTAGGCGGCACATCGACCTGACGGTCGTCGCGCAGGAAGTCGAGCGGCGTCACCGCGCTGTCCGGCGCGCCGCGCAGGGCATGGGCCTCTCCCGACAGGATGATCGCCGCCTGGTCCGCCTCCAGCATCAGCGTGCCGCCCGTGACGCCCGTCAGCCGCACCGCGCCGTGCAGCACGATATGGACATAGATGCCGTCGCCGGGCGGCGCGCTATATCCCGCATCCGCGCCGATCTCCACATAGCTCCAGTTGCGCCCGCCTATGTCGAGCAGGCTGAGGAGGTCCGAAACCGTGTTCGGCTCATGGGGTGGCGACTGTCTGGCGCTCATGCGGTCATTCCCGCTATCCTCTCCCGATCGGCTGGGCCATTGCGGCATTCCGGACGCGGCGGCAGCCTATCGTCGCCTGCATGGTCAGGCAACCACATGATCGGCCGAGGGGCGGAGAGGATATGAGCAGGCAGGTCGATATAGAGATAGACGTCACCGACGCGCTCACGCTGGGCGAGCCGGCGCGCATCGCCGCCAGCGTGGTGCTGCCCGATCCCGCGACGTTGCCGGATCGCCCCATCGCCTGCTTCGCCAAGCCGGGCGGCGGATATTCGCGCGGCTATTACACCATGGACCTGCCCGGACCGGCGCGGGGCGCGCAGGCGGCATGGCATGCCGCGCGCGGCTGGATATTCATCGCCATGGACCTGATCGGGACGGGCGGCAGCAGCCGTCATGCGGCGGAGAAGCTCGATTTCGCGACCGTCGTCGGCGCGGCGCTGGCCGCGGAGGAGGATATTCTCCTCCGCCTCGCGAACGGCATGCTCGCGCCTGATTTCCCGCCTGTTCACCAGCCTGTCCGCATCGGCATCGGCCAGTCCATGGGCGGCGGCCTGACCCTGATCCAGCAGGGGCGCCATCATTGCTATGACGGTGTTGCGACCCTCGGTTACAGCGCCGTCCACAGCCATCCGCCCAGCGCGCCCGGCCTGCCGCCCATCGTCGTGCCCTGGATACCGCGAGATGCCCTGACCCGCGCGCCGGGCGTCGTCACCAACCGCGAGGCTGTCCGCCGCGCCGTGGAGGGGGCGGATGGAGACCGCATCTGGCAAGCGCTTGCCTGGGGCTTCTTCCACGACGACGTGCCGGTCGAGGTGGTGGAGGCCAATCTGGCGCATTTCGACCAGCTCATGTTCGCCGGTGAAAACGGCGGCGCCGTCCCGGACGACAGCGCCGCATGGCGGACGATGAGCACTTTGATGCAGGTGACGCAGGCCAGCATGACGCCAGGCGCCGTGGCACCGGAAGCGGCGGCGGTGACGGTGCCGGTCCTGTGCGCCATGGGGGAGCGCGACATCGTGCCGGACCCTGCGGGGGAGGCACGCGCCTTTCGATCCGCGACCAGCGTCGACATCTTCATCTGCCCGCGCATGGGCCATATGCACAATTTCGCCGGCACGCGCGCATTGCTGTGGCAACGGATCGACAGCTTCGGCCGATGGTGCGCAACGGTGAAGGCGATGGAGGCGGGGTCCTAGAGCGCGCGCGGACATGGGATTGGCCCTGGGCGGATATCTTCCGCCGGTTGCATGAAAAAGGGCGCCTTCCGGCAGAAGGCGCCCTTAAACAACGGGGCAGAGGCGATCCTATTGATCGAGGAAGCTGCGCATTTTGCGGCTGCGGCTGGGATGCTTCAGCTTCCTCAGCGCCTTCGCCTCGATCTGGCGAATACGTTCGCGGGTCACGCTGAACTGCTGGCCCACTTCCTCCAGGGTGTGATCGGTATTCATGCCGATGCCGAAGCGCATGCGCAGCACGCGCTCCTCGCGGGGCGTAAGCGAAGCCAGGACGCGGGTGACCGTTTCCTTGAGGTTCGCCTGGATCGCGGCATCTACCGGGATGATGGCATTCTTGTCCTCGATGAAGTCGCCCAGATGGCTGTCCTCCTCATCGCCGATCGGCGTTTCGAGGGAGATCGGCTCCTTGGCGATCTTCATCACCTTGCGCACCTTCTCCAGCGGCATGGAGAGGCGCTCGGCCATTTCCTCGGGCGTGGGCTCGCGGCCCTGCTCGTGGAGGAACTGGCGGCTGGTGCGGACCAGCTTGTTGATCGTCTCGATCATGTGGACCGGGATGCGGATGGTGCGGGCCTGATCCGCGATGGAGCGCGTGATCGCCTGCCTGATCCACCAGGTCGCATAGGTCGAGAATTTATAGCCGCGACGATATTCGAACTTATCGACGGCCTTCATCAGGCCGATATTGCCTTCCTGGATGAGATCCAGGAACTGAAGGCCGCGATTCGTATATTTCTTGGCGATGGAGATGACGAGGCGCAGATTCGCTTCCACCATCTCCTTCTTGGCGATGCGCGCCTCGCGTTCGCCTTTCTGAACCATATTCACGATGCGGCGGAATTCAGGCAGGGACGTACCGGTCGCCTGGCCGATCTCGCTTACCTCGACGCGGACGCGTTCCACGGCATTGCCCTCGGCCGCCGCGAAATTCGCCCATTTCTTGTCGAGCTTCGCAACCCGCTCCAGCCAGCCGTCATCGGTCTCATGGTTCACATACTGGTCGAGAAAGTCCTTGCGGCTGACCTTGTGACGCTCCGCCAAACGAAGCATCTGGCCGCCCAGCGCGGTGAGGCGCCGGTTGAACGAATAGAGCTGGTCGACAAGATATTCGATCTTCGCCTGATGGAACTGCACGCTCTCCACCTCGGCGGTGAGGGCCTCGCGCAGTTCGTGATACTGGTCCTCCCTGGCCCTGGGCAGTTCCTCGCCATTGGCAAAGGCCGTGAGGCGCGCCTGCTGGACGGCCGTGAACTTCTCGAACAATTCCGCGATCAGCGCGAACTTGGCGAGAGCATCGGGCTTGAGCAATTCCTCCATCGCGGCGAGGGAGAGGGTGTTGTCCTCCTCCTCATCGGCTTCCTGGCGGGGCGTCCGGCGCTCGACCAGGGAATCCTCCTCATCCTCCTCGGCGGACGCTTCCTCCTCGACTTCCTCTTCCTCCTTGAAGGAAGGGCCGGCGGTCTTCTCGCTGATCTCGCCGTCCTCGTCCTCGCCGTCCTCGCTCATATTCTCCGGCGCGGGGTCCTTGGAGAGCATGGCGTCGAGGTCGAGAATCTCGCGAAGCTGCATCTCGCCATTGTTGAGGGCGTTGGACCAGTCGATAATGGCGTTGAAAGTGGTCGGGCTTTCGCACAGGCCCAGGATCATGGTGTCCCGGCCTGCCTCGATGCGCTTGGCGATGGCGATCTCGCCCTCGCGGCTGAGCAGTTCCACCGCGCCCATCTCGCGCAGGTACATGCGCACCGGATCATCGGTGCGGTCGACCGTTTCCTTCTTCTTCTCGCCCACATTGCCGGACGAGCCGTCATCCTCGGCCTCGCCGTCGATGGACTCGACCTCCGCCTCCTGCCCGTCCTCGCCGCCCTCGGCATCCTCGTCATGTTCGACGATGTTGACGCCCATGTCGTTGAGCGCGGACATGACGTCCTCGATCTGCTCGGAGGACATCTGGTCCTGCGGCAGGGCGCCGTTCAGCTCGTCATAGGTGATGTAGCCACGCTTCTTGGCCTTTGCGATCAGCTTCTTGACCGACGCCTCGTTGAGGTCGAGCAGCGGCGCGTCGCCCGCTTCCTGCTCGTCGGTCTGGTTCTTGTTTGCCTTGCTCGCCATCTAAATGCCCGTTCCTTACGCCGCAGCCAGTCCGTCCGATTTCAATTCGGCCAGACGCTCCTCATATTGCCGCTTGCCCGTCAGCAATTGATCTCTCTCGCCTAAAAGGCTTGCATATTCGTCATCACCTAAACCCGCCGCATAGAGTTGCGTTTCAACAGCCGCAAGTCTTGCCGTGATGTCCTGATTCATGACCAGAAGGTCGATCACCTCGCACAGGTCCGCCTGGGCGGATACGGTATCGGTGTCCTTGTGATAAAAGGACCAACCCAGATCCTGCTGAATGTCCCTGCTGTCGATCGCGCCTGCACCGGCATTCGCCAATATGGCTTCGAGCAGGTCTTCTTCAAGGTCGGGGCGTTCGTAAGAGGCGGAAACCAGCAGGTTGCGCCATGTCTCAAAGGCAGGCGTCGGCATGTTCAGCCCGCTCAGCGGTTCGCGGCGGCTGTAAAGGACGCGGGGATGGCGGGAGACGCCTAGCAGGATGGACCGCATGATGGCCCGGCCGAGCCGCTCGGGCATGCCGACCTTGCTGTCCGCCACCTCGGCCCGCGTGAAGCGCAGCGCGTTGCCGATGGCGCGCATCTCCGACTTGCGCCAGCCTGTTTTCCCGAACTTGCGCCCGCCGCTGCTGAACTCCTCGTAGAAGCGGTCCTGCAAGGCCCGCGAATATTCGCGCTTCACCAGATCATTGGCGATTTCGGAAACGCGGTCGTGGATTCGCTGCTTGAGGCCCGCGCGCCGTTCCGGCGTGTCGGTCGCTCCCTGTGCCTTCTCATAGGCCCAGAGGCGCTCCGCGAGCGGCATGGCCTTGTCGATAAAGTTTTGGAAGGCACCCGCGCCGTGGGTCTTGACCAGTTCGTCGGGGTCGATGCCCGCCGGCAGAACCGCGACCCCCAGGCTATGCCCCGGCTTCAGCATGGGCAGGGCGCGGAGCATGGCGCGGTCCGCGGCCCGCTGGCCCGCGCTGTCGCCGTCGAAGCAGAGTACCGGCGTCTCCACCATCGACCACAGCTTTTCGATCTGCTGTTCGGTCAGGGCCGTGCCCAATGGCGCCACCACGTCAGCATAGCCTGCCTGGGAGAGGGCGATGGCATCCATATAGCCTTCGACGACGATCATCCGTCCGGACTTGCGCGCGATAGGGGCTGCCTTGTCCAGATTGTAGAGCGTGCGCCCCTTGTCGAAGAGAGGGGTGTCGGGAGAGTTCAGATATTTCGGCTCGCCCGCGCCCAATATGCGGCCGCCAAAGGCGATCACCCGGCCCCGCGGATCGCGGATGGGGATCATCAGGCGTCCACGGAAGCGGTCATAGCTTTCCCGCTTGCCATCCTCCGGCTTGATGAGCATGCCCGCTTCTATGAGCAGGCTCTCCTCATAATCCTTGAGCGCGGCCTTCAATTTCCCCCGCGAATCCGGCGCGAAGCCGAAGCCGAAGGATTTGATGGTTTCCGGCCTTATCCCGCGCTTCTCCAGATAGGCCCGGGCCTCCGCGCCCTCGATGCCAGCCAGTTGTTCGACGAACCAGTTCTGCGCCGCGGCCATCACGTCATGGAGGGTTTTCGCGGCCTCTGCCTTGCGCGCGGCGCGCGGATCGGGCGCGGGAAGGGGCATTCCGGCCCCGTCCGCCAGTTCCTTCACCGCATCCATGAAGGCTAGGCCACGCTGCTCCGTCATCCAGCGAATGGCGTCGCCATGCGCCCCGCAGCCGAAGCAGTGGTAGAAGCCCTTCTCGTCGTTGATGTAGAAGCTGGGCGTCTTCTCGTTATGGAACGGGCAGCAGGCCTTATATTCCCGGCCTGCCTTCTGCACCTTGATGCTCTTGCCGATCAGCGTCGAGAGCGTCGTGCGGGCGCGAAGCTCGTCAAGGAACTGGGGCGAGAGAGACATGCTCCAATTATAACAGATTATGCGCGGGGCGGCGATTCGCAAAGCGCGAAATCAGGCCAGCGCAGCCTTCACCAGCCCACTGGCCTTGCCCATGTCGATCACGCTGCCGTGGCGTTCCTTGAGGACGGCCATGACCCGGCCCATATCCTTGACCGAAGCGGCGCCCACCTCCGCCTTGATCGCGTCGATCGCGGCCCGGGTCTCCTCCTCGGAAAGCTGCCGGGGCAGGAAGGTCTCGATCACCGCTACCTCCGCCTGCTCCTTGTCGGCCAGTTCCTGACGTCCGCCCTGCTCATACAGGGTGATCGATTCGCGGCGCTGCTTGATCATTTTTTGCAGTACCTCGACCACGATGGTATCGTCGTCGGGCACGGTGGCGGCCGTGCGAAGCTCGATGTCGCGATCCTTCAGCTTGGCCAGAATCAGGCGCACGGCAGCCAGCCTATCCTTCTCCCCCGCCTTCATGGCCGTGATCTGGGCGGCCTTGATCTCGTCGCGAATCATGGCGGCTTCTCGTTCCTTCTTCTGCTGGACTGGAAAGGAACGAATATAGTGCGTGTCAGGGGATTTTAATAGATTGACCACGGCGCCTCATAAGCCTAGGTCACCGGCCGTTTAGCCTGCGCTACGGCAAGGCTCCCGACAAAGCAAAAGCAGAAGGATTTCGCGCCATGGCTGACGCCACATACCCCGCCGTGCCCAAGGGAGCGACAGGGGTATTGGTCTTGGCGGATGGCCATATTGTCTTCGGCCGCGGATTCGGTGCCGTGGGCGAGGCCGTGGGCGAACTGTGCTTCCACACCGCCATGACGGGATATCAGGAGATCATGACCGACCCGAGCTTCGCCGGTCAGATCATTAACTTCACCTTTCCCCATATCGGCAATGTCGGCACCAATGCCGACGATGTGGAGGCTGAGCACCCGTTCGCCCTGGGTTGCATCGTCCGCCAGGATGTGACCGCGCCGTCCAATTTCCGCAATGTCCAGCCTTTCGATGCCTGGCTGAAGGAAAAGGGGCGCATAGGTCTCGCCGGTGCGGATACGCGCGCGCTGACCCGCCTGATCCGGGAGAAGGGCGCGCCCAATGCCGTGATTGCCCATGATCCGGAGGGTGCTTTCGACCTCGCCGCCCTGCATGAGAAGGCCAGGGCATGGCCAGGGCTGGAGGGCATGGACCTCGCCATCGAGGTGACGGGCGAGCAGCGCCTGTGGGCCGATGGCCCGTGGAGCCGCGCCGAGGGCTATCATCTGAACGCCAGCGCCGCCGATGCGCCGCATGTCGTCGCCATCGACTATGGCGCCAAGCATAATATCTTCCGCAATCTCGTGAAGGCGGGCGCGCGTGTCACCGTCCTGCCGGCGCAGGCGACCTATGAGCAGGTCAAGGCGCTGAACCCGGCCGGGGTGTTCCTCTCCAATGG
Source organism: Sphingobium sp. (assembly GCA_047602685.1). Taxonomy (GTDB): domain Bacteria; phylum Pseudomonadota; class Alphaproteobacteria; order Sphingomonadales; family Sphingomonadaceae; genus Sphingobium. Next base: position 7,028 of record JASGGS010000173.1, read on the forward strand.
CCCCGGCGATCCTGCCGCGACCGGCGACTATGCCGTGCCCGTGATCCGGAAGCTCCTGGCCGACGATGTGCCGCTCTTCGGCATCTGCCTCGGCCATCAGATGCTGGCGCTGGCGGCGGGTGCGAAGACCGCCAAGATGCATCAGGGCCATCGCGGCGCCAATCATCCGGTCAAGCGGCTGGAGGACGGCGTGGTCGAGATCACGTCGATGAACCACGGCTTCGCGGTCGATAAGGCCACGCTGCCCGCCAATGTGGTGGAGACGCATGTGAGCCTCTTCGACGGCTCGAACTGCGGCATCGCCTTTACCGACAAGCGCGCTTTCGGCGTGCAATATCATCCGGAGGCCTCGCCGGGGCCGCAGGACAGTTTCTATCTGTTCAAGAAGTTCGTGGAGGGGTTGGCATGAGTCTGAACGATCTGGAGAGCCATGTTCTTGCCTATTATCTGGCCGGTCCGGCGGATGAGTTGAACATTGCAGGCCGGTTTTTCCCGCGTAATGCCATCATTGATTCCGTCGAGGACAAGATGAAGATCGCGACCCGCAAGTTCGGGCGCAAGGTCGGCGCGGCGGCGCGTCCCGGCGCGACGCAGTTCGTCGACTTGCTGATCGCGAAGGAGGCCTTCTCCACCAAGGAGGACAAGTTCGGCGGCGTCATGCACCAGTTCCAGAATGACCGCTATCGCGAGGTCCTGGCCGAGACGAAGGCTGCCGATGCGATTGTCGCCAAGGCGCCGACGACCGACGACGCCTATTGGGAAGAGACCTTCGCGGGGCTGGTCGCCTGACCATGGCCATCGCATTGCCAGAAGTCGATCCAGCGCGGCTGGAAGAAGAGTGGGAGGCCGATAAGCCGGTCCTCGACAGCCTCGCGGCCAATGGCGACAAGGCCAGCATAGCGCGCCCGGTGGATATCAGCTTCCGGGGCACTGACGAGCAGTTCGACCGGGTTCTGGAAGTCGCCATCCTCTTCGGTTTTACCGAATTGGACCGGGAAAGGGGCGAGGACGGCGAACTCTATCTGTTTCTGGAATGCGAGCAGTCGGTGGACGAACAGTCGATCCGCAGCCTTGCGCGCAAATGCGTCCAGATAGAGATGCTGTGCGGTGTCGAATATGACGGCTGGGGCTGCGAAGCCGAAACCGGCGGCGCCCACTGACAGGCGATGCCGCGTCATAGTGTTTGATGAAGTTGTTCTGCCAAAGGGCCGATAGAAGATAATGCCGAAAAGAACCGACATCTCCTCCATCCTCGTCATCGGCGCCGGCCCGATCATCATCGGTCAGGCGTGCGAGTTCGACTATTCGGGCACGCAGGCGATCAAGGCGCTGAAGGAGGAAGGCTATCGCATCGTCCTCGTCAACTCCAATCCGGCGACGATCATGACCGATCCGGAACTGGCCGACGCGACCTATGTCGAGCCGGTGACGCCGGAGGTGGTGGCCAAGATCATCGAAAAGGAGCGGCCCGACGCCGTGCTGCCCACCATGGGCGGCCAGACCGCGCTCAACACCGCGCTCGCCCTGTTCAACGACGGTACGCTTGAGAAATTCGGCGTGAAGATGATCGGCGCTGATGCCGAGGCCATCGACAAGGCGGAGGATCGCCAGAAATTCCGCGATGCGATGGACAAGATCGGGCTGGAATCGGCCCGCAGCCGCGTCGCGCATACGATGGAGGAGGCGATGGATGCGCTCGCCTTCATCGGCCTGCCCGCGATCATCCGTCCGTCCTTCACCCTGGGCGGCACTGGCGGCGGCGTCGCCTATAATAAGGACGAGTTCGTCCAGATCGTCACCTCTGGTCTCGACGCCAGCCCGACGACCGAAGTGCTGATCGAGGAATCGCTGCTGGGCTGGAAGGAATATGAGATGGAGGTGGTCCGCGACCGCGCGGACAATTCGATCATCATCTGCTCCATCGAGAATGTCGATCCGATGGGCGTCCATACGGGCGATAGCATCACCGTCGCGCCGGCATTGACGCTGACCGACAAGGAATATCAGATCATGCGCAATGCCAGCATCGCCGTGCTGCGCGAAATCGGGGTGGAGACGGGCGGCTCCAACGTGCAGTTCGCGGTCAATCCGA
>JASGGS010000174.1:0-9038 GCA_047602685.1 Sphingobium sp.
TGTTCGCATGCGCCGCGCAGTCCCCCACCGCATAGATGTCCGGCAGGCTGGTGCGCCCAACAGGATTCGAACCTGTGGCCTTCGGATTAGGAATCCGACGCTCTATCCTGCTGAGCTATGGGCGCGCCGAACGTCTTCCTAGGCGGCGGCGGGGCCAGGGTCAACGCGCAGGACGCAGCCAAGACCCTAATTCCGGTCCCCGGGCGGCACGACCGGGATCGGCAGGGGCGCGACGGCGATCCCCTCCTCCACCAATGCCTTCGCTTCCTCCATATTGGCCGTGCCATGGATGCTGGATACCGGCTCCTCGCCATAGTGCATCGCCCGCGCCTTGTCGGCAAAGGCGTCGCCCACCCAGGACGAGTTCTCCAGAAGCTGCGCCTGGACCTGGGCGAGCTTCTCGATCACCGCTTGCAGCTTGGCGGTGTCCTCCGTCCCCATGGTCGCCACCGACCGGCCGCTGTCCTTGCGGGCGACGGCGGGCACAGGGTCCGGACGCTGATTGCCCTTGGCCGCCACGGCAGGCGCCATCACCGCCTTCTCGACCGCTATGTCGTCGCAAAGCGGGCAGACGACGAGGCCCCGCCCCTTCTGCTCCTCATAATCGCGCGAGGAACCGAACCATGCCTCGAACTTGTGGCCATGCGAACATTTGAGGTCGAAGACGATCATGATATCGTCACATCGGGATTGGCGCGGCGGTGGTCAAGGGCCGGTATGCGGGCGCGTACCGCCGCGACACGATCCAGGTCCAGGTCGATCACGGCCACGCCGGGCTCCGTCCCCATGTCGAGCAGCACCTCGCCCCAGGGATCGACGACGAGGCTGTGGCCGTAGGTGACGCGCCCGTCCTGATGCATGCCCGTCTGGGCGGCCGCGATGACATAGGCGCCCGCCTCGATCGCGCGGGCGCGCATCAGCACATGCCAGTGCGCCTCGCCGGTCGGCACGGTGAAGGCGGCGGGTATGGCAAGGATGGTCGCGCCCTTGTCGCTCAATGCGCGATACAGGTCCGGAAAGCGCAGGTCGTAGCAGATGGTGAGGCCCAAGGCTCCCCAGGGCGTGCCCGCCAGCACGGCGCCCTCCCCCGCGACATAGCTGTTCGATTCGCGCCAGCTTTCGCCCGTGGGCAGGTCCACGTCGAACAGGTGCATCTTGTCATAGCGCGCGCGTATCGCGCCCTGATCGTCGATCAGATAGGCCCGGTTGCGCGCCTTGCCCGGCACCGCGGGATCGCGCACCGCCAGCGATCCTATGGCGACCCACAGCCCCAGCTCGGCGGCGAAAGCGCGCACCCCGGCCAATACGATATCCCGCTCCTCCGCCACGACCCGTTCCGCCGCGCGGCTCCGGTCGCGGTCGAGATAGCCCGACATTTCCGGCGTGAAGAGGATTTCGGCCTTGCCCGCCTTGGCATTGCGCATGCCGTCCTCGATGATGGCAAGGTTGGCGGCCGGGTCTATGCCCGCCGTCATCTGGAGCAGCGCGGCGCGCATGGCGATCTGCCCTCCGTCAGGCGAGAAGGGGATCGAGGCCGCCACGCGCATCCAGCGCGTGCAGGTCGTCGCAGCCGCCGACATGCGTCCCGTCGATGAAGATCTGCGGCACGGTGGACCGTCCGCCGGACCGCTCCAGCATCTCCTTGCGCTGGGGGCCGCCCATGGTGATGTCATATTCCTTGAACGCCACGCCCTTCTTTTCCAGCAGGGCCTTGGCGCGGAAGCAGAAACCGCAAAATGCCTTGGTATAGATTTCGACCTTCGCCACGCGGCGTATCTCCTTGTCCGGACAGGCTTCCGATCTTGGGGCGCGGGGGACGCTTGTCAATGCGCCAGCGCGGCATTGTCGTCCGCCGCATCGTCCAGCACGCGCGCCCAGCAGAGCAGGTCCACCCGCGCGGCCCCCGCCCGCCTGAGCATCCGGGCGCAGGCGGCGGCGGTCGCGCCGGTCGTCCATATGTCGTCGATCAGGATGACATGCCGGCCCGCCACCGCATCCCGCCGCCGGGGGGACAGGGCAAAGGCGCCCTTCACCAGCCACCGCCGCTGGCGCGCGCTCATCCGCTTGAGGGGCGGCGTCCGGCGGGTGCGGACCAGCGCGTCGACGATTGCCCGGCCGCCCGCCTCGACCGCCAGGGCGCGGGCGATGAGCGCCGCCTGGTTGAAGCCGCGCGACCAGAGCCGCCAGCGATGGAGCGGCACCGGCACCAGCAGGACGTCGCTCATGTCCATTCCCGCCAGATGCCGCGCCATATAGCGGGCCATCAGCCGCGCATGCCCTGTCCGCCGCCCATATTTGAAGCGCAGGGCCACCGTCCGCGCCACCTCGCCATAGGCCATGGCCGCCCGCGCCCTGTCGAACGGAGGCGCCTCGCCATGACAGGCGCCGCAACGCGCATCGGCGCCAAGATTGTAATCGAAGGGCAATCCGCAGGCCGCGCAGCACGGTTCGCCCAGGAAGCGGATCGACTGCCAGCAAGCCGCGCAGAAACCATGCTGCTCCGCCACGATGTCGAGGCAGTTAGGGCAGCGCGGCGGAAGCGCGAAGTCGAGCAGCCACCGGCTTGCCTGCCGCAATCCCGACCGCGCCTGATCGCCCCAAGTCCCCATGGCATGCTTGTTCCATGCCGCGTAATGCAGCACAAGGCGCGCCATGACCGTACCCCGGATTTTCGACACGGCCCTGCGCGCCCGGCGGCGCGACCGGGCCGCCCGGCGCTTTGCCGGACATGGCTTTCTCTACGAGGCGGCGGCGGAGGAAATGCTGGAGCGGCTGGCCGATGTCAGCCGGGATTTCCGCGATGCGCTCGTCATCGGCGCGCCGACCGACCTGCTGCCCATGGCGCTGCGCGCGCGCGGGCTGGCGGTGACGGTGGCGGACCCCGGACCGGCCATCGCGGCGGCGCGGGGCGGGGCGGCCATAGACGAGGATGCGCCCCTGCCCTTCCCGCCCGCCGCCTTCGACCTCATCCTGTGCTGCGGCACTCTGGAAAGCGTGAACGACGTGCCCGGCTTCCTCGTCCAGCTACGGGAGTTGCTGCGTCCGGACGGGCTGCTGCTTGCCGCCTTCGTGGGCGCGGGGTCGCTGACGGGGCTGCGGGCCGCCCTGCTCGCCGCCGATGGCGACAGGCCCGCCCAGCGCATCCATCCGCAGATCGACGTGCGCAGCGCGGGCGACCTGCTGTCCCGTGCCGGCTTCGCGATGCCCGTGGCGGACGTGCAGTCGCTGCGCGTGGGCTATGACAACCTCCTTCCTCTCCTCGCCGACCTGCGCGGCATGGGAGGGGCGCAATGCCTCGCCTCCGCGCCGCCGCCCCTCACCCGCGCCGGACTGGCGCGCGCCATGGAGCGCTTCGCGCGGGAGGCCGATCCTGACGGACGCGTGCGCGAACGGTTCGAGATCGTCCATATGAGCGGCTGGCGCCCCGACGCCTCCCAGCCCCGCCCCGCTCGCCGGGGATCGGCCACCGTCTCGCTGGCCGATGCGCTGAAGGGAAAGCCGTCATGAGGGCCGGACGCGCCCCGGCGGCCGTCAGCAGGAACAGATCCCAGCCTTTCAAAGTCTAGGACCGATCGACATTCAGTTCAGATGGAGTCGAAAATGGCGGTTTTGCGTGATCCGGAGCGCAGCGTACTAAAGGTACGTGAGCACCGGAAGCGCGCAAGGCCGCCATTTGCAGGCCCCTATGGGCTGAATGTCGATCAGTCCTAGAGCAACGCCTCCAGCAGGCCGATCAGAGGCAGATCGGCGGGCGGCATGGGCAGGGCATACATGCCGACCGGAAATTCCCAGCGCAGCGCGCCGCCCTCCAGCGCCTGCGGCATGCCGCGCCATTTCCGGCAGACATAGAGGAGCAGGATCAGGTGCCTGCCATTGGGGAGGGTCGCGCTGGCAAAGGTCGCGGGCGCCAGGCAGGCCGTTTCCGTCTCTATGCCCAGTTCCTCGCGCAACTCGCGCACCAGCGCCGCCTCCGGCACCTCCCCCGGCTCGATCTTGCCGCCCGGGAATTCCCACAGCCCCGCCATGGGCTTGTCCTCCGGCCGCTGCTGGAGCAGCACACGCCCGTCCGCGTCGACCAGCGCGGCGGCGACGACCATCAGGGGCTGGACGAAATCGGGCATGCGAAAGCCTTTTGTTAAGGAGGCGGGGCTAGGATGGCGCCGCCCGTTTAGCGCTCTGGGGGATGCCGTGTACCGACTGTTCAGTGCATTGAGAAGGGACCAGAAGGGCGCGACGGCCGTGGAATATGGCCTGATCCTCGCCATGGTCTTTCTCGCCATGATAATGGCGGTCAAGACCGTAGCGACCAAGACCAATGACATGTGGTCCAGAGTCTCGAACGAAGTTACGAACAATTAACCACAGAATTTTTACAGTAGACTATCTCCCATTAGCATTTTGGAAACCGTCACCGCCTTACAGGTGATCTCGCTCGCTGATCCCGTAGGCCGGGTTTGAATTTGCCGACGACTAGGAGATTTGACATGACTGCCATTCGTAAGTTCATCAAGAACAGCAAGGGCGCCACGGCCATTGAATATGGTCTGATCGCTGCCCTGATCGCCGTCGCCGCCATCGGCGCGATGCGCACCCTGGGCGACAACCTGAAGAACACCTTCAACAAGGTTGGCGGCAACCTCCAGAACTAATCGGTTCACACCGGAACGAAGGGGCGGCGGGACTTCGATTCCGCCGCCCTTTTGCTTTACGCTTGGTTCAGCTTTTGCCGCTATACCCTGCGGCAAGCCTGCAAGATCCGCATTTTGCATGGGCGGCCGCTTTACAGTTCAAGGAATATCGGAATGCACAGCCTTCTACAGCTCATCCGGGACAGCAAGGCGGCGACCGCCATCGAATATGGCCTGATCGCGGCCCTGATCGCCGTCGCGGCCATCACCGCCATGCGGTCGCTCGGCACCAACCTGAAGACCACCTTCAACAAGGTCGCCTATAATCTGAGCAACTGACCGGGGGGCATGCGCCCGCGATACGAGGGTCAGTAGGCGATGATCTTGACCCGCTGTCCGGGGCGCAGCGCCGCATCGGCGGGCAGCGCGTTCAGCACGCGGAACCGGTCCGCCGGATAATCGTCATAGGCCATGCGTCCCGCCATGCTGGCGATGCTGTCCCCCTGCTTGACGGTGACCACGCGCAGGCGGCGGGTGCGTATCTTTGCCGCCTCCGCCTCCGGCAGGCGGCTCATCGACTGGACCATGGCCGCGAAGGGGCCGATGCCGGTCCCCGCCCGCGTCAATGTCACGAAATGATAGGCGGTGGAGCGCCCGAACTCATAGGCGAAGACGGTGACATCGACCGTGCCGCCATCCTGCGTGCGGGCCTGGACGGTGGCATGGCCCGCGGGCAGGCCGTTGACGGTCGTGCGCTGTATCTGGGGCTGGCCGCCAAGACCGCCCTGCCCGGCGAGGCGCGTGAAGACGCCCCGGATATAGACGGCAAGGTCGCCGTCATAGCTCGCGCCCGAGAATTGCGCCTGGCCGGAGGAGCCGGAGACCGTCACCGCCTGGGCGCCATTTTCCATCGCAAAACCCTGGGGCGCCGTGAATTGCAGGCGGAAGACCGGATGGACGAAGCGTTTGCCCTCGACCACGCCTTCCTTCGGATCATCGCCATAGATCATGCCGTCGATATTGGTCAGGAAGATATCCGCATTCCGCAGGCTGGCGGTCGAGCCTGTCGCCCGCGCATTGGCAAGGGCGCGCGTCACGCGGGACGCCGGGTCGGGGTGGGTGCTGGCCCATTCGGGCGTGCCGGACTGCCCGCCCTTCACCCGCGCCTCCAGCGCCGTCTGCGCGGCCAGGCTCGCCAGCGTGTCGGACAGCGCCCTGGGGTCATAGCCCGCCTTGGCGAGATAGCGTATGCCGAGGTCGTCCGCCTCATATTCCTGCCCGCGCGAGAATTTCAGGGTCAGGAGCTGCGCGCCCTGCCCGATTCCCTGCTGGAGGAGGCCGCCAAGCCCGCTATTGCCCGCCACCGCGCCGACCAGCACCTGGCCGATGGCGCCGAGGATGGAGTTGCGCTGGGCGGCGGACTGACGCCGCTGGCTGTGCTGGGCGGCGACATGGCCGACCTCATGCCCCAGCACCCCCGCCAGTTCGGCCTCGCTGTTCATCAGCGCGGTCAGGTCGCGGGTGACGTAGATATAGCCGCCGGGAATGGCGAAGGCATTGTTGACCGGTGAGTTAAGCAGGCTGACCGTGAAGTCGCCCTGCTGGCTGGACAGGCTCGACTGGACCGCGATCCTGCGGCCGACGCTGGTCACATAGGCGGCCTGCGGACCGCTGTATAACCCGCCAAATGCCGCCAATAGCTGCGGATGCGCCTTGGCGCCCTGCGCCCGTTCGTCGGCGGAGATGCTGCTGACGGTACGGATGTCCCGCTGCTGCTGGCTGGCCGCCTCATGGGCCGCGCCCAGCATCGCGGCGCCGGCCGCCGCCCCGGACAGCATGAAAAGCAGCGTCTTCATCGGCATCCCTCCCTATCGCCCTCGGGCCATGGTTGCGTAACCGGAAAGAACGCCCGTCAGTTGCCCATGACGAGGAATTTTTCGGCCCGCTGGTCGCGCAGCGCCCTGGCGTCGAGCGGCGAAAGATCGGCCAGTTCCGACAGCAGCGCCTCTTTCAGCGAGGCGATGGCGGTCGCCGGATGGCGATGCGCCCCGCCCACAGGCTCCGGCACGATCCGGTCTATGACGCCCAGTTCCTTCAGGCTCTGCGCCGTCACCTGCATGGCGGTCGCGGCATCCGCCGCCTTCTCCGCCGTGCGCCACAATATGGACGCGCAGCCTTCCGGCGAGATCACGGAATAAATGGCATGCTCGAACATCAGCACGCGGTTCGCCGCGGCCAGCGCGATGGCGCCGCCGGAGCCGCCTTCGCCCACCACCGCCGCGACCATGGGCACGCCCAGCGCCAGGCATTGCTCGGTCGAGCGGGCGATCGCCTCCGCCTGCCCGCGCTCCTCCGCCTGCACGCCGGGAAAAGCGCCGGAGGTGTCGACAAGCGTGATCACCGGCAGGCCGAAACGGTCGGCGAGCTGCATCAGGCGGATGGCCTTGCGATAGCCTTCCGGCTTGCCCATGCCGAAATTATGCTTCAGGCGGGTGGCGGTGTCGTCGCCCTTCTCATGACCGATGACGATAACCCGCTGGCCGTCCAGGCGCGCGAAACCGCCCAGTATCGCCTGGTCGTCGGCAAAGGCGCGGTCGCCCGCCAGCGGCAGGAACGCGTCGAACAGGCCCGCCACATAATTCTTGAAATGGGGCCGCGACGGGTGCCGGGCGACCTGGGTCTTCTGCCAGGGCGTCAATCTGGAGTAGAGGTCGGCCAGCATCTTGTCGGAGCGCTGCTCCAGCTTGCCGATCTCGCTGTCGATGTCGATCGCGCCGTCCTGCGCCGTCTCGCGCAGTTCCGCGATCTTTGCCTGCACCGCCGCAATGGGCTTTTCGAAGTCCAGAAAACTGATCATCGGGCGGCGTTAATTGCCCCGGCGCCGAAGGTCAACGAGCGGGTGCCGGGCATTGACCAGCGCGACGAGGCGCGCGGCGTCGACATGCGTGTAGATCTGGGTGGTCGCGATGTCCGCATGGCCCAGCATGGACTGGAGCGCGCGCAGGTCCGCGCCGCCTTCGAGGAGGTGCGTGGCAAAGGCGTGCCGCAGCACATGCGGGCTGATCGCGGCGGGATCGATCCCGCTCGCGGCGGCGAGGTCCCGCACGATCTGGTAGAGGCGGATGCGGCTCAGATGGCCCTTGCCCGACGGGAACAGCCACGGGCTTTCCTCCGGCACATGCGCCCGCCACAGGGCGACGGCGGCGCGGGCGCGGTCGGAAATGGGGACGAGCCGCTCCTTCGCGCCCTTTCCCTTCAGGATCAGGAACGGCTGGTCCCCGCGCAGCGCCATGCGCGGCAGGGACACCAGCTCCGTCGCGCGAAGGCCCGAGCCGTAGAGCAGCTCGATCAGGGCGGAGAGCCGCAGGTCGAGGGGGGCGGGATGCGCCGCCTCCAGCCGTTCCCGGATGGTCTCGAACAGCCTGTCGACATCGCCATGGGACAATATCCTGGGCAGCGAGCGCCGGACCGTCGGGCGCGGCAGGGCGGAGGCGGGATTGTCGGCGCGAATCCCCTCGGCCGCCAGAAAGGCGAAAAATCCGCGCAGGGCCGATGTCTTGCGCGCCACCGACGAGGCCGCCAGTTCCCCCCAATGACCGGCAAGGCCGCGCAGCGCATCCCGGTCCGCATGAACGAGGTCCGGTATCCGCTCCGCCACCCCCTCCAGATCGCGGCGATAGGCGAGCAGCGTGTTGCGCGCCACGCCCCGCTCCGCCGCCAGCATGGCGAGATAACGGTCGATGGCGATGCTGTCGTCGGTCATGGATGATGCCTAGCGGACCCGCCACCCGGCGTCACCCGGTGAAAGCCGGGCCTCCAACGACCCGGCACGCTTTTGAAGTCCTTAAAGCCGCGTGATCGCCTCGGCCGCGATCATGCGCGCTTCCGGCTCCAGCCCGACCTGCCGCAGCGCCGCGAGTATGGCCATCAGATGCTCCGGCGGCAATTGCGTCCAGTCGCGCGCCTGCATGCCGACCGCCGCCAGCAGCGCGACCGTCCCCTTCTGCCGCAGCGCCGCCGCCTGCGCGAGGACGCGCGCCCAGCGCGAACGGGACTGTAGCTGGAGGTGGAGGTTGCCGGACAGGCTCGCCGCCTGATCCGCGTCCAGCCGGCCAAGCCCGGCCAGCGCGGCGATCAGCATGCGGCTCGCGATCTTCTCCTCGCTCTTGTCCGCCTCGACAAAGGCGTCGATGCGGTCGCGCGCGATCCCGGCGGACGTGTCGGGCAGGCCCACGGCGAGCAGCGCCCAGGCGCGTTCCTTGCCCTCGCCGTCCATCGCATCGACCGCGCGCACCCAGCGCGCGGCATTGCGGTCATAGCCGCCGGAGAACATCGCCGCGAGCAGCCAGGGCATATCCGCGCCCGCTTCCGCGCTGGGCGGCAGGGCGGCGGCGGCGCGGGCCAGCGCGG
>JASGGS010000175.1:0-8960 GCA_047602685.1 Sphingobium sp.
ATCATCCTCGCCTTCGGCATCGCCGTCCTTGTCGAGATCGCGGACAAGATCGCGCATGGCGTCCCGCCCTCCTCCACGCTGATGCTCGGCTTTGGCGGGCTGGCGCTCGCCGCCAACCTCCTTTGCCTTGCGCTGCTGTGGCGTTTCCGGGCCGCCAATGTGAACATGTCGAGCACCTTCGCATGCTCGCGCAACGATGTAGCGTCGAATATCGGCGTGCTGCTTGCCGCCGGGCTGGTCGCCGCGACGGGCGCGGCCTGGCCCGACATCGCGGTCGGAGCCTGCATCGCCGCCATCTTCCTGCGCTCGGCATGGACGATCCTGTCGGAAGCGGTCCCCGCCTGGCACGCCGCATCCGCGCGGCGGATCGACGGCGTGGCGGAACGGTGACCGGATCGCGGCCGGATCGTTCAGGGCGCCGCCTTATTCCAGATTCATGAAATCGCCCGGCCAGGACAGCATATGGGCGCCCCCGTCGACATGGATCACCTGCCCCGTCGTCGCCCGCGCCCGCGCGAGATAGAGGACGGCCTCCGCCACCTCCTCCGGACGGGGGAGGCGTGCCAGCGGCATCGCGCCCGCCAGCCGCTCCGTCTGCTCCCGCGCATAATCGGGCGTCGCCAGCGTCAGGCCCGGCGCCACCGCGTTGACGCGGATGCGCGGCGCCAGCACCCGCGCGCTGGTCCGCGTCAGGCCTGCCAGCGCGAACTTGCTCAGCGTATAGGCGAACTGGTCGCCATGGGGATGGTTCAGCCGCTGGTCGAGTATGTTGACGATGGAGCGGTCCCGCCCCTCCTCCCCCACGGGAACCGCCTTCGCCAGGGCCTTGGTCAGCAGCGCGGGCGCGGAGGCGTTGACCGCGAAATGCCGCGACAGGTCGTCGGCGCTCACATCGTCCAGCCGGTCCTGCCCGAACAGGGATGCGCTGTTGACCAGCAGGTCCGGCGCGTCGCCGAACCGCTCGATCACTGCCTCCATCAGGCGTTCCGCGCTTTCCGGCTCCGCGAAATCCGCGACGAAACCGTGCCAGTCCCGCCCGGACACGGACAGCGCGGCAGCCAGCGCCGCCTCCGGCTCCGCATCATGGCTGCCATGGATGGCGATGCGATAGCCCTCGCCCGCCAGCGCCGCCGCGATCCGCGCGCCGAGCCGCCTGTGACCGCCCGTCACCAGCGCCAGCGGCCCGGCGGAAACGGGAGCGGAGGGGATGACGGGCATCAGTTGCCCATCATGCCCAGCACTTCCTTGCGGCTCTTGTCGTCGTCGCGGAACACGCCCATCATGCGGCTGGTCTTCATGATGACGTCGGGGGTGCGCACGCCGCGCCCGGTCATGCAGCCATGGGTCGCCTCGATCACCACGGCCACGCCCTGCGGCTTCAGATGCTCCCAGATGCAGTCCGCCACCTCGGCGGTCAGCCGTTCCTGCACCTGCAACCGGCGGGCATAGCCATGTAGCACGCGCGCCAGCTTGGAGATGCCGACGACATATTCGCCGGGCAGATAGGCGATATGGGCGACGCCCGTGATCGGCGCCATATGATGCTCGCAATGCGACTGGAACGGTATGTCCTTCAGGAGGACGATCTCGTCATAGCCGCCGACCTCGTGAAAGATGCGGCTGAGATGATAGGCGGGGTCTTCCTGATAGCCCTCGCAATATTCGCGCCAGGCCCGCGCCACGCGCTTGGGCGTGTCCAGCAGCCCCTCGCGCGACGGATCGTCGCCCGACCAGCGGATCAGCGTGCGGATGGCATCCGCCACTTCGTCCGGAACGGGAATCTTGCTGCCTTCGCCTGCGACTTCATCATGATAATGGGCCATCGCGCTCCTGCTTCCTTCTGTCCTTATGGTTGTTCAGCCCGGTCGCGATGACCTCTATCGGCATATGGCGGACCTGTCAGCCCGCCGGGCAATGCTAACGCGGGGGCGGTAAAACCCCCGCGCCGGCGCCGGGGCGTCAGCCCGGCTGGTCGGCGCGCGACGCGCCCTTGCCGTCCAGATTTTCCGCCACGAAGTCCCAGTTCACATGGTTCGCCAGGATGGTGCCCGCATAGTCGGGGCGCGCGTTGCGATAATCGATATAATAGGCATGTTCCCATACGTCGAAGATGAGCAGCGGCGTCGCGCCATGGGCGACCGGCGTGTCGGCGTCGTGGTAGGAGGTGACGACCAGCTTGTCCCCGTCCAGGTTCAGCGCGGCCCAGCCGCTGGCGAAATGGCCCACGGCCTCCGCCTTCAGCTTGTCGACCAGCGCGTCCACCGAACCGAAATCGCGGGCGATCAGCTCGGCCAGCTTCCCGGCCGGCTCCTTCTTCTCCGGCGACAGGCCCAGCCAGTAGAAGCTGTGGTTCCAGATCTGGCCGACCTGGTTGAACAGGCCGGGCTTGGCGCCGCCCTTCGACAGATCGATCAGTTCGAGCAGGGACTTGCCCTGCAACGCCGCGTCGGCGGCGACCAGTTCGTTCGCCTTCACCACATAGGCATTATGATGCTTGCCATGGTGGAAGTTGAACGTCTCTTCGGAAATGTCCTTGCCGAATGCGGTCTTGGCATAAGGAAGCTCGGGCAGGATGAATGCCATGGTGGTTCTCCGGGTCTCTCTCTGGTTTTCGGCTCGGAACGTCGGCCTTTGCGGGGCTAACGGCCAAACCGGGATTTGGTTCACGACGCTCCCCCTATTGCCGCACCGCAATGGAAACCAATTGGGAATGGCGATCAGATGATGAAAAAGTTTCGATGTGACATTGAAACAATCATGCTCTAGCATCAACCGATTAGGGTTTGGACTCCCTGATAGCGGGGTCGCGACGGAGCCGGATTTGCCGCCGGGCAAGGCGCGGGAAGGGAGCGATGGCTTTCCAATCGTGACCGACGCGCGACGCCGCATGGGGGCAAATCCGGCCCGCCGCGCGGGGTTGCCCGTGAAAGGCAATCACCATCCCGTTATCAGGCCCGTTATCAGGCCCCGTTATCAGCGGGTCCGAACCTTCGGCAGCGGCGGGCCATCCGGACCCGAAAGCCGCGCATAGGAGGGGAAGCCATGGCGAAGCTGTTCGGCAATCTGCATCTCGTTCTGCTGGTGGGGCTGGTCCTGGCCGCCGCCGTCATATTGGGCACTGGCCACCTGCCGCCGGGCGCGCCCGGCCTCAACCAGATCTTCCGCTGGCTGCACCTGTTCTTCGGCATCGTCTGGATCGGCCTGCTCTATTATTTCAACTTCGTGCAGATTCCGACCATGCCGAAGGTGCCCGCGGAACTGAAACCCGGCGTCACCCGGTATATCGCGCCGCAAGCCCTGTTCTTCTTCCGCTACGCCGCGCTGCTGACGGTGCTGACGGGCCTCATCGTCGCGCATCTTTCCGGCTATCTGGTGCAGGCGCTGACCTTCCAGCCGCCCTTCACGCTCATCAGCATCGGCATGTGGCTGGCCCTTGTCATGGCCTTCAACGTGTGGGTCTTCATCTGGCCCGCGCAGAAGGTCGCCCTGGGACTGGTGGAGGCCGACGCGGACGCCAAGGCGAAGGCGGCCACGCGCGCGATGATCTTCAGCCGCGCCAACACGCTGCTTTCCATCGCCATGCTCTATGCGATGGTCGCCTTCAACGGCGGCTGATCGTCCGGTTCGCGCAAAGACCCCGCGCCAAAGGGCCGTTTCCGCCCCCCTGCCGACCGGCAGAGACGAAAACCTCAAACCCGGCGAACCGCCTTTGCGTCCTTTGCGCGAACAAGGACCACGCCCCCGGCCGGGAAAGACGCCTCCAGAGCGCTCATGTCCCCCGCGTCTCCGCGTGAACCCAGAATCTCACAACAACCCATGCCGGCGCAGGCAATGCCGCAACTGGTCATAGCTCAGCGACAGCGCCTTGGCGGTCGCGCGCTGGTTGAAGCGATGCCGCTCCAGCGTCCGGGTCAGGATCGCGGCCTCATGGGCATGAAGGGCGGCGCGCAGGTCCGTCACCTCCTCCTGCGCGGGGGCAGCCGCCACGGCATCCGGCACCGCCGCGCCCTCCCGCTTCGCCACAGGCCGCCAGGGCGAGGCGAAGGGATCGAAGACCAGCGCTCCGATCGCCCGCTCCGGCTCCGGCCAGGCATGGACCGCCCGTTCCACCACATTGCGCAGTTCCCGCACATTGCCCGGCCAGTCATGGGCGGCGAGCGCGGCCTCCGCCTCCTCCGCGAAGCCGGGCCAGTCCGCCCAGCCGCATTCGCGCGCCATGCGCCGTCCATAATGATCCGCCAGCAGCGGCACGTCCCCGTCCCGCGCGCGCAGCGGCGGCAGGGTGATGACCTCGAAGGACAGCCGGTCGAGCAGGTCGGCCCGGAACCGTCCCGTCTCCACCGCATGCGGCAGATCGTCATTGGTCGCGCCGATGATCCGCACATCGACCTTGAGCGGCCGGGACGCGCCGATGCGCGTCACCTCGCCATATTCGACCGCGCGCAGCAGCCGCTCCTGCGCGGCCATGGACAGCGTGCCCAGCTCGTCGAGGAACAGCGACCCGCCGTCCGCCTCCTCGAACCGCCCGGCCCGCGCGCGAGCGGCGCCGGTGAAGGCGCCCGCCTCATGCCCGAACAGCTCCGCCTCGATCAGCGTCTCCGGCAGGGCGGCACAGTTCAGGGCGACGAGCGGCCCGCGCCAGCGCGGGCTGAGATGGTGGAGGCGCTCGGCGATCAGCTCCTTGCCCGTGCCGCGCTCGCCCACGACGAGGACGGGCCGGTCGGCGCCGCTGGCCCGGCTCGCCTTCTCCACCGCTTCCAGAAAGGGCAGCGACTGCCCCACAAGCTGCACTTCCTTCATATGCCAATATTTAGCATTATTCACTAATATTTGGCAATAACATACCCACCAAATCCGTATTTAGGTAGGGAAGCCCGTGAGCTTTTGGCGCTTTCCGGCAACTGGCACGCTCCCTGCAATACCAAGGCCATGGAACCGGGGCGTCCATGCCCTTGCCGTTCGGAGTCAGGACATGAGCATCTTTTCCCGCACCCGCGACATCATCGCCGCCAATGTCACCGACCTGCTCGACCGGGCGGAAGACCCCGCCAAGATGATCCGGATGATCATCATCGAGATGGAGGAGACGCTGGTGGAGGTGCGCGCCTCGGCCGCCCGCACCATCGCCGACCAGAAGGAGATGCGCCGCCACATCGCCCGGCTGGAACAGCTTCAGGCGAGCTGGACGGAGAAGGCGCAGCTCGCCCTCTCCCGGGATCGCGAGGACCTTGCCAAGGCCGCACTGGTGGAGAAGCAGAAGGCCGCCGCCATGGCCGACGAGCTGAAGGGCGAGATCGCCGTCCTGGACGACGCCCTCGCCGCCTCGGAGGAGGATATCGCCAAGCTCCAGTCCAAGCTGCGCGAGGCCCGCGCCCGGCAGAGCAGCATCCAGGCCCGGCTCGAAAGCGCCCGCAACCGGCTGCGCATGCGCGACCTCTATGCGGGCGAGCGGGTGCAGGACGCCTTCTCCCGCTTCGAGATGCTGGAGCGGCGCGTCGACCTCACCGAAAGCCGCGCGGAGGCGCTGACCCTCGGCGGCGAGGGCAAAACGCTGGAGGAGGAGATTGCGGAGCTGCGCGCCAGCGACCAGGTGGAGGCGGAACTGGCCGCGATGAAGGCCGCCCGCGGCCGGGAGGCCTGAGGCCATGTTCTTCGCCGAAGCCATGGTGCCCATCGGCATAATGGGCATGCTGTTCATCGGCCTGCCCTGGCTGGTGCTCCACTATGTCACCCGCTGGAAGACGGCGGCGACCCTCACGGGGGAGGACGAGGCGCTGCTGGACCAGCTCCACGAAACCGCCCGCCGGCTGGAGGAGCGCCTGACCACCATCGAGCGGATCGTCGCCGCCGACGATCCCCATTATCGCACGGCCACGCCCTATGCGCGCCCGTCCGCCGCCGACGACGACGCTATCGACCGCCCCACCCTCGACAGGAGGAACTGACATGGCCGCCCGCCGCACCACATTCTATCTCGACAAGGCGCATGGCAAATGGCTCGGCGTCTGTTCCGGCATCGCGGACTATACCGGCCTCGATCCGCTCTGGGTCCGCATCGGCACCGTCATCATCACGCTTATGGGCGCCTTCCCCTGGACGCTGATCGCCTATCTGCTCGCCGCCTGGTTCGCGCAGGACAAACCGCGCGACCTCTATGCCAGCGACGAGGATGCCCGCTTCTGGCAGGGGGTGCGCAGCAACCCCGCCCGCTCGACGCGGGATGTCCGCGCGAAGTTCCGCGACATCGACCGTCGCCTTGCCGACATCGAGCTATATTATACCAGCCGCAACAAGCGCCTGTCCGACGAGATCGACGCGTTGCGCTGACCGCCCGGATCCGCCAGATTTTCAGGGAGCCAGAGACCGATGTTCAACAACCCCTTCTCCATGGTCGTCGCGATCGTCTTCATCGTGTCGGTCGCCAGCATCGTGCGCGCCCGCTACGGCCTGCGCCGCGAGCGCCACTATCGCGATCCCCGGTTCGGCCCGCAATTCGGCCACGCGTCCGAAGCTGAGAATGAGGCTCTGCGCGCGGAGATCAAGGCGCTGAAGGAGCGCGTCGCCGTGCTCGAACGCCTGGCCACGGACGGCGGCAGCGCGCTGGAGCGCGAGTTCGAGAAGCTGCGCCAGCAGGACTGACCGGCCACGGCTTTCCCAGGACGGAAGGACTGACGCATGACCCATCAGGATCATCTCTTCTATGTCTCCATGGCGCTCGCCTCCCTCGCGGCGCTGGCCATGCTGGTCGTGGCGGCCCTGCGCGGCTGGCGCGGCTGGCTGGACCTCAAGCGCGCGGAACTGGACCGCTTCGCCGCCACGGCCGGTGGAGCCGACCCCGCCCGCCTGCCCGCCGCCGAACGGATCGAGATGGCCGACCTCAAGGAACGCATCCGCAAGCTGGAGGCGATAGCGGCGGGGGTGGACCTTTAGGGCAGCTTCGGGACAGGGCCATATTTCCTCTGGCAACCCGCGCCCGTCCGCCTATATCGCGGAACCATGTCCGACAGCATCGCCGATATATACGAAGAATATGAGTTTCTGGATGCCGATGAGCGATACCGCCTTCTCATCGACCTCGGCCGCAAGCTGGAACCGATGCCCGACGCGCTCAAGACCGACGCGACGCTGGTGCGCGGCTGCTCCGCGGCGGTCTGGGTCTATCCCACGCGCACCGATGACGGCCGCCTGCATTTCCTGGCGGACAGCAATGCCGCGATCACCAAGGGGATCATCGCGCTCGTCCTGCTGACCGTCCAGGACAAACCAGCCGAAGAGGTGGCGACCGCCGACATGGAAGGCGCCCTCGCCCCCTTCGACCTCAGGAACCAGCTATCCTCCAACCGGACGCAGGGCATACCGAACATGATCGCCCTGATACGCGAGACGGCGGCGCGGCAAGCCTGACATGGCGGACAGCGACCGGAACTGGAAGGCCTGGGGCGAGCGCGACCCCTATTATGCCGTGCTGACCCATCCCAGGTTCCGGAGCGAGGAAATAGAGGCGAGCCGGGAAGAGTTCTTCGCCAGCGGCAGGGCATATGTCGACGACCTGCTCGTCCGGCTGGACAGGCATTTCGGCGGAATCCCCAGAGGACGCGCGCTCGACTTCGGCTGCGGGGTGGGACGGCTCACCATCCCCCTTGCCACCCATTTTGCCGCCGTCACCGGCCTCGACATCTCTTCCGCAATGCTGGCGGAGGCACGCGCCAACAGCGGCGGCCTGCCCATCGACTATCGCCTTTCCGACGACAGCCTGTCACAAGCCGACGGCGCATTCGACTTCGTGCTGAGCTGCATCGTCCTCCAGCATATCCCCGTCGCGCGCGGCCTGGCGTTGATCGAGGGCCTGTTGTCCCGTGTCGCTCCCGGTGGCGGATGCGCGCTGCACGTCTCCGTCCGGCGGCGGCAAACCCGGCGCCAGCGGCTGCTCTATGCGATACGGCACCATGTTCCCGGCGGGCAGGCGATGATGAACCTCGCCAGCGGCAGGCAGGCGGACGCTCCGGTCATGCAGATGAACGAATATCCGCTGGCCGAGGTCGTCCGGCTGTTCCACCGTTACGGCTTCCTCGAACTGCTGACCCGTTTCGACGATCATGGCGATTGCGACACGGTTCTGCTGATGGGCCGCCGCGACTGAGGGGACGCGCGTTCAGCCCTCGACCCACTCCGCCCTGGATATGCCCAGCATGTGGAGGAGGACGGTCAGGTCGCCATGGCTGATCGCCGCGTCGGCGGCGGCGCGCGCCTTTTCCTTCGCGTGGAAGGCGATGCCGAGGCCCGCTTCCTCGATCATCGGAATATCGTTGGCGCCGTCCCCGATCGCGATCGTCTCGTGCAGGTCGATGCCCAGCTTCTGCGCATGCGCCATCAGTTCCGTCCGCTTGCGCTCCGCATCCACGATGGGGAATTCGACCGTGCCCGTCAGCTTGCCGTCGGCAATGCCCAGCACATTGGCGATGGCGCGGTTGAAGCCGATTTCCGCCGCCACAGGCTCGGCAAAACGGGTGAAGCCGCCCGAGACCAGCACCGTATGCGCGCCCCGCGCGCGCAGCGTCCGGATCAGCGTCCTCGCGCCCGGCGTCAGCTTCACCCGTTCCGCCCGGCAGATGTCGATCACGCTGTCGTCCAGGCCCTTGAGCAGCGCCACGCGTTCCGTCAGGGCGGCGGAGAAATCCAGCTCGCCGCGCATGGCCCGCTCCGTCACCTCCGCGATCTGCGGCTTGATCCCGGCATAGTCGGCCAGTTCGTCAATGCATTCGATGGTGATCATGGTCGAGTCCATGTCCGCGACCAGCAGCTTCTTCTCTCGCTGCGCGCCGTCCTGCACGGCGAAGTCGACCGGCAGGCCCAGCGCGGCTATGGCCGCGCGGACGGGCACGATGTCACCGGTGAAGAAGATGTCCGCCGCCGGCTCCCTCAGTCATGAGCATATCGCAAGCGCGCGCGACGCCGTTTCG
>JASGGS010000176.1:0-8955 GCA_047602685.1 Sphingobium sp.
CCCGCCCCTCCTGCTGCTGGACGAGCCGACCAACCATCTCGACATCGAGTCCATAGAGGCCATCGAGCGGGGCCTTGCCGCCTATGATGGGGCGCTGGTCGTGGTCAGCCATGACGAGGCCTTTCTGGAGGCCGTCGGCATCGGGCGGCGCGTGGCGCTTTCGCCCCCATGACAGGCGGCGGGCTTGTCCGCTAGGATGCGGGCATGACCGACAAGAGCGCGCATGACAGACTGAGCATCAAGACCCGCCTATATTGCGGGGAGGAGATCGCCATGGGGCCGGGCAAGGCGAGCCTGCTGGAGGCCATCGGAAAGGAAGGCTCCATCTCCGCCGCCGGGCGCGCGCTGGGCATGAGCTACAGGCGGACATGGATGCTGGTCGACACGATGAACCGCTGCTGGAAGGCGCCGCTGGTCGAGACGGCGGCGGGCGGGACGCAGGGCGGCGGGGCGCGCCTCACCGCCCTGGGCCGCGAGGTGCTGGACCGCTATCGCGCGCTGGAGCGGCGCATCGCGGAGGCGGCGCGGGACGAGGGCTGGGATGCGCTGAAAAGCGCCATGCTGGCGGAACCGAAGCCGTCGCAGAAGGCGTAAAAGCTCACTGGCTTCCCTACCCAATCGCGACCCTTCCCCATCGCCCGCTGGCGTGGCCGGGCAGCGCTGTATATATCCGGCCATAACGCCATGGGAGCCGTCATGACCCGCATCGCCCGCCGCCTGTTCCTGTCCCTGCCGCTCCTCCTGATGGCGGCGTCCCCGGCCACCCGCGCGCAGGACAAGGGGCCGCTGGTGCTGGCCGCCGCGAGCCTCCAGGAATCGCTGACGGAGGCGGCCGATATCTGGACGGCGAAGAGGCATCCGCGCCCCGTCATCTCCTTCGCAGGATCGTCGGCGCTGGCCCGGCAGATCGGCGCGGGCGCGCCCGCCGACATCTTCATCTCCGCCGACGAGCCGTGGATGGACGACGTGGCGGCCAGGGGCCTCGTCCGGCCGGGCACCCGCGTCTCCTTCCTGTCCAACAGGCTGGTGCTGGTCGCCCCCGCCGCAAGGGCACGGCCCATGAGCATCGGGCGCGGCTTCCCGCTGGCAAGGGCATTGGGCAACGGCCGCCTCGCCATGGCGGACCCGGACGCGGTACCCGCGGGCAAATATGGCAAGGCCGCGCTCAGCAGCCTGGGCGTCTGGGCGGCGGTGGAGGGCAAGGTCGCCCGCGCCGAGAATGTCCGCGCCGCCCTCACCCTCGTCGAGCGGGGCGAGGCGCCCTATGGCATCGTCTACGCCACGGACGCGCTGGCGTCGAAGGGGGTGCGCGTCGTCGGCACCTTCCCGGCTGGCAGCCATCCGCCGATCACCTATCCCATCGCCCTCCTCAAGAGCGCGGGCAACCGGGACGCGGAACCGTTCCGCCGCTTCCTGATCTCCCGCGAGGGCAAGGCGATCTTCACCCGCTACGGCTTCACCGCGCAATAGGATGGCGCGATTGTCCGCCGAAGAATGGGAGATCATCCTCCTGTCCCTGAAGGTCGGGACGGTCGCGGTGGGGGCCACGCTGCCGCTCGCCTTCGCGCTCGCCTGGCTGCTGGCGCGGGGGCGGTTTCCGGGCAAGCTGCTGCTGGACGGGATCGTCCACCTCCCCCTCGTCCTGCCGCCGGTGGTGACGGGCTGGCTCCTCCTCCTCGCCTTCGGCAATCAGGGGCCTGCCGGGCGTTTCCTCGGTCAGGTTCTCGGCATCAGCGTCATGTTCCGGTGGACCGGCGCGGCGCTGGCCGCCGCCGTCATGGCCCTCCCCCTCATGGTCCGGGCGATCCGGCTGTCCCTCGAAGCGGTCGACCGCAGGCTGGAGGGGGCGGCGCGCACGCTGGGC
Organism: Sphingobium sp.; assembly: GCA_047602685.1. GTDB lineage: Bacteria > Pseudomonadota > Alphaproteobacteria > Sphingomonadales > Sphingomonadaceae > Sphingobium. Next base: position 1,865 of record JASGGS010000176.1, read on the forward strand.
GCGGGACCGGCGCGGACCTTCCTGACGGTCACCCTGCCCCTCTGCCTGCCGGGCGTGCTGGCGGGGATCGTGCTGGGCTTCGCGCGCTCCATCGGGGAGTTCGGGGCGACCATCACCTTCGTCTCCAACATACCGGGCGAGACGCGCACCCTGCCGCTGGCCATATACAGCGCGTTGCAGGTGCCGGGCGGCGAAGCCATCGTCACCCGCCTCGCCATCATCGCCGCCCTGCTGTCGCTGGCGGCGCTGATGCTGTCCGAAACATTGTCGCGCCGCGCGGGTTCGGGACGGGGCGGCCATGTCCTTTGAGATAGACGTCATCCGCCGCCTGGGAAAAGCGCGTATCCGCCTGACGGCTTCCACCGGGCCGGGCGTCACCGCGCTGTTCGGGCCGTCGGGCAAGGGCAAGACGAGCATCCTCAACATGGTGGCGGGGCTGCTGCGCCCGGATGCGGGCCGCATCAGGGTGGCGGGCGAGGCGCTGTTCGACGATCGCGCGCGGATCGACCTACCGCCGGAGCGGCGCCGGGCGGGCTATGTGTTTCAGGACGGGCGCCTCTTTCCCCATCGGCGGGTCAGGGCGAACCTGCTCTATGGCTGGAAGCGCGCCGCGCCGGAGCATCGGTGGATGACGTTGGACGAGGCGGTCGCCTTTCTGGGCATCGGGCATCTGCTCGACCGCTGGCCGCGCACCCTGTCGGGCGGCGAGGCGCAGCGTGTCGCCATCGGCCGGGCGCTGCTGTCGGGACCGCGATTCCTGCTGATGGACGAGCCGCTCTCCTCCGTCGACTTCGCGCGGCGGGAGGAGATCCTGCGGGTGATCGAGCGCATACGGGACGAGATCGGGCTGCCCATACTCTATGTCAGCCATGACCGGGCGGAGATCGACCGGCTGGCGAACGAGGTGGTGGCGCTATAAGGGCTTGCCGCAGGCCCTGTCCGGCAGGGCGAAGCGCGGATCGGTGACGAAGCCGGGATCGGTGAGCGCTTGCAGGAAGGCGACCAGCGCGTCCCGGTCGGCGGGGACGACGGCGAGGCGATGGCGGTCGATGGCGGCGGCGAGGTCCGGCGCGCCGCCGTCATGGAAATAGGGCGCGCCCAGAGCCACGTTGCGCAGGCCCGGCGTGCGGAAGGCGCCCGCATCCTCCGCCCGGCCCGTCACCTCGATCAGGCCGCGATCCTCCCCGGTGGGCGGTTCGATCCGGTGGAAGGCATTGTCGCTATAGTGCGGCCCGGCATGGCAGGAGGCGCAGGCGGCCTCGAACAGGGCGGCGCCCCGCCGCGCCGGTCCGGACAGGGCGGCGGCGTCGCCCGCGCGATACTGGTCGGCGGGGCTGCCGAAGGAGAGGAGCGTCCGCTCGAAGGCGGCGACCGCCCTGGCGACCGTGCCCATGTCGATGGCGCCGCGCCGTTCGGGGAAGGCGGCGCGGAACATGCGGCGATAGCAGGGGTCGCGGGCGAGGCGCCGGGCGATCTCCGCCTCCTGCCCCTTCATCCCCATCTCGACCGGATGGTCGCCGAGGACGGGCACCAGCAGCTGCGCCTCCAGCGTGGACTGGCGCGGGTCGGCCCAGGTCAGCGGCGCGAGCCAGGCGACATTGGCGAGGCCGGGCACGTTGCGGCGGCCGGGATCGCCATGGACGCCGGCACGCGTGCGATTGCCGTCCGCGAAGCCGCGCTTCTGCTCATGGCAAGCGGCGCAGGCCATGGTGCCGTCGATGGAGAGGTCGGCATCGTAGAAGAGGCGGCGGCCCAGCTCCACCTTGGCCGCGCTCATCGGATTGTCGGCCGGGACCGGCGGAGGGGCGATACCCTCCGGCAGGTTCCACCGCCATTCTGGCGCGCGTGCGGCGGCGATGCCGGACAGGACCAGCAGGGCGAGGAGCAGGAACCGCACGGGAGCGCCTTTCAGGGCAGGCGCGCGATCATCACCGGCAGCGTCTCCGCGCCATTGGCGGCGAGTTGCAGGACATGGCGGCCAGGGGCGAGCGGGAAGTCCACCATCTTGCGAATGCCCGTGCAGTCCGGGCCATGGCCATGATTGGTGGACTGGATCGCCTTGCCGTCCCGCAGCAGGTCGATCCACGCGCCGGAGCCGAGGGCGACGCGATAGATCCCCGCCTCCTTCACGTCGAAGGCGAAGAGACCGCCATAGCTGACGGAGCCGCCGGGCTTTTCGGGGCGCAGCACGTAACGGACATCCGCCGTCCGGGCGAGGCGGGCATCCACCGCGCGGCCGACGGTCAGCACGGCCGTCTTCAATCCCTTCGCGTCGCGCGCCGCCGGAGCGGGCGCGCGGCCATTCCAGCCCGCCAGCTCCGGCGGCGGGGCGATGCGGGCGAGCGCGCAGTCCACCGGCGCGGCGGCATGCTCATGCGCGCCCTCATGGGGCATGCCCTGCGCGGCCACAGGCCCCGTTCCCAGCAGCAGCATGGCCGCCCCGGCCGCGATGCCCGCCCCGGCGCAAACCCCGGCGATAGCCCTGTCCCAAATTCCCATAACGCCCTTCCCTTCCGAATCCCGGCTATATATGGCGGGATATAGCGACTCGCACAACAAGATGAACCGTCGCTCGAACAGCGATACAAGGGGTAATTTTCATGCGCTTCTCCACCGCACTCGCGGCCACGGCTTCCTTCGTCCTCGCCCTGCCCGCGGCAGCGCAAACGGTGCCCGCGGCAGCGCAAACGGCGTCCGCGGAGGGCCGGGACGACGCCTTCACCCTCGGCCAGATCACCGTGGTCGGGCCGAAGACGGACGACGACATCAGCATCGGCCAGTCGACGCTGAGCGGCGAGGCGATGCTGACCTTCAACCGGCAGACGCTGGACGACGCGGTGAACCTGATCCCCGGCGTCAGCGCCTCCAACAGCGGCGGGTCACGCAACGAGCGGCTGATCTTCGTGCGCGGGTTCGACCGGTTCCAGGTGCCGCTGTCCATCGACGGCATCCGCGTCTACCTGCCCGCCGACAACCGGCTCGACTTCGGCCGCTTCCTGACCGCCGACATAGCGGAGGTGCAGGTGGCCAAGGGATATGCCTCCGTGCTCGACGGGCCGGGCGCGATGGGCGGTGCGATCAACCTCGTCACGCGCAAGCCGACCAAGGCGATCGAGGCGGAGGCCGGCGGCACGCTGAACCTCGACCATGACGCCAATTATGGCGGCTACAATGTCTATGGCCTGATCGGCACGCGGCAGGACAAATGGTATGCGCAGGCCAGCTTCGCGCGCAATTTCCGCGACCATTGGGACCTGGCCAGCGGCTTCCGGCCCACCATCAACGAGGATGGCAGCCCGCGCAACAACTCGAAGACGGAGGACTGGCGCCTCAACGTGAAGCTGGGCTTCACCCCCAATGCGACCGACGAATATTCGGTGAGCTATACAAGGCAGGAGGGCGCCCGCAACGCGCCGATCCACATCACCGACCGCGCCAACACCTCCCTGCGCGACTGGAGCTGGCCGGAATGGAATATCGACAGCCTCTATTTCCTGTCCACCACCGCGCTGGGCGACACGGCGACGCTCAAGACGCGCGCTTATTATAATGAATTCTACAATATGCTGAAAAGCTGGGACAACTGGACCCAGACGTCGCAGCGCCTGGGGCGCAGCTTCGACAGCCCTTATAGCGACAATGCCTATGGCGGGTCGGTGCAGCTCGACGCCCATCTGACGGGGCGCGACACGCTGAGCGTCGCCGTCCATTACCGCCGGGACGAGCATAATGAGCAGCAGACGGGCGCGCCGGAATCGGCGTCCCCCACGCTGGAGCCCAATCAGCGCAATGTCGAGAACACATGGAGCGTTGCCATCGAGAACCGGCTGGACCTGTCGGACAGGCTGCGCCTGACGCTGGGCGGCAGCTATGACTGGCGCGACACGGCGCGGGCGGAGGAATATTCGACGGCGCGCGGCCTCTACAGCTTCCCCCTCATCAACGCCGACGGGTGGAACGCGCAGGGCCGCCTCGACTGGACGGGCGAGGACGGCAGCGGCGCCTATGCCAGCATCTCCTCGCGCGTGCGCTTCCCGACCATCTTCGAGCGGTTCAGCAGCCAGTTTGGCAGCGCCGATCCCAATCCCTATCTCCAGCCGGAGCGGGCCACCAATTTCGAGATTGGCGGCGCGCGGCGGTTCGGACCGGTGCGGGCGTCGGGCGCGATCTTCTACAGCCATCTGACCGACGCGCTGGTGACGGTGCGCACGGCGGCCAGCCTCAACCGGCGCGAGAATATCGGGTCGGCCGACTATTATGGCGGCGAGATCGGCCTGGACGCGCAGATCACCCCGTCGCTGCAACTGGGCGCGAACTACAGCTATATCCATCGCGATTTCGATGTCGGGACGGCGCCCATTGGCGGCTTCATCCGCCAGTTCCGCCTGACCGACGTGCCGGACCACAAGGGTTTCGCCTATATTTCGTGGAAACCCGTCGAGAAGCTGACCATAGTGCCGAGCATCGAGGTGGCGTCGAGCCGCACAACCGTGACCGTCGCGACCGCCAATGCCGACATTCCCGTCTATTATGAGACGGGCGCCTATGCCAATGGCGCGATCCGCATCGATTATGAGGTGCTGCCGCAGGTGACGCTGGGCGTGGGCGCGAGGAACCTGTTCGACCAGAATGTCATTCTGACCGACGGATTCCCGGAGCCGGGCCGCAGCTTCTTCGCCAGCTTCCGCGCGCGCTATTGAGAGAAAGCGGGAGGCTCCGGAAGGCGCCTCCCCTTCCCCCTTCACGCCGCCGGCAGGTGGCCGATGATCTTGTCCAGCGTGATCGGATAGTCGCGCACGCGCACGCCGCAGGCATTATAGACCGCATTGGCGATCGCCGCCGCCACGCCGCAAATGCCGAGTTCCCCCACCCCCTTCGCCTTCATCGGCGAGGATATGGGATCGGTCTCGCCCAGGAAGACCACATCCTGATGGGGAATGTCGGCATGGACCGGCACCTCATAGCCCGCAAGGTCGTGGTTGACGAAGAAGCCGAAGCGCCGATCCACCGCCGCCTCCTCCATCAGCGCGGCGCCCGCGCCCATGGTCATGGCGCCGATGACCTGGCTGCGCGCCGTCTTCGGATTGAGGATGCGGCCCGCCGCGCAGACCGCCAGCATGCGCCGCAGCCGCACCTCGCCCGTCGCCCTGTCCACCGCCGCCTCCACGAAATGCGCGCCGAAGGTCGATTGCTGGTAGCTCTTGTCGAGCGTGCCATATTCGATGCGGTCCTCCGCGACGAGGCCCGCCTCCCCGGCCGCGTCGGCCAGCTTCGCCCGGCGATTGCCCTGGCGCACCTCGCCGTCCGTGAAGTCCGCCTCGTCCGAATTGAAGCCAAGCTGACGCGCCACCGCCTCCCGCAATTTCATGCAGGCGGCATAGACGCCCGCGGTCGAGTTGTTGGCGCCCCATTGCCCGCCCGATCCGGCAGAGACGGGGAAGCGGGAATCGCCCAGCCGCACCTCCACCCGGTCCAGCGGCACGCCCATGGTCTCCGCCGCCGTCTGCGCGATGATGGTATAGCTGCCCGTGCCGATGTCGGTCATGTCCGTGGAGACGATGATCCGCCCGTCCCTTTCCAGCGCGACGCGCGCCGCCGACTTGCCGAGCAGGTTGTTGCGGAACGCCGCCGCGACGCCCATGCCGACCAGCCAGCGCCCGTCGCGCACCGCGCCCGGCCTGGCGCTGCGCCGCGACCAGCCGAAACGCTCCGCGCCCTGTTCCAGGCATGCGATCAGGCGGCGCTGGGAAAAGGGCCGCTCCGGATTTTCGGGATCGACCTGCGTGTCGTTGAGGATGCGGAAGCGAATGGGGTCCAGCCCCAGCTTCTCCGCCATCTCGTCCATCGCGATCTCCAGCGCCATGAGGCCCGGCGCCTCGCCCGGCGCGCGCATCGCATTCCCCTCCGGCAGGTCCAGCGTCGCCAGCCGGGTCGCGGTCATGCGGTTGGCGCCCGCATAGAGGAGGCGCGTCTGCTGCACCGCCGTCTCCGGCTTGCCGCCGGGCAGGTCGCCCGACCAGCTTTCATGGCCGATGGCGACGATGCGCCCGTCCCGCGCCGTGCCGATGCGGATGCGCTGGATGGTCGCGGGGCGATGGGTGGTGTTGTTGACCGACTGCGGCCGGCTGAGCGCCACCTTGACCGGCCTGCCCGCCGCCCGCGCGCCCAGCGCCGCCAGCAGCGCATCGGCGCGCACCCACAGCTTCGACCCGAAGCCGCCGCCTATATAAGGGGAGACGACGCGCACCGTCTCCGGCGGGATCATCAGCGTCTTCGCAATGTCGCGCACGGCCCATGCGATCATCTGGTTGGAGGTCCAGAGGGTGAGCCTGTCCACCCCATCCTCCCTGTTCCAGGCGGCGACGGTCGCATGCGGCTCCATCATCACATGGCACTGGTCCGGCGTGGTATAGGTGCGGTCGATCCTGACCGGCGCGCTGGCGAAGGCGCCCTCGAAATCGCCGACCGCCGTATCGGCATCGTCATCCTTCGGCCTGACCGCCGACGCCTTCGCCCCGGCGAGGTCATATTGGCCGGGCGCGCGGTCATAATCGACGCGGATCAGGCGGGCGGCGGCGCGCGCCTGCTCGAAACTCTCCGCCACGACCAGAGCGATGGCCTGATCATAATGCTCCACCCGCGGGCCGCCGAGCAGATGGGCGGTATGGCTCCGCGCCTTGTCGAGCTTGCCCGCATTCTCATGCGTGACGATGGCGATGACGCCGGGCGCGGCGCGCGCGGCGTCGAGGTGCATCGCGCCGATGCGCCCCTTGGCGATGGCCGCGCCCAGGATGACGCCATAGGCCTGCCCGTCCGCCACGTCGTGCCGTTCATAGGCATAGGGCGCATGGCCCGTGGTCTTGAGCGGACCGTCGATGCGGTCCACGGGCTGGCCGACAATCCGCATCCGGTCGATGGGATTGGTGGTGGCGGGCGTGTCGAACTTCATGACGGATCAGCCCCTCGCCTCTTCCAGCACCCAATCGAGCGTGCGTTCGACCAGCGGCAGCTTGAACGCATTCTCGTCGGTGGGGCTGGCCCCTTCCAGCAGGCGCCCGGCCACCGCCTTGCCGCCGCGCGGCAGCGCCTCC
>JASGGS010000177.1:0-8949 GCA_047602685.1 Sphingobium sp.
CTCCGGCGGCCGGTCGCGCTCCGGCCCCTCCAGGCCCGGCGCGCCCGCGCGCGGCAAGAAGCGCTGATGCACCCCACCGCCGCTTTCCACTGGCAGGACCGCGACGCGATGCGCGCCTTCGTGGCGGAGCGGTCCTTCGGCGCGCTGTTCGCCATGACGCCGGAGGGGCCGCGTGTCGCCCATGTGCCGGTCATCTGGCAGGGCGATGACCGGATCGCCTTCCATCTGGCACGTGGCAATGCCCTGACCGCGCATCTGGACGGGGTGGAGGCGCTGTTCACGGCGCAGGGGCCGGATGCCTATGTCAGTCCGGACTGGTATGGCCTGGACGATCAGGTGCCCACCTGGAACTATATCGCGGTGGAGTTGCAGGGACAGGTGCGCCGCGAACCGGATGACGCATTGCTGCCCCTCATCGATGCGTTGTCGGCGGAGCATGAGCGCCGCCTCGCGCCCAAGTCCGCCTGGACGCGCGCCAAGATGAGGCCGGGTTCCGCCGAGAAGATGATGCGCGGAATCGCGGCCTTCACCCTGAGCGTCACCGACTGGCGCGGCACGCGCAAGCTCAACCAGAACAAGCCGGAGGCCGCACGCCTTGCCGTTGCCGATGCAATGGATGCGCTCGGCCAGGCGGACATGGCGCAGGAACTTCGTCATATATGACCCTCAAGCTCGCCATTTTCGACTGCGACGGAACGCTGGTCGACAGCCAGCACAATATCGTGGCGGCCATGGACGGTGCGTTCACAGCGGCCGGTCTCGTGCCGCCCACAAGGGCGCGGACCCTCTCCATCGTCGGCCTCTCGCTCGTGCAGGCCATCGCTGCGCTGCTGCCTGGCGAATCGGACGCGCTGCACATCCATCTGGCGGAAAACTACAAGTCCCATTTCCAAGGCATGCGGGCGCGGGGCGAACTGGGCGAACCCCTTTTCGACGGCATTGCCGACCTGCTCGACCGGCTGGAGGCGGATGGCTGGCTCCTCGGCATCGCGACCGGCAATTCGGACCGGGGCCTTGCCCATTGCCTGGAGGTGCATGGCCTGATGGGCCGCTTCGTCACGCTCCAGACCGCGGACCGTCATCCCAGCAAGCCGCATCCCGGCATGATCGACCAGGCGATGTGCGATGTCGGGGCGGAGCGGGAGAATACGATCATGATCGGCGACACCAGCTTCGACATGGCGATGGCCGTCGGGGCAGGCGTGCGCGGACTGGGCGTCGGCTGGGGCTATCACGCTCCGGACCTTCTCTTCTCGGCCGGCGCGGCGAGCGTCGCCATGGACAGTCCGGAACTGGGGCGCCATATCGGCCTGCCATGACCGATCCCGCGCCAGAAGAAACGCCGCCGACCCCGCTGCCCGATGCCGATATGGCGGCCCGCTCCGCGCGCCAGCGCTTCTTCGCCATCGGTATCTTCCGCCTGTCGGGCGCGCTCATCCTCGTCTTCGGCATAGCCATCGCGCAACAGCATTTCGGCTGGGTATCGGGGCGAAAGGCGCGGATCATGGGCATGATCGTTGTGATCGTCGGCTTCTTCCAGATGGTGGTCATTCCCCGCGTCCTGCTGCGCGCCTTCGCCACCCCCAAACAGAAATAGGCCCATGAAACGTTTCTATACCCTCGCCCTTTCCGAGCATGATGCCGGGAGCGGCCTGCATCGCATCCTTCTGGACGGCCGGGCTGTGAAGACCCCCGCGCGCGCGCCATTGGCCGTGCCCGGTGCCGCGCTCGCCGCCGCCATCGTTTCCGAATGGTCGGCGCAGGGAGAGAGGATCGACCCCGCGACCATGCCGGTCACGGGCTTTGCCAATGCGACCATCGACCGGGTGCTGCCCGATGTGACGGGATTCGCGAGGACGATAACGGATTATGGCGGCAGCGACCTCTTCTGTTACCGGGCCGGCGATCCGGTGGAGCTGGCCGCCGAGCAGGCGCGCCTGTGGGACCCGCTTCTCGACTGGGCGCGGGAGCGCTATGGCGTGGCCTTCGCCGTCACCAGCGGCATCATGCCTGTGAACCAGCCTGTCGAGACGGTCGAGCAATTGAGCGCTGCCGTCCGCGCGCTCGACCCCTGGCTGCTATCGGGCCTCTCCACCATAGTGTCGATCGGCGGCACGCTTCTGGGGGCGCTGGCCCTGATCGAGGGGCGCCTCTCGCCCGACCAGCTCTGGTCCGCCGCCCATGTGGACGAGGAATGGCAGGCTCGCCAATGGGGCGAGGATGCGGAGGCGGTGGCCCGCACAGCCTTGCGCCGCGCGCAGTTCGACGATGCCGCGCACTATTGCGCTCTGGTCGCGGGTGCGCCAGACAGCGCAGCATGACTGACGCCGCCATAGAGATTGAGGGGCTTTGCAAGACCTATCAGGGCGGCAAGCGGGCGCTTGACGATGTTTCGCTGACCATAGCGCGAGGACAGATTTACGGCCTGCTCGGTCCCAATGGCGCCGGCAAGTCGACGCTCATCAACATCCTGGCGGGCGTCGTGTCGAAAACGAGTGGCCGCGCCAGCATCTGGGGCTTCGACATCGACGCCAATCCGCGCAACGCCAAATATTCCATCGGCATCGTCAATCAGGAAATCCTGTTCGATCCATTCTTCACGCCCATTGAGACGCTGGAGAATCAGGCGGGCTATTATGGCGTGCCCAAGGCGAAGCGGCGGTCGATGGAACTGCTGGAGGCCGTCCATCTCGCGGACAAGGCGAATGCCTATGCACGCACCCTCTCGGGCGGCATGAAGCGGCGGCTGATGGTGGCCAAGGCGATGGTCCACTCGCCGCCGATCCTCGTGCTGGACGAGCCGACCGCGGGCGTGGACATCGAACTTCGCCGCCAGCTCTGGGCCTATGTCCGCTCGCTCAACGAGCAGGGTGTCACTATCGTCCTCACCACCCATTATCTGGAGGAAGCCGAGGAACTGTGCGACCGCATCGCGATCATCAACCATGGCCGCGTGATCGCCGATAAGCCGACGCGTGAACTGGTGGGCATGGCGCAGGAGAAGGTGGTCGAGATCATCGTCGACCGCGACATCACTGTCCTGCCCGAGACCGGCCTGTTCGAGAAAGTGGAGGGGGCCGGGCGCACCCTCGCCATCACCTACCGAAAGGACCGCGCCAATGCAGGTCAGGTGCTGGCGGCGGTGCAGGCGGAGGGCTTCGATATCGTCGAGGTCTCGACTCGCGAGCCTGATCTGGAGGATGTGTTCCTCAACCTCACCCGGGCGACGGCATGAGAGGGCGCAAGCCCTGACAGGAGTGTAGTTCAGCGATCATGGCCAGCCGCAATTACGACGTCATCATCATCGGTTCCGGCGCCGCGGGCCTGACTGCCGCGATCAATCTGGCGCAGGACAAGAAAGTGCTCGTCCTGGCCAAGGGCGCGCTGGACGGCGGCTCGACCAATTGGGCGCAGGGCGGCATCGCGGCGGTGCTGGATGCGGGGGACAGCTTCGAGAATCATGTCGAGGACACGATGGTCGCGGGCGCGGGCCTCAACGACCGGGCAACCGTGGAATTCGTCGTTTCCGAGGCGCCCGCCGCCATCGAGCGGCTGGCGGAACTGGGCGTCCCCTTCAACAATGGCGAGGAGTTCGGCGAGCGCTGGCACCTGACGCGGGAGGGCGGGCATAGCCATCGCCGCATCGTCCATGTGGACGATGCCACCGGCGCGGCCGTGCAGCGCGCGCTGGTCGCGGCGGCAGAGGCCAATCCCAATATCACGCTGATGGCCGACATGGTCGCCATCGACCTCATCACCTCCCGTCATGGCGAGCGCTTCTCGGGCGACGGGCATGTCTGGGGCGTCTATGCCTTCAACCGCAAGACGAAGCATGTCGATGCGCTGCTGGGCCGGGCGACGATCCTCGCCACCGGCGGTGCGGGCCGCGCCTATCTCTTCTCGACCGCGCCGCGCGGGGCATCGGGCGACGGCATCGCCATGGCCTGGCGCGCGGGCTGCCGCGTCTCCAACATGGAGATGACCCAGTTCCATCCCACCTGCCTCTATAATCTGGAGGTCAAGAATTTCCTCATAACGGAGGCGGTGCGGGGGGAGGGCGGCAAGCTGAAGCTGCCTCCCGGCGTGCCCGGCGGCGGAAAGCGCTTCATGGACCGTTTCGACAAGCGCGGCGAACTGGCGCCGCGCGACATCGTGGCACGCGCCATCGACCATGAAATCAAGCGCCTTGGTCTCGATTATGTCCATCTCGACATCAGCCACAAGCCGCGCGACTTCATCATGGAGCATTTCCCGACCATCTATGCGCGGCTGCTCGACCTAGACATCGATATCACGAAGGAGCCGATCCCTGTCGTTCCCGCGCAGCATTATACCTGCGGCGGCGTCGTCATCGATCTCGACGGGCGCACCGATCTGCCCGGCCTCTATGCGGCGGGGGAGGTGACGGAGAGCGGCCTGCACGGCGCCAACCGCCTCGCCTCCAATTCCCTCCTCGAATGCCTCGTCTTCGGAGAGGCGGCTGCGAATCATATCCGCGCGAACTGGGCCGACCTGCCAGCACCCCCGCCCATCCGGCCGTGGGACGAGAGCCGCGTGACCGATTCCGACGAGGAGGTCATCGTCCAGCACAACTGGAAGGAAATCCGCCGGTTCATGTGGGACTATGTTGGCATCGTCCGGTCGACCAAGCGGCTTGAGCGCGCCAAGCATCGCATCGACCTTCTCGCGCAGGAGGTGGACGAATATTACGGTAATTTCCGGGTCACGCCCGACCTGATCGAACTGCGCAACCTGCTGGAGGTCGCGCGCCTCATCGTCCGCGCCGCGCTCAAGCGCAAGGAAAGCCGCGGCCTTCATTACACCATCGACTACCCGGAAACATTGGAGCGCGCGGAAGACACCATTCTGGTCCCGTGACCATGCCGGCCGTGCTGGGCCATTGACCGGCTCGCTGGTGGCGTCCGGTTTCTCGCTCTGACAGATCCGTCCTGATACTGTCTCTCGTCAGATGGGGCTTTCCGAAATGGAGCTGTTGCCAACGACCCGGTTCCGCCCGGCCCGCTTTGCCTCGTAGAGGTGGCGATCGGCATGGGCGAGCAATGAGACAAGATTGGCGCCGTCGTCCGGTGCGGTCGCCACGCCGATGCTGACCGTGGGTATGACGGCCATCGCGGTGCCGAAAGCTGCGGGCACCGCCACGCGCAGCCTTTCCGCATGGGCGATGGCCGCATCATGTCCCATGCCTTCCGACAAGATCACGAATTCTTCCCCGCCATAGCGATAGATGCGGTCGTCCGCTCGCACGCCGTCGCGCAGCGCCTGCGCGATGCGGCGCAACACGTCGTCGCCCGCGACATGGCCATAGCGGTCATTGATCTGCTTGAAATGGTCTACGTCGACGATGGTCAGGCTGATGGACCGGCCCTGGCCGATCGCGCGCGGGACGTCCTGCGGCGCTACCGCTTCGAACTGGCCCCGGTTGAGCACGCCGGTCAGCGCATCCGTGCCGCTGTCGCGCAGCAACGCCTCATAGCGGTGGCGGTAGGTCAGCTTGGCGAAGATGTCGGCCAGGCGATGATCGCCCGCATGCGCACCTGCCTGACCCTGATGGTCGAACATATGGAGATAGGCGGTGATCAGCCCGGCATAGAGCAGGGCTGCTCCCATCTTGGCCATCCATCCGCCTGCCAGCGCGGCGAGGGGCGTACCGGTCATGAAATGCAGGCCCGCGAAGAAAGCGATCTGGTCGAAGCTCAATATCACCACCAGAGATAGCGCGGCGCGGGGGAAGAGCGACCGGCCGAACCGGCGCTCCATCCGCTCGTAGAGCAGGATCATCGCGATGCTGTCGATGAACAGGATGACCGTGCCCCAGATCATCAGCGCGCCGAGCTGATCGAGAAGGCCGAGATCGGGTCGTAGCCCGCCCGGCAGTTCCATCGGCGTGTAGAAGCGCAATATCCCCGCCAGCGCGACCATCAGGCAGTTGCCCACCAGCAGTCCGTAAATGGGCTGGCGCACCGTCTCCGCATCCTCGCTGATGTAGAGCATCAGGATCATGGCCAGCTTGCCCGCGAACATCACCGTGGAGCCGGGGGAGATGAGACCGAAAGGCAGCTGGATGAAGAATACCGCGGCCAGATAGGTTTCAAGGAAATGCATGACGCCCAGCGCGCAGACGAAGACGCCCATGCCCATGGTACGCCGCGCGCGGAACAGGACGGCCATGATCGAGAAATAAAGCAGCGCCTGCGCGACCAGAAGTAGGCTACCCGTCATTGCGCTGTCGTCCCTGCATTTTCACCTTCGGTCCGGTTCCTGCGCTGTTAAGGTCGTGCGGGGCGGAATCAAGTCATGGCAGATGTGAAATAGCGTTGAGAAAGCTGCGGACAATGCCCGCGAATTTGGCGGGCTGGTCGAACATGACCATATGGCCGCTCGGCTGGACGGGCACGATTCGCGCGGTGCGGACGGGGGTGTAGGCGCTACGCGTCTGGGCCAGCAAGGTCGATGCGGTGCCGGTGTCGGCGGGCAGCGCAGGCACGACCGTCAGCGGTTGCCGCAAGGAAGCGAGGCGTGGACCGAGGTCGATGGCGGCCAGCTCGTCCAGCGCATTGGCGATCACGTCCGGATCGCTGTCCCGGCCGCTGGGCGTCGCATCCTGCAATATCCGCGCAAAGGCGCGCCGCCCGGCTTCGGTCCCCGTGAAATATTGACGAAGCTGCTTGGCGAAGAAGCCCATGCCCTGCGCTGTCCCGCCGATCAGTCCGGCCGGCGCGGGCAGCATGTCGACCACCATCAGCCGTCCCACCCGCGCGGGCTGGCGCAGGGCCATGAGCATGGCCAGCGTGCCGCCCATGCTGTGGCCGATGACCGGCGGCGCGCTGAGACGGGCTTCGCCGATATAGCGTAGGATCTCGTCGGTCAGCGGCGTGATCAGCTCGCCCTGCCCATTGGCCTCGGCAGGCAGGCCCGCAAAGCCCTTCACATGGATCAGGTGCCAGCAATAGTCGGGCAGGTCGCGGGTCAGGGCGGACCAGACGGCAGGCCCGCTGCCCAGGCCGGGGACCAGCAGCACGTCCGGTCCCGTTCCCTGCACGCGCACCGTGATCCGGCGGGAGGTGAAAGAGGCGGACGGTGCGGCCAGCGCGATCCGCGGGGCGAGGGCGATCGCACCGGCCGCCGCGACGAGGCGGAGCATCCGGCGGCGGCTCAAGGGGATGGGAGGCATGGCGTCCAACATGGCGAGTGACGGATGAACGCCCGCTGTCCTCAGGCGGTTTCCTCGATCCATCCGCCGCCCAGCACGCGTTCGCCCGCATAGAGGACGGCGGCCTGACCCGGCGCGACGCCATATTCGGGCTGCCCGAAGACCAGGCGTTCGCCGTCCAGCCGTGCGGGGACGGGCCTTGCCATGGACCGCACCTTGGCCAGCAACGGTCCGGAGCGGTCGGTGCCCCCGATCCAGTTGATGCCGGACAGGCGCGCCTCGCCCACGGCCAGCTCGGTGCGGGGACCGACGATCACGCTGCGCTTATCCGGCTCCAGCCTGATGACATAGAGCGGTTCGGGCTGCCCGCCGATCTCCAGCCCCTTGCGCTGGCCGACGGTGAAATGGATCAGCCCCTTGTGTCGGCCCAGGACGCGGCCGTCGACATGGACGATCTCGCCCCCCCTCTCCGCTTCGGGCCGCAATGTCTTCACGACGCCCGCATAGTCGCCGTCCGGGACGAAGCATATGTCCTGACTGTCCGGCTTCAACGCGACGGACAGGCCCAGTTCGCCCGCAATCTCCCGCACCGCGCTTTTTTCCATGCCGCCCAGGGGGAAGCGGAGATAATCCAGCTGGTCCTGCGTCGTGCCGAACAGGAAATAGCTCTGGTCGCGCGCGGGATCGACGGCCCGGTGCATCTCCGCGCCGCCCGCCCCCTCGACGCGCCGCACATAATGGCCCGTGGCAAGGCAGTCCGCCCCCAATTCCCGCGCCAGGTCGAACAGGTCGGTGAACTTCACCCCCATATTGCACTTCACGCATGGTATGGGCGTACGGCCGGCCAGATAGGAATCGGCGAAGTCATCCATTACCGATTCGCGGAACCGGCTTTCATAATCGAAGACATAATGCGCGATCCCGATGCGGTCGGCGACCGCGCGGGCATCGCGTATATCCTGTCCCGCGCAACAGCTCCCCGTCCGTCCCACAGCCGCACCATGGTCGTAAAGCTGAAGCGTCACGCCGATCGTTTCGGCACCGCTCCGCGCGGCGAGCGCGGCCACGACGCTCGAGTCGACGCCGCCGGACATGGCGACGACGATCCGCCGCGCGGAAAGCGGCTCGGCAAGCTGAAAAGCGGGCTGCATGGCCGCGCCTATAGAGGGAAATGTGATCGGAGGAAATCATCCGCCAGCGCTCGCTGCCCGTAAATACGGGATTCCCCGAGGGGCGCGAGGCCCGAGGCAGGCCGGAAACCACGATTGCGGCTATGAATTACCTTTTGAAAACAAGTCCTAAGCAAGAGTGACCAGCCCCTTTACGGGCGCTTATCCTTTAGCTGCTAGGACCGCCGGATGACGATGCACAAGGCCATTTTCACCCCGACGGCTGAGCCGGACCAGCGTGCCGGTCGGGGGACACGGAAGCCCGATGTGCCGTTGCTGCTGGCAATGCTGGCGGCGCGGCAGCGGGTGCTTCCGACGGCGATCGCGATGCGGTCGCGGGAGGAGGCGGCGGGCACCGGGCCCGCCGACCGCATGGTGCGCCTGCTCGTCAACCGCAGCCCCGGAAATAGCGGTGCGGCCGGCGCCTTCAACGGCGGAATCGCGCGCTATCTGGCGGGGTCGGAAGAAGGTGAAGATGGCGTTTACCGTGGGGCTTAGGCGCACGGAAAAACTTTTGGGGCGAAATGCCTTCCATCGAAGTGTTGATTGCCGGTTCGCCGGTGAATGAGGGAATGATGCTCGAGAACCAGAAAATCCGTCCGGCACAGG
>JASGGS010000178.1:0-8900 GCA_047602685.1 Sphingobium sp.
GAGAGTTGCTGCTGGTTGAACACGGTGATCGAGATCGGCACGTCCTGCAGGCGTTCCTCGACGCGCCGCGCAGTAACGATGATGTCGCTGCTGGCTTCCTGGGCCTGAACCGGCGCGGACAAGCCAAGGCATGTGCACGCTGCCACACCCGACAACAGAAGAATCTTATGCATTACTCTCCCCTTTTCTTTTGGTGGATTATCCCTCGCGACCGAAAATCTTTCGGTCGGCTCGCAATTTCACGCCGATGCTCGCCGATCGCCTCAGCCGGAGGGCGATGCGCCGCTGAATTCGTCCCGGCCGGGGCGGGGCACTATTTCACCTGATCGAATGGACTTGTGCCTCAGTCCCTGCGTCTCTCCGAAGCGGGGATAGGTGCCCAGCGTCGCGAAGAGGAAAGCGCAGAACAGGATCGCGATCAGCAGCATGGGCATCACCAGCGAATAAGAGCCCAGATGATCGAGCAGCAGCGACATGCCGAACGGCCCGGTCCCGGCGCCGAGCGCGAACAGGCCCGATATCGCGCCATACACCGTGCCGAAGCTTCGCACGCCGAAATAGCGGCTGGTCACATAGCCCAGCACGTCACCCTCCGCCCCGACGCCCAGACCCATCAGCACCGCGACAACAAAGGCCGTGGCCGCATTGATCGTCACCATGAGGAAGAGCGCGCAGCCCAGGCCGGGCAGCAGCAGGCTGATCATGCCGATGATCTTGGCCGGATAGCGATCCAGGAGGGCCCCGCCCGCGAAGCGCCCGATTAAGGCCGCGCCGCCGAAAGCCCCTGCGACCATCGCCGCGACGCGCGGGGCCAGACCGCGCGCCTCGAACATCGGCACAATATGCACCTGCAGCGAAATCAGGCCTGCGCCGATCAGGAAGGAGATGAAGCCAATCTGCCAGAAATGCCGATTGCCGATGACTTGACCTATGCTCATGCCGGCGGCGGTTTTGCTTTCCTGCCCGGCGTTCCGGGACGCTTCGCCCGGCAGTGCGGGACACAGGCGAAAGCCCACAATGGCGATGGGTATGGCGATGACGGCCATGGCGGCGGCCATGATGGGGAAGGTGGCGCGCCAGCCAAAGGTCTCGACGCTGATCTGCGTGAGCGTCGGCGAGACGACCGCGAGAACGCCTGCGCCGCTCATGATGGCCGCAAACGCCATGCCGCGCGCTGCATCGAAACGCTGCGCCGCCCAGAGCATCCAGAGGTTCGGCTTGGTGAAGACGCTCATCAGGGCGATGAGCACCCAGCCGGTGATCCACTGCGCGCGCGTGAAGGACAGCAGCCCCAGCGCGCCGAAGGATGCCAGGAACAGCGGCAGGCCGATCAGGATCACGCGTGCGAGGCCCAGGCGCTGCGCTATGAAGCCGGCAAAGGGCGTTCCGGGCACGGCAACGATCGAACAGATCATGATCCCGACCGTGATGGCGCTATTCGACCAGCCCAGATCGTGGGACATCGGCCGTATGAGAACGCCGATCGTCGCGAAATGGATCTGCGCGGCGGCAGCACCGATCAGGCCGGCGACCACTGCGGGCCAGCCTGCCTTCCACTCATCGCGCCGCTCGGACGTCGTCATCATGACCTTGCCACCTTTCAAAGCATGAGAACATCATCGAGATCTCATGCTCCTCCTCTACGAAGCCTCCGGAGCCAAATCGGAACCGGATGGCGATTTATTGTTTTTGCCGGCCCATTTAAGGCCAGAAATTATGAAGAATAATTGGAGAGACTTCTCAGAAATTGATATAGTTCTGATGATGTCATAAATGTTCAGACTGTAAGCCCGCCGATTTCAGATGGTTTAGGTTCGATTTCCGGCGAAATCCATCCGCCGGGGAAATAACACATATGTGTGTTTACCGGACGTCCGCGCCATTTGTGTACTCGTCGCGCATCGGCGTAACTGCACATATGTGTTGATTACGTCGCCAGCGCCTTGGGTATTTGACTCCGGTGCGCCGGACTCTGATGCTCTTTGGTACGGAGCGGCTGCTCGTGCCACCGCGCCCAATCCATAATGGTCGATAATCAACGGAGAGAGACCTGTATGCGCCTGCCCGCCATCAAACCCGAGCACATGAGCCCGGAACGGCGCGCGACCTATGACCGGATGTCGCAATCGCCGTTCGGCAAGGTCTCGATCGCCAAGGACGGCTCGCTGGCCGGGCCGGCGGTCGTCAGCTTCTATGCGCCCGACCTCATCTGGGATGTCCGCGCGATGCTGCGTTCGAACAGCCAGTTTTCCGAGCGTCTTGTGGAGATCGTGACGCTGGCGGTCGCGCAGGCCGCCAAGGACGAATTCGTCTGGTACGCGCATTCCCGGCTTGGTGCCGCCGCAGGGGTGACGGAAGCGGAAATGGACGCGCTGCGGCGAGGCGAGACGCTGGTCCTCGCCGATCCGGTGGAGCAGGCCGCCTATAACGCCGCGCGTGCGATGGCCCAGCGCCAGGATCTGGACGATAGAGAATATGCCGCCGCTGCCGCGATCCTGTCGCCCCGCTTGCTCATCGAGATCACCATGATCGTCGGCCACTATCTGACGCGCGCGCTGCAACTGCGAGTCTTCCGGCTCGGCGCGCCAGCGGGCGAGTCCGCGGTGTTCGGGGAGGCGATGTCGTGAGCCGCGACTTCATCATCATCGGCGGCGGCTCGGCTGGTTGCGTGCTCGCCTCGCGGCTCAGCGAGGACGCGCGCAACCGCGTGCTGCTGCTGGAGGCGGGCGGTCATGACTGGCATCTTTCCATCCATGTCCCGGGCTTGGCGCGGCAGGCGATTAGCCGGCCGGGCATAGTGTGGGATTATTTCAACGAGCCGGACCCGTCCTGCGGTGACCGCGTGACGCGCTGGAACAGCGGCCGCGTGCTCGGCGGCAGCAGTTCCATCAACGGCATGGTGTGGGCGCGCGGCAATCGCGCGGACTATGACCATTGGAGCGAGATGGGCTGCAAGGGCTGGTCCTGGGCCGAGGTCGAGCCCTATTTCCTGCGGATGGAGCGGTTCGACGGCGACGGCGCGGATCGCGGCACGGCGGGGCCGCTGACGACTGCGCCGCTCGCCATGCGGCATCCGCTCAGCAAGCTGTTCGTCGATGCCGCGCAAAATTCGGGTCACAGCTACGTCCCCGATTATAACGGCCCCGTCCAGGAGGGAGTCAGTTATGCGCAGGCCAATATCCGGCGCGGTTTTCGCCAGAGCTCTTCGCGGGCCTATCTGGGCAAGGCCCAGCGGCGGCCCAATCTGGAGATCGTCACGGACGCCTTCGTGCGCCGGGTCCTGTTCGAGGGGGGCCGTGCGGTCGGCGTCGAAGTTGAGCGGGACGGGCAGGTCTCGGTCGAGCGCGCCGACAGGGAAATCATAATCTGCGCGGGCGCCATGTCCTCACCGAAACTGTTGCTGCTGTCCGGCATCGGTCCTGCCGATGACCTGCGGGCGATGGGCGTCGGTGTGGTCGCCGATAGTCCGGGCGTCGGCGGGAATTTGCAGAACCACCCTTGCGCGCAGGTGCAGTGCGCAGTGGATCTTCCCTCGCTGGAGAGCGAACTCACCGTCACAGGCCACCTCAAGCACGGACTCGACTTCGTATTGCGGGGCAAGGGGGCGGCGGCGACGGGTTTCTTCCACGCGCTGATCTTCGGCTCGGTGCAGGAAGGCAGCCGCTGGCCGGACTATGAAGTGGGCTTCACCCCATTTCCTTCCAGCATGGCTGCCCCCACCATAGGGAAAGGGACCGTCACCGCGTTCGTGCAGGCCATCCACCCGGAGGCACGCGGCCGCATTTCCCTGCGCTCGGCCGATCCTCTGGATGCGCCAGTGATCGACTATCATCTGCTGAGTGATGACCGCGACCTCAAAGTTATGATCGAGGCGTGCCGCGCGGTCCGCCGGATCTTCGCTGCGCCGCCGTTCAACGGCCATTTCGTGCAGGAGCTGCAGCCCGGCGCGCAGGTGACCAGCGACGAACAGTGGACTGCCTATCTGCGCCGCGCATCCTGGGCGACCGCGCATCCGGCCGGGACGTGCCGGATGGGGAGCGACGAGGGTTCGGTCGTCGATCCGAACCTGCGCGTGAGCGGCGTGGAGGGCCTGCGGGTCGCCGACGCGTCGATCATGCCCGTCCTGACCAGCGGCAATCCCAATGCCCCCACGATGATGATCGCCGAGAAGGCCTCCGATCTGATCCGGGAGGCGGCCTATGCATGATCCCGCGCGTGCGCAGCACCGGACCGTCGCGGCTCCCTTTCCCTTGCCGGACTGGATCGTCGATTACATCAAGGACGACTTCCTCATCGTCGGCGAAGGCAGCGACACGACGCAAGCGGAAGCGATGCTCGTGACTGGCACGCATCCGATCGACGCCGCGCTTCTGGCAGGCTTTCCAGCGCTCAAATATATCTGCTGCCTGGGATCGGGTTATGAAGGCGTCGATGCCCGCCATGCCGGCCAGAGCGGCATCGTCGTCAGCAATTCGGCGCGCGTGACGGACGAGGATGTGGCCGATCACCTCGTCGGCCTTTTCCTGGCGCTGTGCTGCCGCATCCCGTGGCACGACGAGGCGATCCGCGCCGGCAACTGGGCCAAGCCGATGCGCCGGTCGATCCGCGAGCTGAAGGTCGGCATTTTCGGCCTCGGCGCGATCGGGCAGGCTACCGCCTCGCGGCTGGCGCCGTTCGGGCCGGAAATCCGCTGGACGGGTCCCCGGCAGAAGCCCGCCGGCTATCCCTTCGTGCAGAGCCTCGCGGACCTCGCGAGCTGGGCGGATGCGCTCTTCGTCTGCGCGCGCGCTGACGACACGAATATCGGCCTGATCGACGGCGCGATCTTCGACCGGCTCGGCCCCGAGGGTGTCGTGCTGAACGTGTCGCGCGGGTCGATCCTGGACGAGGACGCACTGATCGACGCGCTCAGGGCCGGGCGGCTCGGCGGTGCGGCTCTCGACGTCTTTCAGGAGGAACCGACCCCCGCTGCGCGCTGGCAGAATGTTCCCAACATCATCCTGTCGCCGCATGTAGGCGGCTACGCGACCGGCGTGCGGCGCGGCATCCAGCAATTGGTGCATAGGAACCTGACCGCCTTCTTCGCAGGGGCAGCGGTCGCGGGCGTGGTCGCGCCGGTGCCCGAGGAACTGCTCCATGCGACAGCCAGATAAATCACGAAATAGGAGGGATCGATGACCGCAAGCCGTGACATCAAACCGCTGACGACGACCGTCGGCGCCGAAATATTCGGGTTCGATCTGCGTGCGCTGTCCGATCAGGAGCGCGCGCAAATCCGGGACGATCTCGATCGCCATTCCGTGCTCGTGTTCCGGAAGCAGAATCTCGACCTGCAATCGCAAAAGGCGTTCGCAAAGGTGTTCGGGCCGCTCGAGCCGCTCCAGTCGCTGAAGTTCCTCGGTGCCGATGCTGCGGTCGTCATCGAAAATGTGCTTACCGCGCGTAACCAGCGGTCGGACTATCAGCGCTGGGGCGAGTTCGCCGGGTGGCACACGGACTCGTCCTTCACGCAGCAGATGCCGCGCGCGGCGGTACTGCGGGCGGAGATCATTCCACCGCATGGCGGCATGACGGCGTGGACGAACGTGTGCGCGGCGTTCGAGGCGCTCTCACCGATCATGCAGCAATGGCTCATGACGCTGCAGGCATGGCACAGCTATCCGGACGGCTATCGTGAGGCGATCGGGCTGCCGAATATGGACAAGGCGATCCAGGATCGTTTCGACGAGGAGTTCGCGCCTCGCTGCCAGCCGGTCGTGATCCGGCATCCGCGCTCGGGTCGCTGCGGCCTGTTCGTGAACCCCGGCTATACGACGCGCATCGACGGGCTGTCGGCGGCTGAGAGCCGCAATCTGCTGAGCTTCCTGTTCGCCCATCTGTCGAATTCGGACTTCATCTACCGGCATCGCTGGGAGGAGGGCGACATCGTCGCCTGGGACGAACTGGCGACCCTGCATCTCGCCCCCGATCCCGGCGAATATGCCCCCCATGTGCGGCGGGTCGTGCGTGTGACCGCCGGCCTGGAGACGCCGCAACCGGCCCTGGCCATGCAGCCGGCCCTGGCCATGCAGCCGGCCCAAGGCGCGAAGGGGCCCGCGCCCGCATCAACCCCGCCCCGGGGCGTGCTCGCGTCCGCGCGATAATCTTGTTCGAGAAATAATCATCCGCCCTTTGGCGGCTAGAGTGTCAAGGAGACGAAAAATGGCAAGCACGGTTGCAAAGGCGGGCGCAGACGACGCACGCAATTATTGGCTGGCGGAGGGCCGCACCTCGGTCGGCGGGCATATCCACAAGATCGATCTCGCCAAGGAACGGCGCGGCGTCGATCCGTTATTCGAGGGCATCAAGATCGTCGATTGCGACACGCATTTCACCGAGCCGCCGGATCTCTGGACCGCCAATGCGCCCGCCGGCATGAAGGACAAGATGCCGCACGTCCGCCGCGTCAACGGATCGGACCAGTGGTTCGTCGGCGACAAGGATTTCGGTTCGCTAGGCGGCAACGTGATCGCGAAGAATGGTGACAAGCTGCTCGGCAAGCTGTCCTTCGAGAATTACGACATGATCGATCCGGGCTCCTATCTTATCAAGCCGCGCCTCGAGGCGATGGACGCGATGGGCATCTGGGCGCATGTCTGCTTCCAGAATGGCGGCGTGACGCAGGCGGGATCGCTGGTGGCGCTCAACGACGAGCCGCTCGCCATCGCCATCACGCAGATCTACAACGACGCCTGCGCCAACCGGATGAAGGAATCCGGTGGGCGTATAAATGGCATGGGCACCCTTCCCTATTGGGACAAGGCGCTGATGAACGCCGAGATGCGCCGCATCATCGACCTCGGCGTCAAGGGTGTCGTGCTGCCGGACCGGCCGGAGCGGCTTTCCGAAGGCTATCTCGGCAAGGACGGCAAGGTCTCGCCGTTCTGGGAGGGCGTGTTCGACATGTGCGAGGCCACCGGCACGCCGATTAACTTCCACATCAACTCGTCGCTCGATGCCTATTCGGCGATCTGGGACAATCTCGACTTCGTCCAGCGCATGTCGATGTCGGCGCTGATCCACGAGATAGGCTGCGCGGCGACCATGTCGAACTTCATCGTCTCGGGCCTCCTCGACAAATATCCCAAGCTCAAGATCGGCCTGATTGAGAGCGGCTGCGGCTGGGTCCCGATGTGGCTGGAGGGCATCGCCCACCAGTTCGTGGAGTTCCGCATCGCCGACATCCACAAGCTGCAGAAGACGCCGAAGGAATATTTCCGCGACAATTTCTGGGTGACCTTCTGGTATGAATCCTTCGCGATCACGAACATGCTGGAGGAGATCGGCGTCAACAAGGTGATGTTCGAAACCGACTATCCGCATCCCACCTCGCTCTATCCCGGCGTGCAGGACAAGCTGGTCGAGGTTCTGGGCGGTCACGACTATGATGTCCGCAAGCGCGTCCTCCAGCAGAACGCCGCCGAGCTTTACAACCTCGACATCTGAGCTGGCAAAAGTCGAACAAGCGAAACTCTGGCCCCCTTCGAAAGCGGGGGCCAGAGCCGTCGATCCGGGAGAGTTGTGAATGACGAGGCCGCTTGAGGGCATCACCGTTGTCGAGGTCGCGACCTGGGCGTTCGTGCCGGTCGCCGGCGCCATATTGTCGGACATGGGGGCCGAGGTCATCAAGATCGAGGCGTCTGAGGGAGACCCGTCGCGCGTCCTAGTGACGCGGCTTGGCAATGGCGCGCCGCCGACCGTCAACTTCACCTGGGAATCCTACAATCGCGGCAAAAAAAGCCTGACGCTGGACCTCCGGCAGGAGGCGGGGCGGGCGGCGCTCTACCGGCTGCTGGAGGGTGCGGACGTCTTCCTGACCAACTTGCTGCCGCCGGCCCACGCGCGCATGGGCATCGATGCCGAAACGCTGGGGGCGAAGTTTCCTCGGCTCATCTATGCGACGGGAAGCGCGGTCGGGCATCGCGGGCCGCAGGCGAACAAAGGGGGATATGATTCCATCTCCTTCTGGGCGCGGGGCGGCGTTTCATCGATGCTGACGGAGGATGGGGTGGAGCGTCCGGTGGGGCCGCCGGGGCCGGCCTTCGGCGACACGTTGAGCGGCTCGATGCTGGCGGGCGGCATCTGCGCGGCCATCGCCAGGCGGGCGATGACCGGGGAGGCGGATACGGTCGACGTATCGCTCCTGGGGGGCGCCATGTGGGCGATGCAACGCGCAATCGTCCAGGCGACCGACGAGAATGTCGATCGCTTCGCGCGGCCGCCGGCGGACCTGCCAAACAATGTGCTGTCGAATACCTACCGCACGAGCGACGATCGCTTCCTCGCACTGTGCATGCTGCAGGCCGACAAATATTGGGCGCGTCTGTGCGAGCTGATCGGGCGGCCGGACATGGCGAGCGATCCGCGCTACGTGGATGCCGCGGCGCGCCGGACCAATGTCCGCACCTGCGTCGAGGAATTGAACGCCGTGTTCGCTGCCCGCCCCCTGGAGGAATGGCGCGGGATTCTCGCGCAGCAGGACGGGCAGTGGGACGTCGTGCAGCATGTCGGCGAATTGTGCGCGGACGAGCAGGTTCGCGCCAACGGGCTTATCCAGTCGGTTCCGTCCGGCACCGGCCGCGATGTTCCGATCGTGAGCGTTCCCATGCAGTTTGGCGGCGTTCCCTTGCCGACACGGCCCGCGCCGGAGCTGGGCGCCGACAGCGACGCGATCCTCGGCGGCATCGGCTATGACGAGGACGAGATCATCGCGCTCAAGGTCGCGGGGGTCGTCCTTTGACTTTGCAGGGTGATGGTCGCCAATTGCCCGTGATCGACGACAGCATGGGCTTCTTCTGGACCGGCGGTTCCACTAGCATACTTCTGATTCAGCGTTGTGCGGATTGCGGGCGCTATCAGCA
>JASGGS010000179.1:0-8892 GCA_047602685.1 Sphingobium sp.
AATGTCGTGCCGCTTCCGGGCAAGAAAACGGGATAATGTCCGCCTTCTCCCGATGCGCAGGGATGCCCGATCACGCGGACAAGGCGAGGGTGCGGATAGCACTCTCAAAAATTGGCGGAAAACCACCAGTTTTGGAATCTGCCATTCAAGCGGATGCTAATAGCATCCTCGAAAAGCGGCGGAAAACCGCCATGCACCCGTGCGTGAGGTGTGTATCTGAATTACTGGCTCGATGCGTAGCATCGCAGCCGTGTTCACATTCGCTGCCCGTGGTCAAAGCGGGACGAAATTGAAGTGCGCGCTTATACGTCGTGACCGACGTAGGATTGATGGCCAGCCAAGCGATCCGGCAAGGTGCCTTTGCGCTTGGCAACGTCATCATGGCTGATCGTAGCAAAATGTTATCTTTGCCGAGGTAGGCCGCTGTTGCTGCGATGGCTGAAGGAGGATGGCTCTGAAAGTAATTTTCAGCCGGAAAGGGGTTGATAGTGCTGCGGGCAAATGCGCCAGCGCACTGGTTGGAGAGTGTCCTATCAGTCTCCCGATCCCTACACGTGAACCATCGCCCACAACATACGGTATGCTCAACCAACCCTTGGCCGTTTTGGCTCACGATCTCAGCAAAGGAAAGCTGAGTGAGGATCGAATGTGTCATCTCGACCCGGACATTGACCGCAATGCACTAGCGGTTCGGCCCGATGGTTGGCGCGGGGCGTTGGGTCAGGTCAGCACATCTCTTTCGCATTTGCGTAATCAATCAGTTGGCGCTGGTGACCTATTCCTGTTTTGGGGCCTCTATCGCCCGGTGGAAAACGTGGGGGGCCGTTGGTGCTATGTTGGCGCTCGCCAGCATGCGGCATTCGGTTGGCTCATGATTGAGGCCGTTCATGATGTGGAGGATGACGGTTCCCGATTACTGGCGTTGCACCCATGGCTGAAGGATCATCCCCATGTCCGTCCATATTGGACTTCGGCCAACGCTGTTTATGTTGCAGCCGAAAGTTTCGAGCTGGATGGCCGTTCCTTTCCCGGCAGCGGTGTATTTTCTAAAGCCCTCCGATTGACCGCGCCAGACAGCCGCCTTCCAAGTCGCTGGTCCGTGCCCGCTTGGCTGGACCCGACGCAGGGCGGTGTTGGCATGAGCTATCATGCTGATCCGCGCTGGCTCGGCGATGGATTGCTCCAAACGGCTGCGCGTGGTCAGGAATTTGTCGCCGATATATCCGGCCGGATGGACGCCCGCAAATGGATCGCGGACATTCTGGAGGCGAGCATATGAGGGTGTGGAGTTACGTCATCAGAACCGACCGGGGTAGCGCGCCCAACTACGACGGTCCTGCGGTTACGCTGACGATTTGCAAGCCGCGCATCAGAAAGCGTGCCCAAAAAGGCGACCTCGTGCTGGCCTTCAATGGCAAAACCCTTGCCCGCAACCCGCATTCGGTTCGCTGGGCGGGGATCGTTTCCGACGTTTTGTCCTTGGAAGAATATTGGGATGATCCGCGTTTTCGAGGGAAGCGCCCCGACCGTTCAGAAACGCCCGACAACATTTACCAGATGATCGACGGGCAGTTATTCCAAGTCGAGAATAGTAGCCATGATGCGGGCAACATTGCGACTGACATTCGTGGCAAGAATGCGCTTATCTTTGAACAAGCATGGCACATGGGAGATAGCGCGCCAGAACTGCCTGAGATTTTTGATCTGCGGGTTGTGAGCAATCGGAGACTGGAGCCACTCCGCGAAATTTCACCAGAAGAATGGTCCGAACTCCAAGGCTGGTTGAAGGCGTATGATTGTGGACTTCCAAGGCATAAGAAAGGCTCGCGATGCGTCCCTCGCCAATCCGTGCAAAGGAAGCCCGTTAAATGCTGATGGCCCTCTTAGTGATGTGGGTGGACTCGCCGGGCTTGCTTCTGCGAAAGTGTGGGGGAGAATGTGGGGGAGTGTTTTATCCATTCCAGAAAATGATATGTATTTCAGTTCATTAGCTTAATGGTTCTATTCAAGCCCTGCACCATCATCGCTGGAGCAATGCTCGCGGAGATGGTGTCTCCCTTTCAGTTTAGCGGCGGTGACGATGGGGTGGCGAGATCCGCTCGTTGGTCGGCCGGCAAACGGAAGATGGCGATCCGGTCGCCCGGATCGCCGTCTTGATTGGGGAGCGGTCGCTAAGTCTTAGCGGCCGAAATGATATTTCAGGCGCGCGCCCCACATGCGCGGCTGGTTCAGAACCGCCGCATCCCATCCGAAGGAAGAACCCGTCGTGTACACGTAGAATTTCTCCTTCGTGACATTGGTGGCGAACAGGGCGAGGTCGACGGGACTGCCCGCGACCGCGTTCCAGTTCAGGTTCAGGTTCAGGTTATCCTGCGGCGGCAGCCAGCGGGTGGTGGGCAGCGAGCTGGTGTTGCCCAGCGAGCTGTCCTGATGCGAGAAGGTCGCGGCGAACGTGATGGTGCCCACGCTTTCCGGGGTGGGAAGCGTATAGCCCGCCGTGATCGAATATTTGTTCTTGGGCGTCAGGCCCAGAACGCCGCCAACCTCGGCATTGGGGAAGATGCGCGAAAAGCCCACGGGAACTGCGATGTTCGAGGCATCGGCCGACTTGAGCTTGGTATCCAGATAGGCATAGCTGCCGTCGATCTTGAAGCCTGTGAACGGGCTGATCGATGCGTCGATCTCGACGCCCTTGATCGTTGACTTGCCCGCATTGCCGATACCCTGGCCGGGCGAGGCATATTGGGAAGAGGTCAGGCCAACACATAGCGGCGCGGTCGGCTCCTGCGAACAGCTCGTGGTGTTGATCGCGATTTGCTGATTGCTGAAGTCATTGTAGAAGGCCGCGATGTTGAACGTGCCGCGAACGAAGCTGTCGAAGCTCGTCTTGAGGCCGATTTCATAAAGGTCGACCTTTTCCGGACCCCAGGTTTCGAGACCGTAGCTCGACACGTTCACGCCGCCCTGACGATAGCCGCGCGAATATTTGCCGTAGACGAGCACGTCTTCGGCCGGCTTCCAGTCGAGGCCGAGCAGCCAGGTCGGCTTGGCGGATGAAACGCGGCGGTAGAAGTTGCAACGCGACTGGTCGTTGAACACCTCCGTCGGCGTACCGCCCTGAACGGTGCCGGTAGGCTGCGAGCAGGCATAGGAGGGCGTGTTCGGGGCGGGGAAGGAGATCTTCAGCACCTGGCCCAGACCCGAAACCACGTCGGACGTATAGCGGATGCCGCCCGTCACGCTGATCGTGTCGGTGATCTTGTACGTGGCCTGGCCATAGAAGCCGAGGTTGCGGAAGCGATATTTGCTGCGCGATTCCTGGATGAAGGCGCGGCCCGAGGTTCCGCCCGACGGATCGGTACACTGGAACTGGGTGATGTTGGTGCATGCCAGGTTGTTGGCTGACAGCGTGTCCTGGAAACCGCCCAGCGGCTCGCTGAGTTCGAGATAGGCGCCGAGCTGGTAGTTCAGGCGATCGTTCGAGGAGCGGCCCTGAAGCTGGAATTCCTCGGTAAAGGTCGATTGCTGGATATTGTTGGAACCCGGCGCGGTGTTGATGTTGATGGCGGTATAGGGAAGGGCCGTACCATTCTGGTAGCCATTCTCGCCATAGATCTGGCCGGTCTGTGCCTGGCGGAATTCGGCATAGCTGACGATGTTCTTCAGAGTCAGCGTGTCGCTGGCCTGCCAGGTCGTGGTGTTGATGATCTGCCACTGCTCGATGCGCTGATGCGCAAAGGGATTGCCGTTGGAGATGTCATAATAATTGCCGCTGGTGGCCGCGATCTGCGCGATGCGCAGGTCAGGGAACGGGTCGCGCGCGCCGTTGTCGCGATTGATGATCTTCGGATAGGAACCGTTGGTGCTGGAAATGCCGTAGGAGATGATCGTGTAGTTCTCCAGGTTCGGCGCCAGGTCGGCCACCGCGCTGAAGCGGACGGCCGTATAATCCACGTCGTTGAAATCGCCTGGGCCGATGCCGGAGACATTGCGCAGGAAACCGTCGCGCGTATTCCGGTCGATACCGACGCGGATGCGCAGGCTGTCGAGGACGGGCACGTTCACGACAGCCTGGATGCGGCGCAGATTATAATTGCCGACCGATCCCTCGATAAAGCCTTCGAAGCTGCCGGTGGGCTTTTGCGGCACGAGCAGGACCGCACCGCCGGTGGTGTTGCGGCCGAAAAGAGTGCCCTGCGGCCCTTTCAGCACCTGGACATTGGCGAGGTCGAAGAAGGCGCCGACGCCGGAGCCGTTGCCGCCGCTGGTGCCGCCCTGCGCGCGCGGCGAGGTGACGTCCGCGAAATAGACGGCCACCGACGGGCTGGTCTGGCCTTCCTGGGTGAAGCCGCGCAGCGAGAAGGATGCGCTTTCCTGACCGAAGCGGGTATTGGCCGTCAGCGAGGGAGTGTAGGTCGACATGTCGACCGCGCTCAGAACGTTGCGATTCGACAATTGCTGCTGGCTGAACACGGTGATCGAGATGGGAACGTCCTGAAGGCGCTCCTCGGTACGCCGCGCGGTGACGACGATGGCGTCGGTATCGACTTCCTGCGCCTGCGCAGGCCCGCCAACCAGCGCCAGAACCGAAAGGCTCGCGCCCGCCAAGACGGAATACGGGTAACGATTACGCATTGAAAGCATCCTCCCTATATGCACCGACGCCGCAGATTGGCGGTCGTCGCGCTTTGATCTCCGGACCCTGAAAGGTCCTTTCGTCATGACCTGATTGGCTCAGGTTCCGATATGTATGGCTCAGTTAATTGGCGGGTTTTGCACAAGGCATCAAGGATAAAAATGAGTGCCCTTTGTTTCCTGTCTTGCTGAGCGGCATTGTTGCCACGGTCATTGCGCGACGAAGCATCCCCCTAGACGGGAAATGTCGGCCTCGTCCGCAATAAAGACTGGAAAACCATCACTGTAAGAAGGGTGGAATTTGGCGGCGTGCAAGAGCGCCTACGCCATCCGCGCCCAATGCGCGCGCCCGAATCCCGGCGGCGCGATCAGGGAGTGCGCCATATGTCTCGCTTTTGTTTCGGCAATTATCGACGGGCGAGGCGCTTGTGCATTCGCACAAGAGAGGCTGCCCGGACGGTTATCCGGGCAGCCTTGCGGGATTCCCGGACTATCAGAAGCCCAGGTCGAGAATGGGTCCATCGAAATTGCCCGCCAGCTTCGTCATGCCGACGGACAGCTTCTGCGGGTCCACGCCGGCCAGATAGCCGTCGATCAGGCGCTGATAGTTGCTGATCAGCCCTTCAATATCCTTGGACAGGCGCATGAACTCAAAGCCGTCGGCATGGAGGCCGATCTGCTGGAGCGGGATGTTCGAATAATCCTGGCGCGGGATTTCCGGGAACTCCTGGCTGTCATAGGGCAGCACTATGGGGTCCATGACCACGGGCGGTTCCTCGCCTTCCTTGAAATGGGTCAGCGACCATAGTTCGAACATGCAGCTTTCCGGGCCGAGCGGGCGGATGCGATAGGCCGCCATGCTGGAGAGGAAGGGCAGCAGGAAATAATTGGGAAAGATGAATTCCACCGCCTTTACCGGCGTCTCCACCGCGATCTTGTTGAGATCGGGCGTCGGCTCGCCGCGCGCGCGGCCCGCTTCGGTGACGACATGGTTGACCGTGCCGAACCATTGCATGATCGCCTGGAACGGATCTTCGGGCAGTTCGACATCGATCAGCGTCTCGGCAACCGCCACGTCCTTGGCATGGCACATGCCGGCCATGCCGCTCGACAGCAGCTTCATATGCTCGACCTGTGCCACGATATTGTCGCGTATGGAGAGATTCGGGTTGATCGGCAGGCCGATGCCGCCCGTGTCCATGCCGTACATGCTGTTATAGAGGATCGGCACCGCCTTCTGAAGCTGCGGGTGCGTCTTCATCACATGATAGCCTTCCATGAAGGCTTCCATGGCGATCTTCCAGTTGGCGGGCAGGACGGTGGCGAAGCACCATTCGGCCCGCATCTTGTCGGCATTATAGGCGTCGAGACCGGTGGCGAGCGGCCCCAGGCTCGCGCGCAGCGACGGCGCGTCCTTGTCGAAATTGATGAAGACGCAGCCCATCTCCAGCTCCGTGCGCACTTCCGTCAGGCCCAGATCGCCCTGATCGAGCTGCTGCTCCGAGAACATGTGCTTGCCGTAGACGAAGGTGTTCTTGCCCTCGATATTCCAGCGCCAGCCATGGAAGGGACAGATGAAGCCCTCGCGCTTGCAATTGCCATGGCCGCCCTGTGCGATCGGCACGCCGCGATGGCGGCAGGCATTGTCGAACGCCTTGATCCCTTCCTTGGTGCGTACGATGATGACGGACTTGCCGAGATTCTTGTACTCGATCCAGTCGCCAACCTCCGGAATCTGCTCGATGCGGCAGGCCATCTGCCAGACATGCGGCCACAGTCTTTCCACCTCGAGCTGGTAGAATTCCTCGTCATAATAGCGCCGGGCGGGAATACGCTCCGGATCGGTAATCTGGAACGGCGCCGGTTTCGGCGCCTTGGCGACATCAGCAACCACCTTGGTCTCTCCTGTCAAAGCTGTATGCCCTTATCGTACAATGCTGTTGATGTTTAGCAATGCAGTAGGCCGTTCCTGCCGCCAAGGATCGCGTAGCCGATGCGCCGCGTCTATCCCCGTATATGGACAGGGCGGGGCTTTCCGCAGCCGGGTCTGAACAGCCGGCCAGCTGCCGTTCAACCGGTCGCAGGCTTTTTCCCGGCCCGTCCGGAGCGATGCCCGAGCAAGGCAGCGGCGAGGAGAACCATGCTCGCCACGATGAAGGCGAAGCCGGGCAGGCCCTGGCTCGTCAGGCTGTAGAGCCAGCCGAAGAAAAGGGGCGATGCCACGCCTGCAATGGCCGCCACGCTGTTGTTCGCGCCCTGCAACTGCCCCTGTTCGCGTTCGGAGACGCGCGCCGTCATCAGGGCCTGGAGCGTCGGTATCGCCAAGGCCCAGAGCGAATTGGGAAGCAGGGCCAGCGCGAACAGGTCCCGCGTCGGCGCGACGCCCATGGCGATCAGTCCGGCCGCGCCTGCCGTCAATCCGACCACCATCGTCGCCCGGTCGCCGATCCGCGCCGCGACCTTGCCGACCAGCCATCCCTGCACCGCCATGTCGAGCGCTCCCGCGGTGGCGAGCAGCACGCCCACCTCGAACGGACCCAGGCCGTGGCGGTGCCAGGCATAGAGGACATAAATGGCCGAGAAGAGATGATGCGCGAAATAGAGGAGGAAGTTGACCGCGGAGAGACCCGTCAATTCGGCGTGGCTGCGCAGGAGGCGCAATGCGCCCAGCGGATTGGCGCGGCTCCAGGAAAAGGGCATGCGGCGGTCCCGGGGCAGGGATTCGGGCAGGATGAAGAGGCCGTAGAGAAAGGCCAGGCCCGACAGCGCGGCGGCCACCCAGAAGGGCGTGCGCGGTCCCCAGTTGGCGAGCATGCCCCCCAGGGCAGGGCCAGCGACGAAACCGGCCGCCCAGGCCGCGCCGACGATGCCGAAAGCCTTTGCGCGCCCTTCCGGAGGCGTGATGTCGGCCATATAGGCGTAGACGGCGGTGAAGCTCGAAGAAGTGATGCCGCCCAATATGCGGCCCACCGCCAGCCACCAGAGATCGGGGGCAAGCGCCATCAGCAGCCAGTCGAGCGACAGGCCGACGGTCGAGACGAGGATGACCGGCCGTCGCCCATAACGGTCCGACAGCGCGCCGATGAGGGGTGAGCAGAGAAACTGCATCGCGGCCCACAGCGCGACGAGAAGCCCGTTCCATATGCCCGCCGCGCTTTCGGAATGCGCGAACTGCTCCACCAGCGCGGGCAGCACCGGGATGACGAGGCCCATGGCCATGACATCGAGCAGGGCGGTCACGAATATGAAGGCGACAGCGGGCCGGAAACGGGAGGAAGAGGGACGAATCATGCGCGGCGCGTCATAGCGCCCGGCGCCTGTATCGGCACTGACTTAGTTTCCCGGACCGGATTGCGGGCCGATAAGGGTGGAGCGCCGGCGGCCGCTCAGCCCAGCGCGCCGACGATGCGGCACCGGCCTGCATCCGCCTCTCGGCGCAGGACCGTGGTCCGCAATTCGAACTTCACGCCGGGGATCGTCTCCTGCACCAGCGGATCGCCCGTCCACCATGTGATGCGGCAGGTCCGCGCGGCGATGCGCCAGCCCGCGCCGGTGCGTATCCAGCTGTCCTCATACCAGCCGGTGCCGTCCCAGAGCGGCGCGCCGTCCACCGCCTTGCGCACCAGCCGCCAGCCGCCATTGCAGAAGCTTTGCGCATGCTCGCCGTCCACCTCGACAATATGGCTGGACATGGTGTGCTGGGTGGAATCGAAAGGATCGTGAAAGGCCGCGAAATCCGCCTTGAACCGGGCAAGGTCGGTCCAGTGCGAGGTCGGGCCGTAATCGGCATCCACATCGGGGGCGAAGATGCGGTCGAACAGGTCCCAGCGCTGCGTGTCCACGGCAAGGCCATATATGTTGAGCAGCCGCGTGATCGCGATGATGTCGCTGTCGGCCATGATGCTTCCTCCCCCCGGCGGCTAGCCCGCCACCCGTTCCGCCAGCCTCCTGGCCGCGATTTCCGCCAGTTGCCGGAATTTCACCTTGCCGCTGCCGGTCACGGCCAGTTCCTCCTCGGCGAAGAAGAGTATCTCGCGCGGCACCTTGAAGCTGGCGAAGCGCTGCTTGAGGAAATCGGTGATGGCGCCGGCGTCGATCGGCGCGTCGTCATGGGGCACGATGCAGGAAACCACCTTCTCGCCCAGCATCTCGTCGGGCACGCCCACGGTCTGCGCCCGCTTGATGCCCGGATAGTCGGCAAGGACGAGATCGATCTCGATCGGGGAGACATTGGCGCCGCCGGTCTTGATCATCTCG
>JASGGS010000180.1:0-8836 GCA_047602685.1 Sphingobium sp.
GTCGAAGGCCGCGTACATCTGCCAGCTTCCCTCGACCGGCGACAATTCATGGATGGTGCCGGGAGTGAAGGGCAGCATGATCCCCTTGGGCAGTCCCGTCGTGCCGCTGGAATAGATGATGTAGAAGCCGGACCGCTCATCCGCGATGGGGATGGTCGAATAGCCGGTTATGGCGGGGTAGAAGGGCCGCGCACCGGGCAAGGGGTCGGGGCCTGCGGACAATATGCTCCCTACGTCCGGAATAAGCGTCCCGCGATCCGCCGCAAGCACCAGTGCCGTCTCCCCCACATCGGCGGAGGTAATGAGCATCCGCGCACCGCTGTCGTTCAGGATATGCGCCGCCTCGGACGGCTTCAAATGGGTGGAGAGCAGGACCGCGAACAGCTGCACGCTGCGCCGCCCAATAAGTCACGGCATATTCCGGACCGTTGCGCAGCATCAGGCCGATCCTGTCGCCCGCCTTCAACCCATTGGCGCGAAATGATGGGCGAGGCGATTAGCGCTCCCCTCCAGATCGCCATAGGTCAGTATCTCGCCCGTATCGGCGACGACAACCGGGTGGGCGGCTCTGCTACGGACATGATCGCGGGTGCATGATATCCCTGCCTGTGGCCTTTTCACTGACCTTGCCGGCAGAGTGTCAGGGGCGCCGATGCGCCGTCAAGCATGACGGCGCAGGCTCATGGCCGGATCAGAGGAACGCGGACAGCGAGAGAGGAAATCCTCGAAACGGTCATGATGAAGCCAGTGGCCCGCCCCGTCATAGACGATGGTGCGGCGGTCCGCGAAATGGAGCGCCCGCCCATCCTCCTCCGGATTGGTCGTCCAGCTTTCGGTGCCGTAATAGAGGAGCGTGGGGCAGGTCACCCTGTCCCAGAAAAAGGCGCCGCCGACCGCGAAATCATGCGGCGCGAACATGGCGACGCGCGGATCGAACTTCCATGACCAGCCATCCGCATGGCGGCGCGCGCCGTGGAGGGCGAGATGGCGGGCCTGCTCCGCCGTCAGATGCGGATTGCCCTTCGCCATGCGCTCGACCATCTCCTCCACATCGGCGAAGCGGCGCTGCGAGGTGGCGCGGGGATTGCGGCGCTTCTCGATCCATTCGCCGAGGCGCGCGACCGGTCCCACCCTCTCCCACTGCGCCACGGCATTGGGCGCGGGGCCGAGGCCGTCGACCACCACCAGCTTCTCCACCCGGTCCGGATAGAGGGCGGCATAATGCCAGCTGAGATTGCCGCCGAAGCTGTGGCCAAGGATGGCGACCCGGCCGGCGCCCAGCGACTCGACCAGTTCCACGAGGTCGAGGACATGATAGGGGGCGAGATAGCCGCCATCGGGCGACCAGTCGCTGTCGCCATGGCCGCGCAGGTCCAGGGCGACGACATGGAAACGGTCGCGCAGCGCCCGCGCCGTCCAGTCCCAGCTTCGCGCATGGTCCGCATTGCCGTGCAGCATGACGAGCACCGGCGCGCCTTCATTGCCCCAGTCCAGATAATGCAGCTTCAGCCCCTGCGACTCGAAGAAGTGGGAGACGGGTTCGATGCCGTTCTCGGCAAGGGCGCTCTGGGTCATGGGCAAAGCGTATCAGCGGTCCGGCGCGCCGCGCCAGTGATCGCATGCGCATAGCGCGGGGGCGATGGGCCGCTATATGCGGCTCATGGCGGGCCGTGCGCCTTCGCCACTGGCATTTTATGCAGAATGCTCTAATCGCCGGGCTGAACGTCCAGTGCCGGACGGCGAGTTTCACGCAGGAAAGATCCGAGAATGACCGACGCGACCGACAGCATCTCCAACGGCGTTGACGATGGCCCCCAGATCGGCCTGATCGCGCAATATGTGAAGGACCTGTCCTTCGAGAACCCGAACGCCCCGGCCGTCTATTCCTGGAATACCCAGCCGCAGATCGACATCCAGTTCAACATCTCCACCCAGCAGCCGGGCGAGGATGTGCATGAGGTCGCGCTGAAGATCACCGCCAAGGCGGTGGCCGAGCAGGGCACGACCTTTGCCGCGGAGCTGGTCTATGCGGGCCTGTTCGGCGCGCGCAACGTGTCGGAGGAGGAGCTGCAGCCCTTCCTGCTGGCGGAAGCGCCCCGCCTCCTCTTCCCCTTCGCGCGCCGCGTGCTGGCCGACACCACGCAGGATGGCGGCTTCCCGCCGCTGCTCCTCGATCCCATCGATTTCGGCGCGCTCTACCTGCAACAGCAGGCCAATGCGCAGGCGATCGCCAATGCCGAACCGGCGGGCAACGCCTGACCGACAGCGGCTTTGAATTTGAAGCCTTACGCGCTCCCGCGAAAGCGGGGGCCGGGGGCCGCAGGGCGCGCGAGACCGCCCTGTGTTTCCGCCTTGGCGGGAATGCAAGGAGAGCCGAAGCATGAACCTCCTCAGGGCCACCGGCACCATAGGCGGGCTGACGCTGGCGAGCCGCGTGCTGGGCATGGTACGCGACATGCTGATGGCGCGCTATGTCGGCGCGGGCTTTGCATCCGATGCCTTCCTCATTGCCTGGCGCCTGCCCAACCTCTTCCGCGCGCTGTTCGCGGAAGGCGCCTTCTCGGCCGCCTTCGTGCCCATGTTCAACCGGGTGATGGCGGCCAATGTGGACCCGGACGACCCGCAGGCTGGCAGGCGGGCGGCGGTGATCTTCGCGGGGCGCGTGCTGTCGGTGCTGGTGCCCTTCCTCGCCATGTTCACCGCGATCATGATGATCGCGGCCGGGCCGGTGGTCTATGCCATGACCGGCGGATTTCCCGATGGCGGGCCGGAGAAGTTCGCGCTCGCCCGGCACCTCACCATCATCACCTTTCCCTATCTGGGCCTCATCTCGCTCACCAGCCTGCTGGGCGGCATCCTCAACAGCCTCGACCGTTTCTGGGTCAATGCGGCGGCGCCCGTCCTGCTCAACATCTGCATGATCGTGGCGATCCTGTTCTTCCGGGGCGAGGGGGAGGTCGACACGGCGGTGACGCAGGCCGTCGCCGTCACCGTCTCCGGCGCGATGCAGCTCCTGTGGCTCATCCTGTCCTGCCGGCGCGAGGGCGTGGTGCTACGGCTCGGCCTGCCGCGCCTGACACCCGACGTGCGCAAGATGCTGGCCGTCATCGGCCCGGCGGCCATCGGGCAGGGCGCGATCCAGTTCAACCTGCTCATCTCCACCAGCCTCGCCGCGCGCTTCCTGCCGCAGGGCGCGGTCAGCTACATCTATTATGCCGACCGGCTGAACCAGCTGCCGCTCGGCCTCATCGGCATCGGCGTGGGCACCGCGATCCTGCCCGCCTTGTCGCGGCAGATCGGCTCCGGCGATCCGCGGGCCGCCAGCGCCACGCAGAACCGGGCGATGGAGCTGGCGCTGTTCCTGGCCCTGCCCGCCGCCATCGCCCTCCTGGTCTCCGCCGTGCCGATCATCCGGGGCGTGCTCCAGCACGGCGCTTTTACCGCCGCCGACACGCTGGGCAGCGCGGCGGTGCTCGCCGCCTTCGCCCCCGGCGTGCCCGCCTATGTGTTCATCAAGGTGCTGACCCCCGGCTTCTATGCGCGGCAGGATACGCGCACGCCGGTGCGCATCGCCTTCATCTCCATGCTGGTGAACCTCGCCGGCAATCTGACCCTCATCTGGCCGCTGGGCGCGGTGGGCATCGCGCTCTCCACCGCCCTGTCCGCCTGGGTGAACGTCGCGCTGCTCTACGGGGCGCTGCACAAGCATGACCATCTGCGCATGGACGCGCGTTTCCGGGCGAAGGCGACGCGCATCGTGCTGGCGGGCCTCGCCATGGGCGCGGCGCTACGGGGCCTCAACCTGCTGCTCGATCCCTATATGGCGGGCGCCTTCTGGACGCGCATCGGCGCGCTCGCCCTGCTGTGCGGCGGCGGGGCGCTCGTCTACGGGCTGGCATCCTTCCTCTTTGGCGCCTATCGGGTGTCCGAACTCAAGGCGCAGTTCCGGCGCAAATAAGCGAGAAGGCACGAAGCAATGCGTATCCTGTCCGGCATCCAGCCGACCGGCAACCTCCACCTCGGCAATTATCTGGGCGCGATCCGCAACTGGGTGGCGATGCAGGATGCCATGGGAGAGGGCGACGAGTGCTTCTTCTTCCTCGCCGACATGCACTCCATCACCGTGCATGAGACGCGCGAGCAGCGCCTTGCCAATGTGCGCGACATGGCCGCCGCCCTCGTCGCCTGCGGCATTGATCCGGAGCGCTCGGTGCTGTTCAACCAGGCGCGCGTTCCCGCCCATGCGGAGATGTGCTGGCTCCTGAACGGCACGGCCCGCATCGGCTGGCTGAACCGCATGACCCAGTTCAAGGACAAGGCGGGCAAGAACCGGGAGGGCGCGAGCGTCGGCCTCTACGCCTATCCCGTCCTTCAGGCGGCGGACGTCCTGCTCTATCAGGCGACCCATGTGCCGGTGGGGGAGGACCAGAAGCAGCATCTGGAGCTGACCCGCGACGTGGCGATCAAGTTCAACCAGGATATGGGCGTCGAGCTGTTCACCCTGCCCGACCCCATCATCCCCAGGGAATCGGCGCGCATCATGTCGCTGCGCGACGGCATGGCCAAGATGAGCAAGTCCGATCCGTCGGACATGAGCCGCATCAACCTGACCGACGATGACGACACCATCGCGCAGAAGGTGCGCAAGGCGAAGACCGATCCCGAACCCCTGCCGGAAACGGCGGCGGGACTGGAAGGCCGGGCGGAGGCGCGCAATCTGGTCGGCATCTATTCCGTGCTGTCGGGCGAAAGCCCGGATGCCATTTGCGCGCGTTTCGCGGGCCAGGGCTTCGGCGCGTTCAAGCCCGCCCTGGGCGAATTGCTGGTGGACGTGCTGCGTCCGATCCGGGAGCGCTATCAGGCGCTGCGCGGTGACGATGCCGCGCTCGATGCCATACTCGTCAAGGGCGCGGAACGGGCGGCGGCGGCGGCCGAACCGACGCTGCGCGGCGCCTATGATGCGCTCGGCCTGATGCGCTGAGCATGGCGGGGCGGGCCGCGATCCCGCCCGCCCCTTTTCCCGATTTTACGCATTTTTCCTGCTGTTTCCGGGAATATTTTAACGGCGTAACAACCGTTTCCTGCCATGGCCTGTCTCATGAGTTGGGGCGGGAAAATCTCTGCGCGGTCTTTGGTGCTCAGCCGGTTTCGCGCACCCTGCGTGGCGGGCGGCCTGTATTGCGTCCTGTCCGTTGCCGTCGCCGTCCTGCTGACCGCCGACAAGTCGGGCGTTTGCGCCATATGGCCCGGCAACGCCGTCCTTCTGGCCATGATCCTGTTGCGCCCGCGCGAACATTGGTGGCCGATCATCCTGGCGGGCGCCATGGGCGGATTTGCCGCAAGCTGCATCCTGTACGGCCCCTCCCTGCCGGGACTGCTGTTCGCCGCCGCCAATCTGGTCGAGGTGCTGGTGGCGACCAGCGCGACCAGCTTCACCTCCGAGCGGGAGGGCGAGGATATCGACCTGCGCGCCGTGGTGCGTTTCATCATCTGGGCCGGGCTGCTGGCACCGGCGGCGGGGGCGGTCATCGGCGGATCGGTCTTCCACATCTTCCTCGGCAAGGACCCGCTCACCTCCGGCCTCACCTGGTTCCTGGGCGACGCGCTGGGCCTGTTGACCTTCACCCCCTTCTTCCACGCCCTGTTCGCGGGCGAATATGCGCGTTTCCGCCAGGAGCGGACGGCGGGGCAAAGGCTGGAAGGCGCCCTCCTCCTCCTGCTGACGGTGGGGGTGTCCTGCGTCGTATTCCTCACCCACCGGCCGCTGCTGTTCCTCATCACCATGCCGACCATGCTCATCGCCTTCCGCGTTGGCTGGATCGGGGTGAAGGTCGCCTGCATCATCGTGGCGGCGATCGGCAGCGTCGCCACGACGGCGGGCCATGGGCCGTTGACCGGCATGTCGCCGGACCCCGCATTGCGTACCGTCTATCTCCAGATCTTCCTGCTGGCCCAGCTCATGATCCAGTGGCCGGTCGCGGCCGCGCTCGCCACGCGCGACCGGTTGATGCAGCAACTCGCCAAGAGCGAACGGTCCCTGCGCTTCCTGGCTTCCCAATCCTCCGTGCTGATGCTGACCTTCGACATTGGCGGCATCTGCCGCAAGGCGGTGGGCGCGTCCGACCTGCTGCCCGGCATCGATGTCGCCGCCATGCCGGGCATGACCATAGAGAAGCTGGTCCGTGGTGCCGCGCCCGCGCTGCGCGACGCGCATGACATGGCGATGGACATGGGCGACGGCTTCCACAGCACGGAATTCCATGTCGAGCATGGCAGGACCGGCCGCTGGCTGGAGGCGACGTTCCGCGCCATGGACGATGAGGACGGCTTCTGCCCCGGCACGGTCATGACCCTGCACGACATTTCCGTGCGCAAGGAGCAGGCCATCGCCCTCACCCGCAGCGCCCATACCGACAGCCTGACCGGGCTGTTCAATCGCGCGGGCTTCATGAAGCGGCTGGAACGCATGCTGGCGGGCACGCCCGCCGGCGCGGTCTGCCTGGCCATCATCGATGTCGACCGCTTCAAGCTGATCAACGACAATTGCGGGCACCAGACCGGCGACGCGGTATTGTCCGAGATCGCGCGGCGCATCGCGGGGCAGCTGCGCTCCACGGATTTCGTCGGTCGCATGGGGGGCGACGAGTTCGTCGTCCTGCTCGACACCGCCGACTGGGGCAAGGCCAAGGATATCTGCGCCCGCCTCGTCGCGGCGGTCGGCTCGGAACCCGTCCAGATGCGCTCCGGCCGCCTGATCGACGTGGCGATCAGCTGCGGCCTGGCGCGCCACTCCGCCGGACTATCGGTCGAGCAGTTGCTGCACCAGGCCGATGTCGCGCTCTATGAAGCGAAGCGGGGCGGCCGCAACCAGATGGTCGCCGCCTGAAACCGATGCTCTTCCGCCACATCCTTTCCGATCCGTTTCGTCCCGTCGCACGAACCCTTGATCCCCGCCGTCCACCGCCATAAGCCCGGCGCCTGGGCCCGTTCCGGTTCAGCCTGAACCGTGACAAGCCCGGGAAATTCTTTTGTTGCCGTGATTTCCGAGTCGCCGGATGATCCCATCCGGCCCGAAATCATTCCAGGAGGCGTCCGCGCCTCGCCGCGAGGGACGTGACGGATGGAGCGTGCGGAAGACAGGTTTTTCGTGGCCCTGGTCGTCATCGTCACGCTTGCCCTCGGCCTCATCATCCGGCCTTTTTTCGGCGCCGTGCTCTGGGCCATCGTCGCGGCATTGCTGTTCGAGCCGACCATGGACCGCATCGCGCGCAAGCTGGGCGGGCGCCGCAACCTGGCAGCCACGCTGACGCTCCTGATGATCCTGGTCCTGATCGTGGTCCCGGCGCTGGTCCTCGGCATGTTCATCGCGCGGGAGATCGTGGCCATCTATGCCCGGATCGAGACGGGCAGCATCGACATCAGCCATATCTTCGCGCAGTTCCAGGCCCTGCTGCCGGACTGGGCGACGACCATGCTCGAACGCTATGGCCTGTCCGATCTCGACGTCCTGCGCCAGCGGCTGACCAGCGGCATAGCGGGCAGCTTCCAGACGCTCGCCGCCCGCGCCTTCGACATCAGCCAGAGCGCCTTCGGCTTCCTGCTCGCGCTGGGCGTGATGCTCTACCTCTCCTTCTTCCTGCTGCGCGACGGGCAGAAGCTGGCCCACCGGCTGGAGGAGTCCATCCCGCTGCGGCCCGGCCTGCGCCGACCGCTGCTCGACAAGATCGCGACGGTGATCCGCGCGACGATCAAGGGCAGCCTCGTCGTCGCCATATTGCAGGGGCTGATCGGCGGCGTGATCTTCTGGATATTGGGCGTCGGCGGCGCGCTCCTGTGGGGCATCGCCATGGGCTTCTTCTCGTTGCTCCCCGCGATCGGCACCGGCCTGATCTGGGCGCCGGTCGCCATCTACCTCCTCATCTCCGGCGCGATCTGGCAGGGCATCGTCCTCATCATCTGCGGCCTGTTCGTGATCGGCATGGTCGACAATCTGGTGCGCCCGATATTGGTCGGCCGCGACACGCAGATGCCCGACTATATGGTGTTCATCTCGACACTCGGCGGTCTGGAGCTGTTCGGCTTCAACGGCTTCGTCGTGGGTCCGGTGATCGCGGCGCTGTTCATGGCCGTGTGGGATATCTACTCCCGCGCCCGGCGCCACCGTGGCACGGGGGAACAACTGGAGGAGCAGGACGTCTGACCTTCCGTCCCATCGAGAGGATGACGAAGGAGAGACTGTCATGGCGAAGCAGCAACGGTTCACGGACGCAATCGCCCTGCTCAAGGCCGATCACCGCACCGTGGAGGACCTGTTCGAACGGTTCGAGAAGGCCCGCGACGGATCGCGCAAGAAGGATATCGCCCATCAGATCTGCATGGAACTGAAGATCCATACCCTGATCGAGGAGGAGATATTCTACCCCGCCTTCCGGGGGAAGATCGAGGATGACACGCTGGACGAGGCCTATGTCGAGCATGACGGGGCCAAGGTCCTGATCAACGATATCGAAGCTTCGGAGCCGGACGCGGATTTCTTCGACGCCAAGGTCAAGGTGCTGTCGGAAGAGATCAAGCACCATGTCCACGAGGAGGAGATGCGCGGCGAGGGCATGTTCGCCCAGTGCCGCCAGACCGATGTCGACCTCGTGGAGCTGCGCGACCGCATGCTGGCGCGCAAGGAGGAACTGAAGTCCATGGGCGACCTGCCGTCCGCCCGGCCGCTCGCCGTCCATCTGGCGCCCGCCTGACCGGAACCCGTCCCGGCGGCGCGCGCCGCCGGGACGGGTCGACCGGCCGCGGTGGGGGCACCATCGGCGAGCCGGGGCGGTTCATCGGT
>JASGGS010000019.1:0-33099 GCA_047602685.1 Sphingobium sp.
AAGGGAGATCGTCTAGTTCAAGCCGGGATGCTTTCCCGCGCAGCGAGGCCGATGATCCTCCTGGCAGCGAAAGCGGCGATGGTCGCCTCGTCATAGCCCAGCTCGGTCAGCACCGCGCGGGTATGTTCGCCCAGCCCCTCATAGGGCTTGCCGTCTGCACAGGGCGTTTGGGAGAATTTCACGACAGGCGCGTGACGCCAATAGCGCCCGTCGGGCGCCCTATCGAGAAACTCCCGGCTTTCCGTCCTCACCATGAACCCCATGCCCGTCATATGCGGATCGGTATGAAGGAAGCGCAGGTGCGACATGGCGTCGGCACGCACGCATGCGACATCGGCGGCCAGGAGATCGGCTTCCCACTCATCCGCGGTCCGAGTGCGGAACAGGGCTTCCAGTTCAGCCCCCAGTGTCGCGCTGTTGCTGATACGATCCGGCCATTTGGAATAGCGTTCGTCTTCCGCAAGATCCGGCCGTCCGATAACCTTGCACAGATGTTGGAATTCGCCGTCGAATTGCGCGGCCAGGAATATCCAGCCGTCTGCCGTCTCATAGAGCCGATACGTCGCCTCGAGCCCGAGCTGGGCCTTGTCGGGCACCCGCCGGGCAGGCTTGCCGGCATAGTCGAAGGCGTCGTCCGAATTACAATAGACATTGGAATTCATCATCGAGGTCTCGAGATATTGGCTCTGGCCGGTGAACAGGCGCGCAGCGAGGCCCAACATCATGCCGGTGGCGACGCCGCTGCCGGCGATGGGATCGGGCGACTGGTCGCCTTTGGGACGGTTGCCCTCGCCCGATTGAAAGACGGAGTTGCCGGAAAAGGCGCCCATCGTCGGATTGAAGGCAGCACGCGGCGAGTCCGGTCCGACCGATCCATAGGATCCAGCATAAAGATACACGAGGTCAGGCTTGATCTTGCGCAGCGTTTCATAGTCGATGCCAAGCCGTTCGGGCACACCGGGTCTGTAATTGTGCATGACGATATCCGCGCCGCGCACCAGCTCGTAGAAGATCTTTCGCCCCTCTTCCGTTTTCAGATTGATCGCGACATTTTCCTTGCCCTGGAAGGACCGGATCATGTTGTCGTTGGCGATCATCTTTCGATAGGGATCCCCAGTCAGCGGCTCGACCTTGATGACGCGCGCGCCGAGGTCCGCCAGAAGAGCCCCTGAAAACGGCGCGGCGAGCCAGCTCGCAGCTTCGATCACGGTGATCCCTTCCAGCGGACGCGACGGGTTGCCACCCGTCGGCACGATCTTGGGTGGCGCGAGGGGCAGCATGGCGAGAACTTCGGCCGTATGCTGGCCGGGCAACGGCGCCGGCCGCGTGATCTGGGCCGGAAAGTCCCTTATCTTGGCGAAGGCGCCGACCTGTTCCATCGGGCCGACCCGCGGATCCTCGATCTCGATGAGATGGCCATTGGCCTTGAACTGCTCATGGTGCAGCGCTTCCTGCGTCGTCTGCATGATCTCGCCCGCGCAGTCGGGATTGCGGCGATATTCCTCGCGCCACTCGGCAGCAGTCTTTTCCTTCATGCGCTCGAAGATCATGAGGTTGAGCGCGATGCGATCCTCGGCATTGTCGAACTGCGGCGCCTTGGCGTAGCGCGGATCGTCGCGGATCCAGCCGAAGCCGATCGTATCGATCCAGACATCGAACAGATCCTGCTGGATGTGCGAATGCATGATCCAGCGACCATCCTTGGTTTGGGCGCATAGCTGGCTGGGCGTGGCGGTATAGGGATCGGACTCATGTCGGTCGGGCACCAGTTCGCCGCGGCTCGCCGCCTCCTTTGAAATCTCGCCGGGATACAGGTCAGGGGGAATGGCCTGCCCCTCGAACAGACGCCAGGCATTATTGGGAGACGTGACGCCCGAAAGCAGAGTGCCCTCGAGCTTCTGGCCGATCCCCGTCATCGCACGCACCCGGAGCGCAGCGACCATCGCCTGGAAGCTGTACATGCTGGTGTGATAGGACAGGTCGTTGACCGCACGAAAAGTCGGCCGGGCCTTCTGCCAGCCCACCTGGTCGCGCATGCGACCGGACTTGGCGTTGATGATCCCATCATAGGCCTTGAGCTGGCGATACGGGCCTTCCTGGCCGAAGGCGCTGAGAGAATAATAGATGAGCGCGGGATTGACCGACGCGAGTACATCATAGCCGAGACCCA
The DNA here is from genome assembly GCA_047602685.1 of Sphingobium sp. Classification (GTDB taxonomy): domain Bacteria; phylum Pseudomonadota; class Alphaproteobacteria; order Sphingomonadales; family Sphingomonadaceae; genus Sphingobium. Next base: position 2,171 of record JASGGS010000019.1, read on the forward strand.
GGGCATCGGCCTCGCCCGGAGCGAGCGTCTCCAGGAAGATATCTGCCCCTTCGACGAGTTGCCGTGCCTGGGCGCGTCCCGTCTCGCTCGTCCAGTCGATCTCGACGCTCTTCTTGCCGCGCTGCCAGAGCAAATAGGCGGGATGATCCCACATCGGATCTCCGCCAGGCGGCTCAAGCCGGATCACCTCCGCGCCATAGTCCGCCAGGATCATCGTAGCGAGCGATCCCGCCATGCCCTGGCTCAAATCGATCACGCGAAGACCATCGAAGATCATAGCCATATTTCCATCAACCCATTACTTCATGGCCGCTCGGGCCGGACGATCTGTGGTGGGCGGAACCGAAGGACAGGAGCGTCTTTCCAGCCGCATCTCTGACCTGGCACCAACGATGCCCCGCATCCGCCGTGCGGTCGCCCATGCCTGCTTTCTGGCATGGGCCTGTACCGCGCGGCACGCCTCCGTCGTCCAAAACAACCCCTCCATTCACCGAAAGATCGGGCTCGGCCTCGCATCTCTGGGAACCATTGCAGACAACGGGGGCAGGAGCAGAAATTATGGGGTTTGGAGTTTAGGCCCTTCCCCATCCCACTCTTATGATCGGTCCCATCGCTGCCGCTGGAGGCGCGAACAAAATCTGCATCGAAGGATCGAAGGAGAGTCCGTCATGGCCACCGCATTCAAGAAGGACACTGACGTTGATCGCGTCAGCGAACTCGGCATCAAGCTCATCTCTGCCGACAATCATATCAACGAACCGCGCGACCTTTTCACCTCGCGCTTTCCCAAGCATCTGAAGGACAAGGCCCCTCGCGTCATCGAAGGCAAGGACGGCGGCGAAGGCTGGAGCGTGGACGGCACGACCCCGCCCAAGCGCACCTACGGCATCGAGGCGATGGCGGGTTTCGAGCGCAAGGACTACCGGATCTCGGGCCTGCGCTATTCCGACCTTCGCCCGGGCCATTATGATGGCGCGGAGCATCTGAAGGACATGGACATCGACGGCGTCTACGCCTCGGTCACCTTCCCGGCCTTTGCCGGCAGCTTCTATGTCCATCCCGACAAGGAAATCGCTCTCGTCGGCACCCAGTGCTACAATGACTGGATGGTCGATGACTTCCAGTCCGCCGACCCCAAGCGCCTTTGCGGCCTGACGATCTGCCCGACCGAAGTCGGCATCGAGGAGGCCGTTGCCGAGATGCGCCGCGTCGCCAAGAAGGGCGCGCGGGCCATGTTCATCCCCGGCAGCCCGACCATACCTTACAACCATCCGACCCATTATGAGCCGATCTGGCAGGCGGCTGAGGAATTGGGGCTGACCCTCACCATGCATCGCAATCATGGCGGTCCGCCGGACAAGAGCGAGTGGGACTTCTACCAGCAGGACAAGGTCAGCATCGGCGGCATCGTCACCCGCTATTTCTCCTGCATCCAGCCCTTCTCCTATCTGATCTTCGCAGGCGTGTTCGACCGCTATCCCGGCCTGCGGATCGTGTCTGCGGAAGTCGATTGCGGCTGGGCGCCCTTCTGGGTCCAGACGATGGAGCATCACTGGGCAGTCCAGAAGAGCTGGTTCCCGGTGAAGCTGCAGCGCCATCCGACCGAGTTCATCGGCAAGAACGTCTTCACGACCAATGTGGACGACTATGTCGGCTACGATCTCATCAAGACCGGCCTCTATTCCTGGCTGTCGAGCATGACGATGTTCTCGTCCGACTATCCGCATTCCGCCACGATCTGGCCGAACTCGCGCAAGGTCGCCAATGTGATGATCAACGGCATGGAGGCCGACGACGCTCGCAAGGCCCTTCAGGACAACGCCGTCCGTGTCTTTGGCTTCGACGTAAGCTGAAGACGCACTAAAACTGGAGCGGAGGATCGCTCGCCCCCTGGCCAAAGCGACCCTCCGCGACCTCGACTGGGTCAAGCACAGGCGAGGCCCGTCCTCCAGCAGGATCGATAGCAATGGCGGGTCAGGCCGCAATCGTCGGGGTCGGTGCGACCCCCTATTATTTTCGGGGCGAGTCCGCGCCGCGCACCATTTACGAGTTGATCGGCCAGGCTGCATTGGCAGCGACCGCCGATGCCGGATTGGGCATCGCCGATGTCGATGGGCTGGCCTTCTACGCCAGCGGCTTCGAGCCCGGCCTCATCACCGAAATGCTGGGCATATCCGAAATCAACTTCGCGGCGACGGTCGCGGCCCAAGGCGGCGGCTCCGCCGGCATCCTCGATCTTGCCGCCATGGCGATCGAAACGGGGCGAGCCAAGGCCGTGCTGTGCATCGGGGCCTGCCAGCAGTCGACACGGCGCTATGGCCTTACTTTTTCCAATCTCGCCGTCACCCCGGACGGGGTCTGGGCCCGCGCTGCCGGGCTTACCGGCGGTCCCGGGCAAACCTTCGCGCTGGTTGCGCGCCGCTATATGCATAAATTCGGGATCCGCCGCGAAGCCTTTGCCGAGGTCGTGATGGCTTCGCGCGCCTATGCGGCAAACCGGCCCGGTGCGCTCCGCCGCAAGCCGCTCAGCCTCGACGACTATATGGCCTCTCCCATGCTCGCAGATCCGTTGTGCCGGCTCGACTTTTGCCTCGAGACAGATGGAGCCCTCGCATTTCTGGTCACCAGTGCCGAACGTGCGCGCGACTTGGCGCAACGGCCCGTCCATATCGCGGCCAGCGCACATGGGGGCTCGGGCGACTGGGGCCGATCCTTCTTCTGGCTCAACATGCCGGACGAGATGTTCACCAGCGCGGGCGCCGAGCACACCGCCAAGCGCCTCTATGCGCAAGCGGGCATCGGTCCTGGCGACATCGATGTTGCCCTCCTCTATGACCATTTCTCTCCTCTCGTCCTACTGCAATTGGAGGATTACGGCTTCTGTGGCCGCGGCGAGGGCGGCGCGTTCGTGGAGGCGGGCGCGATCCGGCCAGCCGGGATCATCCCCGTCAACCCGCATGGCGGTCATCTCTCCGAAGCCTATGTGATCGGCATGACGCATATTCGCGAAGCGGTGGAGCAACTGCGCGGAACCGCCACGAACCAGGTTGCCGACGCGGAGTTTGCGCTGGTGACCGGCGGCCCCGCACCCATTCCGATGAGCGGCGCGATCCTCAGGAGATAAGGATATGGAGAAGGAGGTCGCCACGGCGCCGGATGCAGGCGAGCTGGAAGTCCCGATGGACGCATGGACACAGCCGTTCTGGGATGCCGCCGAGCAAGGCTGTCTGAGAGTTCCCGGCTGCGCGGACTGCGGACATGTCCGCTGGCCGCCGGGCCCCTTCTGCCCGCGCTGCCAGTCCCAGCGAACCGCCTGGGCTTCGCCCGGCGAAGGCCGGATCTATACGTTCACGATCGTCAGAAGCCGGCGGGACGAAGAGACGGACGTCGCGCATGTCCCTGCCCTCATCGAATTTCCCGAGGCTGGCGGCATTCGCCTCATCGCAGCGATCGCCGACACGCCCATTGACCGTATCAAGATCGACGCACCGGTCAGCCTCCTGTGGTCAACCGCACAAAATGCCCGCATCCCACTCTTTTGCGTGCGCGACGATGGGGCGCTCGAACAAGGCGCCCCCTCATCGTCAGGCCGTTAGGATTGGGCGGACAGGGCCCGCTCTTGCCGGGCGGCCTGCGCTCGATCTGCCCGCATGACGTCGAGACAGGCGCGCATCAGTTGATCCGCGTAGCTGGTGATCATCGCGCCGGTCAGCTTCTGCGGGAAACCGCCAAGGCTCATATTGTACGTCGCTTGACCCGTCCGGTCGAAGATCGGGGCCGAGAGCAGCATGACGTCATACAGCTCGTCCGGGACGATCTGCTCAGGCGGACGGCAATGATAATCATAGGAGTGGATGACCCGGCTCACCTCGTCCTTATAGCCTGTCGTATGGCTGCCGGACGCCATTTCAGAGAGCAGGACTGCAAGGCTGGGCCCGGAACTCGAGCGAAGCTGGATCTGGTAGCCACGCGCCCGTGTCTGTTCGAGATCCTTGAAGAGATCGTCGGCAAACCAGGCCTCGAGAGGCGTGGAGCGGCGGTCTATCCAGGCCTGAACCTCTTCCTTGGATCCCCAGGCCAGAAAAGGCGCGCCGATCGGCGCGATGAACGGGAGACGCTCGCCGACCCGCATGCCAGGGTCGTGCCCCTCGGCATTTTCGAGCGAGACGACGGTCAGGATTTCCTCGTCCACAAAGGTGCTCACGAGTACGGCCACGCCGAGGTCGTTGCGCAATTGAAGCGCCGCCTGCCGTGCTCGCGCGGCGATCGGCACGCTCTTGAGGGCAGCCTCACCGACCGCGATGAGCGAGACGCCGAGCTGATAGGTCTTCTGGTTTGCCGAACGGGTGAGATAGCCCCTGCTCGCGAGCGCCGTCAGCACATTATAGCAGGATGCCACATTGATGCCCGTCGCACGGGAGATCTCGGACATCGTGAAGGAGTCCTCCGGAAATGTCGCGAGGAATTCGATGATGTCGATGCTCCTCGACGCGGACAAGGCTGGCCTACTCACAGATCCTCCAAATATGACGCGCAGACCATAGCCACCCCTTTCAACATTGCAATAACCTGCACTCCCGTTAGGCGGTTCACGCCAGCCATAGCGCCTCTAACACTGCAACGAGCCGCTTGACAGACAGGCACCAACGGGCTCATCCATCATTATTGAATAATATATTTTCACATTGCAAATACGGAATTTGATATTCCCGTCGGTCGGACGGCTCTCCATCCGGGCGCTCATCGATCGACAAAAAAGCCACCAGAAAGGATGAAGGATGCGCGCGGCAGTCTTGCACCAATATAGCGTTCCCCTGCAGATTGAGGATGTGGATATCCAGGAGCCCCAGCAGGGCGAGGTCCTGGTACGCATTGCCGCCTCGGGCATTTGCGGCTCCGACGTCCATCTTTTCCATGGCCGTCCAAATCTCGGCGAATGCCTGCCGATCGTGCTGGGCCATGAAGGCGCAGGCGTCGTCGAAGCGGTGGGGCCTGGCGTGACCGACCTGAAACGCGGCGACAAGGTCATCATCGCCATGGGCGGCCCTTGCGGCCATTGCGATTATTGCGGGGAAGGTCGCATGCAGTTCTGCAGCGGAAACCCGCCGCGATCGACCTTCGGGGAAATGGCGGATGGCACCTTCCGTCTCTCCCAGGGCGGGCGGACCGTCCATTCCTTCGTGGGCATCGGTTCGTTCGGCGAATATTGCGTCGTACGCCGCTCCAAGCTCGTGAAGTTCGACTTCGAGGCGCCGTTCGAGAGCATGTGCCTGATCTCCTGCGGTGTCACGACGGGCTTGGGCGCCGTGTTCAACTGCGCGGATGTCCGTCCCGGCTCCTCGGTCCTCGTCTTTGGGTGTGGCGGCATTGGCCTCAGCATCATCCAGGGCGCCAAGATAGCGGGGGCGGCAAAGATCATCGCGGTCGACACCAATCCGCACAAGCTCGACCTGGCCTCTGACTTTGGCGCCAGCCACTGTATCGTCGCGCCGGAAGACCCCAAGGAACTCGTCGCTCTTACGAAGCAGATTGCATCACGCGGGGTCGATTATGCCTTCGACGCGGTCGGTACGCGCAAGGAGCGCCTGATGGAGTTGATGGCCCTCACCGACATGGGAGGCCTCACCGTGGCTGTCGGCGTCTTCTCAGGTCAGGACGAGGTTCCCGTCCTGGCAGGCGACCTCCTCTTCGGCGCGCGTCGCCTGACGGGCGTTCGTGGCGGCAACGGCTATCCCGGGCTGGATATCCCGCGCATCCTGCGCCTCTATCACACGAAGCGGCTGAAGCTCGACGAACTGGTCGGTGCATCCTTTGCGTTCGACGACATAGGTGAAGCGTTCGCTTCCGCGGCGAAGGCCGAACATGGCCGCGTCGTCCTTCGGGTCGCACCCCAGCTCCTGTGAGGCATATGCGACCGGCAGGACGACCCAGCAGAGTTTTCGGGGCCTCGGGTCGCAACGGTCCAAACGGGAAGATCTATAGATGAGGGCGGGGTCCGGCATTTGCCGGGCCTCGTCATTTTATTCACGAGCGATGAGGAGACGATGATGGCCATCGCTGCAGATCCTGTTGAAGATATTCGTTTCGAGCGCGCGACCGGAACCATCGGCGCCTGGGTGCAGGGCATCCCCCTGACAGGCGGGCGCTCGCCGCAGCTGGTCAAAGCCTTCCAGGAAGGCCTCCACGAGCATGGCGTCCTCTTCTTCCAATATGACCATGTCCTGAGCGCTGAGGAATTTGCAGCCTTCGGCGAGTGGGTCGGCGAACTGGAGGACGGCTACCGCATCTCGTCGCTGGAGGACAAACCCAAGGGCGACGGCGTCATGGATTCCGATCGCGTGCCGATGAAGCAGTACAACACCAACCAGTGGCACTCCGACGGCACGCTGTTCGAGCGTCCGCCGCAGGCCGCCATGCTGACTCCTGTCGAGCTACCGCCCGCTGGCGGCGATACGATGTGGGGAAGCATGTATGCGGCTTGGGACGACCTGTCCTCGCACTATCAGCAGCTTCTTGAGGGCCTTGAGGTCCTCCACAGCGCTAAGCGCCTGCCCTGGCTCAAATCGGAAGCGACAGCGGTCCACCCGGCGGTGATCCGGGACCCGATCACAGGCCGCAAGATCCTGTTCGTAAACGCCAATTATTCCGAACGCTTCCTCGGGATGAGTGACTGGGAGAGCGAGAATCTGCTCCAGATGCTTTTCCAACACGTCAATACACCGGAATATCATGTCCGGCTGAAGTGGCAGCCGGGCTGCATCGCGGTCTGGGAGGAGCGCGTTACCCAGCATCGCGGCGTTGCCGACTTCACTGGCACGCGCAAAATGCGCCGCCTGACGTTCATCGGGGATCGCCCCGCATCTTAAAGGGCTGCGAGAGGGGCGATCCCACATGGATCGCCCCTCCCCGTCAGCTGTCAGGCGCTGGCCTTTTCCTGCAAAGTGTAGGCGTCCGCGATCCGGATGCGCTCGATATAGTCGGCCAACCCCGTCCTCAGCGTGTAACGCGGGGCAAAGCCGAGGTCCGTCCTCAGCCTGCCCGCATCCATCGATATATGCGGATTGCCCGGCTGCTCGCTCTCCGACACGCTGATATCCGCATCCGGGAGCAACTCCCGCATCGCAGCCGTGAAATCCCCCACGGCAAGCCGCTCGGCCCCGACATTGTAAAGAAAATGGGGAAGCTCAGGGGCAGTCAGAGCGAGCCATGCCGCCTGCGCCGCGTCGCCGCCATAGGTCCAGTCCGCCATTGCGGCATCGTCCGGCATGACGATCGGGAGCCCCCGCAGCGCTTGCTCGACCCTGGCCATATAATGGGTCTTTTCCGGCACGGGCAGCAATCCGGATTTATAGGAACCACGCAACGCCCTTCCCAATCCATAGATCGATCCATAGCGGACGGTCACCACCTCCAGCCCAAGATGCCGCCGATAATGCTCGCCTAGACTTTCGGCCCAAGCTTTTGACGCGCCATAGAGATTGTCCGGGTTGGGAATGAGGGTTTCCACAAGCGTCTCGGCGTCCTGCCGCCCATAAGCGGCGACCGAACTGGCGAACAGGACCCGTTTCACCCCGGCTTGCCGCGCGCACTCCAGAACATTGGCCGTCCCAACCGACTGCACTTTCACATAGTCGATCATCTGACCGGGCGACGGCGAACCCAGGATGAAAGCAAAATGGGCAATCCGGTCGACGCCATGCTCGGCAATGATCGAGCGCACGGTTTCGGTGTCCGCGACATCGCCTTCCACGATCGTGACCCGGTCGAGAACATCGGCGATCCGGGCACGATCGGCGTAGCGCTCCAACACCACCACCCGATCCTCCCCCATCTCAAGCGCATAGCGAACGAGATAGGACCCCAGGAACCCGGTGCCACCTGTCACGAGAATAGTCATCGCCCCATGTCTCTCCTATTCGATCGAGGCTCGGGAACGGCTTCGATCCGATCATATATCCGCGCCTTTCCCGATTTCCGGCGCCCGTGCGCGCCGCACTGGCGGAATGCCCGCTCATTATGGCGACCACAGGAGATCGGCCCGCAACGGATGCGATCATAGGCGCACGATATTTTCAATCAACTATTTGTTTGATATAAGCCCAGATACGTGGTGGAATCCCGCGATCATCCGGTGACGCCCAGAACAGCTCCCTTTTCCGAGGGTTATTTTGCCGGGCACCATTCGATATTGCGGAGGGGCTTGGACCAGAGATACAGACGATCTGCCCGCTGAGGAAAGCAACCAGGCTGATGCCATCCAACAAGACCACTGCCCCATCCAACCCTACCAGCCCGCCGAAGCGACCCGTCGGACGACCCAGCACGCGGCAGAAGGCGGAAATGGAAGCGTCTTCCGTCGATAGGCGGTCGCTTCTGCTCGAGGTTTCCGGCCAGCTCTTCGCCGAATTTGGTTTCGAATCCACTACGGTGCGGCAGATCGCGGACAAGGTTCATTTGCTACCTGGCAGCCTCTATTATTATTACCCCAACAAGGAAGACATTCTCCACGAAATCATTCGTGAACCCGTCGCAAAGACGGCCCGCGACAATCTGCGCATAAGCGCGCTCAATCTGGACGCCGAACATCTCCTCGTCGCCAATGTCATAGCCCGCATCTATCGTTTCATTGATAGCTGGGCAGCGTTCACCATCCTGCAGAACGACCGGAAATTCTTGTCACGTCACGAGGATTTCCAATATGTCGATGCAGTGAAGGACCGGTCCATCGACCTCCTTCAATCGACTCTCCACAGCGGGATGGAGAGCGGTCTTTTCAGGCCCGATTTGGACACCTCGCTCATGATCGGCGCCATCTCGCGTATGCTGAACTCTGCCGCGACCCTGTTCCGGTCCGGCGATATCTTCAGCATGGAAGATGCCCATACCTATTCCCTCGACGAGGTCATCGATTTCTACCTTGATTGCATCCTGCGGATGGTCCGCAATCCGGTGAGGATCGAGACCCCTATCCCCCGCGCCCTATGCCAGGATCTCATGATCGACCGTTGAGGACGGCAAAGCGAGTCGCACGGACCGCCCAAAAGCCATTGCAGGACAGTGAAAAACAAGCTTGCAATATCAAAGCCTTGCCCACGCTCCTAATTTCAAACAAATAGTTGATTTTAATATGCCTGACGCCTATCCCTCGGATATTGGAGAAGGACGGGTGGACGGGCCAACCGCTGAGCAGCAGGCGAAGCCCCGCTATCGGCGCAGATTTCGGCTGGCTGCCATGGATGTCAGGCGCCCCCGCCCTCCTCACCACAGAAAAATATCGCAGCCCTTTGCGCGGCGCGATCCGAACGAGGAGACCATGCATGATTGCCGAAGACGTCGCGACCCAGATCCGGTTCGAACGGGCCAGCGCCCATATCGGCGCCTATGTGCATGGCATCTCCCTGGAACAGCCCGCCACCCCTGCACTTCGTGAGGCGCTGCGCGGTGCACTGCATGAAAATGGCGTCCTGTTCTTCGAGTTCGGGCAGACGGTCACTAGCGAGCAGCAGGCCCGCTTCACCGGTCTGTTCGGTAAACTCGAGATCTATGGCTTCTCCACGTCGGAGGAAAAACCGTCCGAGGAAAACAATGCGGCCGGCTGCATCGATGCCGCCAAGCAGCCGTTACGGCAATATCGCACCAACATGTGGCATACAGACGGGACGCCGTTCGAATGCCCGCCGGAAGCGGCGATACTGACCTGCCTTGAAGCCCCTGAGCTGGGTGGCGGCACAATGTGGTCAAGCATGTACGCCGCCTATGATGCCCTCTCGACGCACTATCAGCGCATGCTGGACGGACTTCAGGTGTTGCACAGCACGATGCGCACCCCGTTCGTCAAACAATATGCCGAGACCGTCCATCCCGCCGTCATTCGCGACCCGGTGACGGGCCGGAAGGCACTGTTCGTCAACTCGGTCTATTCGGAACGCTTTCTCGACATGAGCGAGCAGGAGAGCGACTCTCTCATGCGGTTCCTTTTCGAGCATGTGAATATGCCCGAATTCCACGTCGCCCTCCGCTGGAAGCAGGGAACGGTCGCCGTATGGGAAGAGCGCGTCACCCAGCATCGCGCGGTCGACGCCTTTGTCGGGCCCCGCAAGCTTCGCAGGCTGACGACCAAGGGTGAAAAGCCCACGGCCTGATGACCTGGGCGCTCGCTGGCGAGCGCCCCATTCCATACTCGTTCAAAAGAGACGCACTCATGTCGCATTCTGATTTCCCGTCCGCAAATCTGTTGGCGGGTAAGGTCATGGTCGTCACAGGCGCTGGCCGCGGCATGGGCCGCGTGCTGGCACTCGTCGCCGCACGCGAAGGCGCTCGGGTCCTCGTGGCCGATATCAGCGGCGAAGAAGAGGATACCGCCGCGCAAATTGGCCCCAATGCCGTGCCCTTCCGGCTGGACGTTACCCGGGAAGAGGAGATCGAGGCAATGTTCGCGCACGCCCTCGACAGCTTCGGACGAGTGGACGCATCGGTGCATCTCGCAGGCATTGCCGGCGGTCGTCGGGCCCCGGAGGTGAGCTACGAGGAATTTGACCAGCATGCCCGCATCCACATGGGCGGGATGCTCCTGTGCACCAAGCATGCCATCAAGGCAATGGTCCCGACCGGCGGCGGATCCATCATCAATTTCTCGGCGGTCGCCTCGCTTAACGGCGCACCCTTCATATCGACGGCCTACGCAGCGGCAAAAGCCGGCGTCAACGCCATGACCAAATCCTATGCCGTGGCATTCGGGCCAGACAATATTCGGGTGAACGCGATCGCGCCGGGCTTCACCCTGAGCGAAAAGAACCTCGCGGTTCCAGCCGACCGGATGCCGGAAATGGTCAACAAGGCGGCCCTCCGGCGCGCGGCCGATCCCGAAGAACCGGTGCAACTGGCCGTATTCCTCTGCTCCGACAGGGCTGCCTACATCAGCGGAACCATCATCCCCGTCGACGGCGGATGGTCGGCCCGGCTCGCATAGCGAACTTCATCGCGGCTGAATGGTCCACGCCAGTTTGCCGACGCCAGAAGCTGACAATCATCAAGGAGAGACATAGTGGCCCAGAAAAAGCTCATCATCACGCTCCACGCCAATGGACCATCCAAGACGACTAACCCCAACCTAGCTTACAGCCCCAAGGAGATCGCCGATCAGGCCATCGAATGCTGGCGCCAGGGCGCGGCGGTCGTCCATTACCATATTTGCGATCCGGTGACCGGCGCTCCCTCGGCGGACGTCGCTTTGTTCGCGGAGACGGAGCGGCTCATCAAGGAGCAATGCGATATCATCACCTTCCCCACGCTCGGCGCATTGTCGGCGCCGTCGGAAGGCCGCGTTTCGCACATTCTCGAACTCGCCAAGGACCCGGCCACCAAGCCGGACTGCATCCCTCTCGACGTGATCACCACCAACCTCGACGCCTGGAATGCCGAAACCACGACCTTCAACAGCCTGGACCGCGTCTATTCCAACACCACCCGCACGCTCATGGACATTGTCGATCGGGTTCAGGCGGTCGGCGTTAAGGCGGTCCCCATGATCTGGAACGTGGCCAGCGTCCGCGTCATCGAAAAGTTCATCGAGATGGGCGTGCTCAAGGAGCCCCTGTTCTGCGAGGTCTCCGTCTACGGTGAACCCTATCTGGCATTTGGCCATCCCGCCACGATCCAGGGTCTGAACTCCGTGCTCGACTTCATCCCGGCGGACGCCGACTGGCGCTGGACCGTCAGCGTCATCGGAGCGAACGCGTTCGGATGCCTCGCCAACACCATCGAACGGGGCGGCGATGTCGCGATCGGGCTCCATGACCACCCCTACCCGGAACTCAATTTTCCGACCAACGCCGAACTGATCGGTCGCGTGGCGGATATGGCCCGTGCGATGGGACGCGAGGTCGCCACGGCCGCCGAAGCGCGCGAGATCCTTGGCTTCAACTGATTATACCCTCTCTCTCTCTCTCTCCAACTTCGAGCTTTCCTCCTTTTCGGGATGAAGGCTCTTTTTTGCCTCTCCCTCGTCGAGATGCGTCGCCGGGCAGATTTTTCTGGGGAGCGGAGAGTGGATCGAAAGGCGGTTGGGAGTGTCGCATGCAGACCGAACGGATTAGCGACGCCATCTCTATCTTGTCGGGACGGTCGCTAAAGACCAGCAACGCTCAAGCCATCCCCGCCTCCCTTGAGGAAGCTGCTGTATAGCCAGGAGGCAGTTCGCAGACGGCAAAAAAAGCGGGGCCGAAACCCCGCTTCCTGTCTTGCAATCCTGATCTTTTAGAAACGGACCTTGGCGCGGAAGCCATACATGCGCGGTTCCCCCAATGTGTGCGCATCATAGCCAAAGGCACCGATGCCGCCGTTAACCGAGGTCACATATTTCTGATTGGTCACGTTGGTCATGAAAAAGCCGAGGTCGATCGCCCCCCCGCCAACCGAGGTCCAGTTCACATTGACGTTCAGCAGACCGACCGCCGGAATCACGCCGTAATTCGGTATCGGCGCGAGGCCGCTGACCAGATTTCCGTTGATTGGGGTCGGCGGGTTGGGAGCAGTCGCCGTGGCCGCAGTGATCGGGATGATATACCCGGCCGTGGTGAGCATACTGTCGGAGTGCGAATAGGTCGCGGCAATCGAAACCTTGCCGATATCCTCATCCAGCGGCAGCGTGTAGCTCGCGGTCACAGTATATTTGTTCTTTGGCGCCAGTCCCAGGGGATAGCCGACCGCCGTTCCCGACGGTATCGGCGGGAAATAAATGGCGCTGTCGCCGGCCGATGCGGAGATCGATTTCAGCTTCGTGTTCAGATAGGCATAGCTTCCATCGATCGTCAGCCCCTTGAACGGCGTGACAGACGCCTCGACCTCCGCGCCATAGATGCGCGATTGTCCGACCGAGGCAATCACCTGGTTCGGGCTGGTGCCAGCAGCCGGTCCATCGGGTCGGGGATCGAGCCGGGAGGCCAATTGCTGATCGGAGAAATCCGAATAGAAGCCGGTTACGTTGAACGTACCACGCACCGGACCGCGCCATGAGGTTTTGATACCGGCTTCATAGGTGTCGACCTTTTCAGGCTCGAAGAGCGCGAAAGCCGCGCCGCCGTCGGTCTTGATCCCGCCAGCGCGATAACCGCGGGTATATTTGGCGTAGAGCAAGATATCGTCAGTCGGCTTGAAGTCGATGTCCACGAGCCAGGTCGGCCTGCTGCGGGCGATATGGAACGTCTGCTCGCACTGCGCGTCCGTGAAGAATGGCGGCGGGGTCTTGCCGGCATTGGGACCGGTGAGGCAAACCCCGGCCGGCGTAGAGGGGTTGGCCAAGGGCAACGGATAGGCCACCTGGCGCGTAATAGCGGTGGTGGAATCCCATGTGTAACGCAGCCCGCCGGTCGCGCTCAGCTTGTCAGTGAAATCATATGTTACCTGACCGTAAATGCCGTAATTCTCGAACCTCTGCTTGTTGAGACGCATGATGTCGTTCGAGCGGATTGTCGCTCCCCCGCTGCTCGCAGCCGGAATCCCCGTGTCGGTACATTCATAGTTGTTCGTGGTGGTGCACAGGGCTGTGTTGGCAGAAACACTACCCGAGAAGCCGAGAGGTTCGCTCAATTCCGTATAGAAGCCGCCTTGCCATTTGAGCTTGTTTCCAAACCCATCGCCCTGGAACTGAAGCTCTTCGGAAAAGGTCGACTGGGCAGCACTATTCTGCCCCGGCCCTGGCGACGTCTGCGAAACGATGATGCTCCGGCCGGCATTCGCCCCGTCGCCCGCGGGAATGATGAGATTTTCACCATAAACGCTCGAACGGAAGAACACGCGAAGCTCGCCATAGCTTGCGATATTCTTGATCGTCAGATGATCCGTCGCGTGCCAGGTAGTCGTGTTGATGAGCTGGAACTGCTGGACATGCTGACGCGGGGAAGGCGTCGAGTTTTCGACGCCATAATAGTCCCCTCGCGCTTTGTTACGCGCGACCTGGTTGCACGCCAGATTAGCGAGATAGGTCTTGGTGGCCGCGCTAGCGCGTTCAGCCGCCGAAGCAGTTCCGGGTACCGCCAGAAGGCCCGGCGCGCATGTGAATATCTGGGGAAGAAAGCCGTTCGTATCCGAATTGCTGTAAGTCCCGATGAAATAATTTTCCAGATTGGGCGTGAGGTCGGCAACGGCGCTGAAACGGGCTGCCCAATAGTCGGTATCGGCAAAATCGCTCGGACCAATCCCGGAATAGTTGTTGAGATAGCCGTCCCTGGTTTGGCGATCGAAGCCAACGCGGATGCGCAGCGTGTCCATGACCGGAATGTTCAGGACCGCCTGGACGCGTCGCATGTCATAGTTGCCGACAGAGGTCTCGACATAGCCTTCGAACTTCCCCGTCGGCTTCTGGGGCACGAGCAGGACAGCACCGCCCGTGGTGTTGCGTCCGAACAATGTACCCTGGGCGCCCTTGAGAACCTGCAAGTTCTGCAGGTCGAAAAACGCGCCGGGGCCTGCGCCATTGCCCAGCGTGGTACCACCGGCGGCCCGGAGCGCGGTGACATCCGCAAAATAGACGGCCACCGACGGCGAGGTTCCGTTGTCCTGCACGAAGCCGCGGATGGCGAAGGAGGTATTCTCTCCACCGAAACGGCTGCTTGCGCTGAGCGACGGGGTATATGTCGCGATGTCGCCTGCGCTGACGACGTTACGGTTGGTCAACTGCTGCTGATTGAACACCGTGATTGAAATCGGAACGTCCTGAAGGCGTTCTTCGACACGCCGTGCTGTTACGACGATATCATTCGTGTCCTGCGTTCCATCGCTCTGCGCGAGCGCAGGCTGTGAGACCGTCAGCAGCGACAGTGCGGCACCTGTGCCAAGATACCAGGATTTTTGCATAATTCCCCTCTCCCATAGCTAGATGTGATGGCGTGCTTGCCGCACGCTCTTGTCGTTTGCGCTAGTGCAGGTCGCCGAGGCCTGTCCTGCTCGTCGCGGCCAAGCCGCCCGCGCGGTCACTCCAGCCCGATCAAGCCGGCTGAACGATCCCACGCTGAAGGAAGACATCGCGCGCGACGTTCGCAGCATTCCGATATCCGGAGCCGCCATGATAAACGCCCACCTGAAGCATGGCTTCGTGCAACTCATGCGGCGTGATGCCGAGGTTCAGAGCGTTGTTCAGATGGAAATGAAGCTGGTCGTTCTGCACGAGCGCCTGCAGGGTCGCGACGGTCACGAAACTGCGAATGCGGTAGCCCAAGGCGGGACGCCCCCACACCTCACCATAGCCATATTCGGCTTGGATGACGTTGATCTCTTCGCGCTCCAGAGGAAGGTCGATCGCGCGCGTGGCCCACGGACCATTCTTCAACATCTGCAGCGGCGGCGCCCCCTCCTCGACACCGAGGCGGCCGATGCCAAGGTCTCGAGCGACCCGCTGAAATGCCGCCGTCCTGTCCTCCCGGGTCATCGGGGGAGATGGCTGCGTATCGGCACCGGCGCCGGCATGTCGAAGCCCACGCGCCACGAAAACGTCCCGGGCGACATCAAACCCCTCGCACGCCGTCGACAATCCCGCATAGGCGCCCATCTGGATCAGCGCCTCGAGGATATCCTCTGGCGAAATATCAAGATTGAGCGCTGCATGGACGTATTTTGCCAACTGGCGCGACTGGGCCCTTGCGCCGATCGCGGCGAGGGTAATGAAACAGCGCGTCCTCAGATCGAGTCCTGGCCGGCTCCATACTTCGCCATAGGCATAGAGCTGCAGGCCCAATATCTCGGATTCGACCTTGTCCAGGGCCTGCGACCCTACTGATCCGGGTCGACCGTCAACGGCAGAATAGCTCCCCATCATGGCAACGCCGAGCACCTCGCGGACCCGCGCCTCGGCAGCAACGCGCTCTTCCTGGCTCAAGATCGACATCAGCTTCTCACATCCTTCCAAAGTTCACCCGGACGTCGACGATCATGCCGCAAGCATTCGTCGGTCCATCTGAGGTGCCAAATTCGGCAGATCGAGAACCGTCAGAATGCCGGGCTCAGCAGCGCAGACATGTGGAATAGCGTTGATCACGCGATAGGCCGTGAGGCCCGCCATGGCGGGCGACAACTTCTCACCGCTCACGGGGAAAGTGACGTTGATATCGACTGGGACGTCGCCTTCAATCTGGACACGCCATCCACTGGGACGAAGGTCCCAGTCCTCGTTGACGTCCTTGGTGCAGTACCAGTTCACGCGGTAGCGAATGATGGGTTTGCCGTTCAGCATGCCCGAAATCGTCACCCGCTGGGCCGCAACCGTGCCGCGTTCGATCGGGGTTCCGCCAGGCAGAAGGAAGCGGTTGCGCGCGGTGGCGACTTCCCCGGTGACTTCGCACCCATCCAGCTTGAGCCCAAGTCCTCGACCGACGATCGGGACGGCTTGCACGAACCCTTTGGCAAGATGCGCGAGAATATCCGGATCGAAAGCGTCACCAGGCTGGCGTCCGAAATGCATCACATCCGTTATCTGGGCGTCCGGGCAACTCAGCGTAACCAACGCGAATTCGTCGATGACCATAGCGTCGATCGTGCGAGTCAGGGTGGCCGCCACCAAAGGCAGCGATTCCGAACCGAATCCGGGCGATGCTCCGGAGGCGTGAAGGGACGACCGGCCCCGCCGACAGGCGGCCTCAATGCGCTGACGCACGCCCTGATCCATGGAGAATGGATCGACGAAGCTGACCCGCGACGTTGCGACGTTGATCCCGGCCTCGAGGAAACGGCAGATGTCGTCGATATTGTCGCCTTCCTGCACGGCGACGACGCAATCGGGCTTCAGCGCAATGATCTTCTCGATGTCGCGTGTGGCGCGGACGCCGATAGGATCCAGCCCGCACAGTTCGCCAGCGTCTCGACCATCCTTTTCGGCCGAATGGACATAGACGCCCACCACCTCCATTTGAGGGCTGGAAATGAGATTGCGCAGGGCACAGATGCCGATCCGGCCCGTCGACCACTGAGCAACCCGATACACGCGGCGCGGATCGGGGAGGTGCACGGTCTTGATCGGTGTGTCTTTCACTCTATCCCCGTTTCTGAAGCTGGGAGCCTGTCGCCCGCCATCGCGGCCGATGCCGGTGCTCGGAACCTCGCCTGCAGCACCGAAAATCGACAATGTTAAATTCAATCTATCATTTGTTTGAAATTATGTTTCCGCCCCCGAGACTCTGCCTCATTGAACCGCCGCTCGAGGTCAGGCCGTGACGGGCTCCACCACGCCGCGCTGCAAAAAGATATCGCGCGCGACATTGGAGGCATTGCGCCACCCGGAAACGCCGCAATAAACACCCACCTGCACCAGAGCTTCATGAACCTCTTCCGGCGTAATGCCGAGGTTCAGTGCATTGTTCAGATGATAGTGCAATTGGTCATTTTCGTTGACCGCCTGCAGCGTGGCGACGGTGATGAAGCTTCTCATGCGATAACCGAGCGCGGCCCGTCCCCAAATCTCGCCATAGCCATATTTGCCCTGGAATTGGCCAATTTCATACTCGAGCGGCATGTCTTTCGCCGCGATCGACCAAGGACCCGTGGCGAGAGCGACGAGCGGCCTGGCGTCCGCCCCATGACCAATACGGCCGATGGAAAGATCCTGACCGACGCGGCGAAAAGCGTCCTCGCGCTCTTGGACCGTCATGGGAATTTTCGGGGTCATCGGAGCACCTGCGCCAGACTTGCGCAGCCCTCTCTCCGTAAAGACATCCCTGGCGACATCCATTCCGATGCTTGCCGCCGAAAGGCCAGCATAAACGCCCATTTGCCCCATGGCTTCGAGGATATCCTGCGGCGCAATTCCCAAATTGAGCGCCGCGTTGACATAGACCTTGAGCTGCTCGCTCCGCGTCAACGCGCCGAGCGCTGCGATCGTGATGAAACAGCGCGTTTGCAAGTCCAGCGCCGGACGGCTCCAAACTTCGCCATAGGCGTAAAGCTGAGCGCCCAATATCTCGCGCTCCGTCTCCAGAAGCTCTGGTGAGCATTCGGGCTCGGCACCGCCGTCCTTCAGATAAGCGCCGAAAAATCCAACGCCCAGCGCTTCCCGCACATGCTGATCTCCAGCAGCGCGCTCCGCTTCCGACAAGACTGCCATGACCATCACCCTCTCTATTCAACTCTGAAATCGGACCGCCGCTTGTTGCAGGCTCGCCCCCGTCCGACCTCTGCCACGAGATGTGCGGGGTGGACGGATTTCGCACAACACCAGTCCGCCCCAAAAAATATGCTGCACCGTCCGCCAGCCAATTTCGCTCGTTCACGCGGTAGAGATTTGCACATCAGCACGCCTTGGGATATTTCAAACAGATGTTTGACACATTTCTTTAGTGCCGGGAGACGGGCTTTGCGAAGGGTGATGCGTGCGATGACATTGACCATGACGACTCTCGGCGTCCTAGGAGCCTCGCCGGCTTCAGCCGATCCCGCGGCGCCGGACGTGCCAGGCTGGAAAGAATTGTCGGATGCTGTGCGCGCGCTGCCGGCCAAGCTCCTCGCCACGCTACCGGAAGACCGACGGCAAGATCCCCAAGTCCAGCAGGAGGTCGCCCAACTGGCCATGGAGTCGCTGGCCGTGGCCCTGATCGACGCATTGGGAGGCGATGGCGATCACCCCATGTTCGTGCCCAATCAGAATCTTGTTCTGAACTTTCCCATGCCGAACGCGGATACGGTTTACAGGACGGCGAGACTGACGCCCGGAGGAACCTACCGTCTCCGCGGTAATCGGGGGAGCCTGAACTTGGCCAGCCTGGTACAGATTGGAGGTCGCCCCAGCACCGCGGGAAGCGGAAGCGGGCAAGCTGCCACCGCACGACCGACACTCGACCTCAATAGTCTGAAAGCCGACAAATCCGGCCAGTTCGACCTGCTCATAAGCCCGGCTCAGCCTGTCGGATATACGGGCGACTGGTGGCAATTGGGCGAAGGCGCCAACTCGCTCCTTCTCCGCTTGGTGAGCGCGGATTGGCATCGCGAAAACGACCCGACTATATCGATCGAGCGCGTGGATCAGCCCACGCGGCTTGACCGTCCAAGCGCCCAAACCTTGGAAGCCAAGCTTCGCGCGCTTCCCAGGTCGATGGAAATGCTACCGACGATGTTCGCCGGACATTTCGAGAAACTGCGGTCTAAAGGCGTGGTGAATCACCTCGAGGCCTTCGACATTTCGCAGGCAGGAGGGCTCGCAGGCCAATCCTATTATGAGGGGGTGTTCGAACTTAATGCGAATGAAGCCCTGCTGATGGAAGTGAAGGCGCCGAAGCATTGTGCCTACTGGTCCATGATCCTCGGCGATGACCTGCATCGTACCCTTGACTGGGCCAATAATCATAGCAGCCTGAACAATGTTCAGGGGAAGGTCGACAGCGACGGTATCTTGCGTTTCGTCGTGGCGGACCAAGATCCCGGCGTCTCCAATTGGCTCGACACCGGCGGGCACCGCCAGGGGGTAATCCAGGGACGCTGGCTGGGGTGCACCGAAACCCCCGTTCCGACCGTTAGCAAAGTGGCATTCGGAGACCTTCGCGCGCATCTACCGAAGGACCTGCCCACCGTCACGCCGGCAGAACGAGACGCCATCATCCGCGACCGTCGGATGTCTGTGCAACATCGAAGGCTTTGGTAGGGCGTGGACAGGAGGCGCACCGATTTCGCGCCACCAACCACAGGCCGCAAATGGTCGACACTTTCAGGCTTGAGAGCGGTCGACCTGCAATTCAAAGGCCTGCTCCATTCCGGAAGCGCCAATGGAAAATATATCGGTACGAACGAACACCTGACGAATATCCGGGAGACCCTCTATGGGCTCATAGGGGGGCACCTCCCAAACGGACACCCGCTCCGACAGGGCTGGGCTGATCTTCGATGCGAGTTTTCCCAGGGCTGCGTCCAGCGCCTCCGAAGATGCAAAGCGAAGACCGAAATGCGGCATGATGGGCGGCATGGCCTTTACTGCCTCCCGATAATCCCGCGCTGCCTCACTCAATTCGGAATCGCCTGCAATCCGGTCCTCAAGCAACTCGATGAACCTTCGTTGCACGGAAGGCATCTCATAGAGAAACATGACATTATTCGTGGGATCCCGATCGTCGCCGTTGGGATGCACGGCCAGCACCGGGCGGCTCGATGCTGTGAACTGAAGATCGGTCGCGACAAGGCCAAGGGCCTCGACAAGCTCAACTGCAAGTTCGCGATCACCGGGCCGATAGAAGCCCTCCAAATGATTCAGGAAACAGCCTTGGTAGGCAGCGATCCGTTGCATGTTCCCAATCCTTTCGAAGGCCGTTCAATCGACAACAATTCGATTGGACGATTCCGACAACGGGATGGCATTGCAACGCTGGTTCCCACAAATGGACGATTCCGCCGCTTTTATGGGGCTGACAGTATCTATTGCTACCATGCCCGCGCCCATGAGCATCATACTGCCCACTCAATCGGCGTCAGGAAACTAGGGTCCGGACCAAAAACGGGATTACCAAGAGGTTAGGAAGATGATCTGCAATTGCAGAGCTAAGCGGTGTGTTCCCTTGGGGGTTTCATGAACCTGTCCGCACTAGCCGAGCTGGGGCTTGGTCGTGCTGTATCGGGTCTCACAAAGGCGAACGTTGCATTGACTCTACGCGGGTTTTTCGGCCCATCTGACTATCTTCGCAAATCGTTCTTCCCTGCGTTCCCTCTCGGGACACCGCCCTCGGAGCAGCTTTGACGCTTCACCGCCAGGAACAGCTTCTATCCTACCTCATGCTTGGAACAAAGTGCCATCGCAGCATGGCATGCATGGTTACCGCGAGTCGACGGGCGAGCGCGCACGGGTCTTCTTCAGACCGCGACCTTTGGCGATTTTCAGGGCTCATGTCTTCAAGGCAAGCCCTTCACGCTAACGGCCTTGTAAAGCCTGCCTCGGCCAATTGGGCCAAACCATCAGCGTCATTGGCGTCGGCCTTGTTCTCTGAGAGAGCTAGCGCATATAAGAGTGGGACATGAACTATATCGTGACTTGGCTTGCGGATGGACGCGAATTGGATCGAGAGGTCTTTCCGAGCGTCGGTCTCGCTATGAGTTGTGCCAAGACACAGTTTCGGGTTCGCAAAGCTGAAGGGGCAACCGGAACCGAAGTTCAATCAGAAGACGGACTTCTTCTCTACCGGCATCCTCCTCGCTAAGCCATTTGACAATTTTCTACTGTCTATGGGGCTACCTGATGATAAGGAGAGATGCGACCCGAAGTCTCGATTGTGAAAGCGTTGAGACCGACTGGCCTACCCGGCTTGCCGGGTAGGCTGTTTTTCGTTTGGTTTTGATGCCGACCAATCCTTCTTCGCGGAGGCTTCACTTCCAATGATTGGCGGAGAAATTTCGACCGAGCGGTTCGCTACACGCGATTGGTTGAGCGCCCCGCAGGCTACCATTCCCCTCTGATATCGTTGAATAAATCCTTATCGCATGAATGATCCAGGGAGGACTCGCCGATGGGACCGCCCGATCCCGAAAAAGAGCTTTGGCCGATCTATTCCTTGTCGTTGACGATGAACTGACCCTGTCCCTGAAAATGTATCCGTTTAGAATGAGAGGCATCTGGCAAGATCGAAGCTGATGAGAGCTGGAGATTTTACATGAAGAAGTCGAAGTTCACGGGTGAGCAGATTGCGTTCGCGCTGCGCCAGGCCGAGGTCGGAACGGCGGTCGCTGAGATATGCCGGAAGATGGGTGTATCGGAGGCGACGTTCTACCGCTGGAAGCAGTTGTACGGTGGCCTGGGCCCATCGGAACTGCGCAAGATGCGGCAGCTCTAAGAGGAGAACCAGAAGCTCAAGCGACTGGTCGCGGACCTGTCGCTGGATAAAGCCATGCTTCAGGAGGTTCTGGCAAAAAAAGTCTAGCGCCTGGTCGGCGTCGGGAGATCGTGCATTGGGTTCAGGACCACTTTGGCGTCAGCGAGCGCCGGGGCTGTTCGGCCTTGCGGTTCGATGGGCGCGTGCACCGTTACCGTTCGGTGCGCCCCGACCAGGCGCCACTTCGCCAACGGATCAAGGAGATCGCGCAGACGCGGGTTCGCTATGGCTATCGTCGTATTCATGTCCTGCTGCGCCGGGAAGGCTGGCCGGTCAATGTGAAGCGGGTTCGACGGCTCTATCGCATGGAAGGCCTTAATCTGCGGGCCAGACGGCCTCGTCGGCACGTCATGGCGGCTCGGCGGGTGGAGCGTCCACTGGCGTCTGGGCCGAATGAGATCTGGGCGATGGATTTCGTCTCCGACGCGCTGTTCAACGGGAAGCGGGTTCCGGGCGCTCACGGTGGTCGATGCCTATACTCGTGAATGCCTAGCGATCCATGTCGACCAGGGCATCAAGGGCGAACAGGTGGTCGCCGTCATGGGCCGGCTGCTATTCGAGCGCTCCAAGCCACCGGACAAGATCAGGGTGGACAATGGCCCGGAGTTCATCTCACGCGCACTCGACCACTGGGCCTATATCAACCGCGTCACGCTGGACTTCAGCAGGCCGAGCAAGCCCACCGATAACGCCTTTGTGGAGTCCTTCAACGGACGGCTGCGCGACGAGTGCCTGAACACCCATTGGTTCTTGTCTTTGGACGACGCCAGGGCCAAGATCGAGACGTGGCGGACGGACTTCAACGAGAGCCGGCCTCACACATCCTTGGGGTTCATGACGCCTGCCGAATTTGCTTCATCGGCCGGAGTTAACCCCGGCCGAATGAAGCGCCAGATCTCCTTCTGGCCGGATACATTCCGGGGACAGGGTCAGAACCGCTGTTGCGGGCGTCATTGGCTGACGCACTGCGGGAAGCAGGCTTCACCGTCGCTGAAGCGGCGAACGCGGATGAGGCTCTCGCCTACTACCTCGCAAATCAGAACTTAGACCTGGTGTTCACGGACGTACAGATGCCCGGTTCCATGGACGGGATCGAACTGGTGAGCGAGCTTCGCACGATCCGTTTCTCCCAATGATCGTGACCTCCGGCGCAATCCAGACGAACGGCGCCTTCGGAATCCCGTTTATTGCCAAGCGCTACGACCTGGAAAGCGCCCAAGCTTTGGTCTTCTCGACCCTGGGCGTAACGCCAAGAAACACCGCATGACGACGCTGCTTCCCATGATTGGCGGCGCAAGCAGGTTAGGCTGCGCGATCTCAAGCAGTGGGAGTCCTGATCATGTCGCAGTCATCGCATAAAGCCGAATCTGTTCAATACAATTCCACCTTCGTGCTCGCGATCGAGCTGAACAGCAAGTCCTGGGTGCTAACGGCGCAGGTGCCTGGCCTGTCGGGACGAAAGCCAAACAGACCACCGAACCAGACAAACTGGCACTTCATTCTGCGATAGGCGCCTATTGAGATCGTGCGGCCGCCGCCGGCTATCCAGTCGATCGTGTGATTGTCACCTATGAAGCTCGCTGGTTCGGCTTCTGGTTGGCCAGACGGCTGATTGAAGGGCATCGAAGTCCACGGCGTCCGACCCTCGAGCGTGCCCGTTGACCGACGCATGCAACGAGCAAAATCGGACGCAATCGAGGCCGAGCGACTTCTGCGTACGCTGCTCGCGTGGCTTCGCGGCGAGCCGCGTGCCTGCTCTTGGTGCCCATTCCAAATGAAGCCGATGGGGATGCGCGGCGATGCGTTCGCGAGCGAAATAAACTGCGGCGGAGCGTGTATGACTCAATGACCACATCATTGCACAGCTACGCTGGTGCAGGGTCCGTTCGACCCATCACTTCACAAGCAGCACCTATACCGAGACCCACTCTCATTAGCTAATGAAACCTCAGCATCCGACGCTATGTGATTAGCTCTGCATTAACGCTTTTCTAGCTAACTTATCCTATTGCAACTGCACCAGAAGTTAACTTGGGTTTGCGCTGTGCAGTTTCATTCCGTCTTCGGAACATGTTTTTTCATATTCCTCACCGCACTTTTTTCGGGCGAAGCGCGGGCGGCCGAATTCAATGTCCCGGTGGCTGCACGGGTGGTTTCCTTCCGGCAACCCGCCCCCGTGCGAGATGTGGTCGCGGCGATCATCTACGACCCCGGCGATCCCGCATCATCCGCCGAAGCGGCCTCCATTGAAAAGCAGGTGGGCGGCGGTCTTACCGCAGGCAAGGCCACCATCCGTGTCCGCCGGGTGCCGGTCGGGCAGCTGGCCGCGCTAACAGGCGCTCAGGTCGCTTTCGTGACGGCCGGTTTGCGGGACTATCAGACGGATATCGCTGCGGCCGCACAGAGGAGCGGCGCCCTCACCATCACATCCGACCTGGGCTGCGTCACCGCAGGCCGTTGCGCCGTAGCGGTCAGCGGCGGGACAAAGGTCCAGATCACAGTCAGCCGGGCTGCCTGCAAGGCGGCGAGAGTCCAGTTCGGCTCGGCCTTCCTCATGCTGGTCAAGGAAATATAGGATGACCTGTCCTCGCCTCATCCGCGCTGCGTTCCTCGCGGCGGTGTTTTCCGTCCCTTACGGGGCGCAGGCGCAAACCGTGGACTATGCGGATCTGGCCGCGACATTCGGTGAACCTGTAACAACCAGCGTCACTGGCAAGCCGCAACGCGCCTCGGATGCGCCAGCGGCCATCACCATTATCACGCGCGACGAGATCGAGCGTTCGCCGGCGCGCGATATTCCGGGCCTTCTGAAGACCTATGCTGGTATCGACGTCAACCGCTGGACGGCGGGCCAGTCGGACGTCACGGTTCGCGGCGGCGTGCAAACCTACAATGCGAGCCTCCTCGTCATGGTCGATGGAAGACAGGTCTATCTCGACCATTATGGCATGACCAACTGGAACCTAATCAGCGTTCCGCTTGAGGAGGTTCAACAAATTGAGCTGGTGCGTGGACCGGCGAGCGCCATATTCGGATTCAATGCCGCGAGCGGTGTCGTGAACATCATCACCCGCAGCGGTGACAGAGCGCGTCTCGATGCCACAGCGGAGGGCGGCAATCACGGATATTATCGCTTCAGTGCAGCGGGCGCTCTTCCGCTGGCAGACACGCTGGGTCTTCGCCTGTCGGCCGAAAAGGCGCGCGAGGACGAACGCGCGGTTCCATCCTATTTGTACGATCCGTTGAAACAGGGTGGCCCTGCCACACGCGAGAGCGTTTCCGGCACGCTGACGGCAAATCCTGCGCCGGACACGCGGATAGATGTCAATGGCGGCTACGCACGCGACCGCCAGTTGGAATATGTAGGAAGCCCGATACCGGGGTATATCCAGTCCCGCACGATCACCGTCGGCGCACGCATTTCCCATGATCTTGGATGGGGCAGCCTGGATGGTCAGGTCTACTCCAACTGGCTGGACTTCGCCAATCTCTTGCCCGCGGCCTTACCGAATGTGACCATCGATGTGGCGCAAAGGCTCACCAACAATGTCACCGTAGCAAAGACTTCCCTGCTAGCTCGGATCGGCCAGGATACGACGCTGCGTATAGGCGGCGAATATCGCAGCAATCGCCTGAAGGGGCCGATCGTCTATTCGAAGGAGGTCGGCTACGATGTCTGGTCCGGTAGCGCGATGCTCGATGCCCATGCGACGAATCGAATGACGCTGACCGGCGCGATCCGGCTCGATCATCTGTCGCTCCTTCAGAAGGGCTCCCCTGCCGCTCCCGTGATCCTTGATCCGTCGCTGTTCGACCGGAGCTTCACAACCATGAGCTTCAACGCGGCGATGCTTCTGGAGGTCGGAGCAAACGGACAGCTTCGCATCAACGGCGGACGAGGCTATCAATCGCCCTCGCTGTTGTCGCTCGGCATCCATGTCCCGGCTGAGTCACTGCTATCGCCCTTGCCGATCGTGGAAAGCGGTAATCCCCTGGTCCGTCCCACGGAGGTCTGGAGCGCGGAAGTAGGCTATGCGCAGCGGGTGGCGAATGGCCTCAAGCTCGAAGGCAACCTCTTCTACACGAGGGCCAATGGCCGTGCGCCTCTTCCCAATCTGCCGTCCACGCTCGTCATTGGCCCTACGGGCACGTTCGCGCTCGCCGGGCTTTTCGCGAACGTCGCGGATGTGAGCAGCTATGGCGCGGAATTTTCGGGCACGCTGTCACGCGGCCGCTGGAAGGCGCGGACCAATTATAGCTGGGTCCATACCGATGATGGCGGGTTCAGCGACCAGGGCGGCGTGGCCTATTTTCTGAATGCCGCTGCCGCTTCTCCTCGCCACAAGGTCAATGTCGACCTTGGCTATGACGCCAGTAGCTGGTTTGCGAGCATCGTTGGGCGCTACACCTCTTCCTCGCGGCAACTCGCATTTCTCGCTGACGGTGAACTGACCTCCATCCCACTGCCCTCGGCCGCGACCTTGGACGCCAGACTCGGCTTCCGGCTGACAAAGGGTGTCAGGTTCGACATTGCGGGTGAGAATCTCACCAATGTTCGCGCTGCGGCAGGCTCGCCGATCTGGGCCGACCGCCGTCTGCGCGCTGGCCTTCATCTGGCGCTTTGACCATGCGGAAGCGATGGAGCCAGTTGATCGCGGAGCGCCTTCGCCTCGCCGATCGTTCCTTGTTCGTGAAGTTCGCACTCGCGCCTGCCGTCATGCTGGGGTTGATGGTTCTCGCATCGGTGCTGAGCGTGGGCGCTCTTATCCATGCGCAATCCAGCACGACCCAGATCGTCAATGACGACATGCACAAGATCGCGGCGCTCAGCGATATTGCGGCTCGTTTCGAGCGAGCAGACGGCGATCTATATCGTCTGCTCGTAGCGAAGGCGGCTGGAAATGGCATGATCGACGTGCCTGCCCGGGCCAAAGCCATCAAGCTCGAACTCACTCAGGTTCAGGGCGATCTCAGCGGAATGCGTGCCCAGATGAAGGACAAGGCCGCGCTCGATCATGCGGTCAGACAGATCAAGGCGTATGGCGAGACCGTCGATGTCGTTACCGCGATGCTCGACGTCGATTTCGCATCGAGCGCCACCATGCTCGCTCCCTTCCGCGAGAACGCCCGCCATGTCGTGCGCGATGTGAAGGCGATCGCGGATGCCGGAATTGCCGACTCAGACGCGCATGCCGCCGCCATCGCGTGGCAGATCAGGATCATGGCGGGGGTCGTGATGCTGGCGATGGTGGGCGTAGCCTGCTTCGGCCTGATCCTTACCCGTATCATCGGACGGGTAACAGTTGAATCGATCACGCGGATCGCTTCGGCCACGGCCGAGCTGGCGGAGGCACATTATGACATCGACCTCGCCGCGCTGGATCGTGGCGATGAACTCGGCACGGTCGTAACTGCGCTCAAGACCTTCAGGGACCAGGCCCTTGAGGGAAAACGCCTGCAGGTGGAGAAGGACAAGCTGGAGCGACAGGCGCGCGAGCAGGAGGAGCAAAGCCGTTTGGCCATCGAGATGGCCAGAGAAGAGGCCGATCACGCACGGCGGGACCAGTTGCAGCGTCTCGCCGGGGAGTTCGACAGCAAATTTGCCGGTATGATCCGGTCCGCACAGGACGCAATGGCCCGCCTCGACGCCGGCCTCTCGCGTCTCGACGCTTCAGCCGCCGATAATCGTGGCCTCGCGGCAGAACTGGAGAAGGTCGCCGATAGTCTCAGCGGCGAAATGGGCCGTGTGCAGGCTGCGACCGACACATTAACGACTTCCATCCGCAGGATCGATCACGAGGTGGATGAAACCAATGAGGTGGCGAAAGCAATTTCCCTGTGCGCCGAGACATCGAGACGGGCGGTGATGGAATCCGTCGGCAAGGCTCAAAGCGTGGCCCAGGTTGTCAGCATCATCGACGACATTGCGCGCCAGACCCAATCACTCGCGCTCAATGCGACGATCGAGGCGTCTCGTGCGGGCGAAGTGGGAGAAGGCTTCGCCGTTGTCGCAAAGGAGATCAAACAATTGTCGAGCCGGACCGGGGGCTCGACTAAGGACGTGCGCGACAAGGTGAACGACATTCAGCACGGCATAGGAGAACTGGTGGATGTCACCGCACAACTCGGCGACCTCATCCATTCGATGAACCAGGTAGCATCCCATGTTGCCGGCGCTTCCGCCGCACAGGTGCGCTCCACCGATGAGATCGTCGCGCGTGTGGATGCCGTGCAGGCGCGCGCCCATTATCTCGTGGAAGCCAGCTCCGCTATCCGCGAACAGTCAATGGCGAACCAGAAGCTGGTAGGTGAGGTTCGCGTCGCAAGTCAGTCGATGCTCAGAGGACTGGCAGACCTCGAGCGTGACGCCCAGGAGTTTACGGCCCATCTACGCTGAAGGACACGGCATTTAGGCTGCCTCCAAGAAGGCATTCGCTATGAAGGGGATGGAGGCCTTGGTTTAATTCCTCATCTAGCCGTCCAGGTGAGCAGCGAAGACGCCGCATAGTTCTATACCGCTCCCACCGCGGCGCCCGCAACGCCCGCCAGCCACCAACTGCGATGATCGCCGAACATCAGCGTCGCGATGCCGATATTGGCAAACGCGCCCGTCCCGCAGACCAGATAGAAGGAGAGGAGACCGTTCAGCATCCGCCATCCGCGCAGGCGCTGGCTCGCATAGGTCACGATATTGTTGAGCGTGAAGTTGAAGGCGATCGCAATGAGGACTGCGACGGTCTGCGCCAGACGAAAATCCCCGGTCCATCGGAGCGCGCCGCGCAGGATCGCGAGATGGACCAGCAATCCCAGTGATCCAACCGCCAGGAACAGCAAGAGCCGGGTTGGCAATAGTCGGCCGATGGTCTTGTCGACGCAGAGCGTTGCCAAATCGGCCAATATCCTTAGGCTTATCTTGCTTTCACCACTCAGGCGGGTGCGAAATCGGAACGGCTGCTCGATCACGCGAAGACCATCGCCTCCGGTCATGAGAATATCGAGCGCGATCTTGAAACCGATCGCCGAAAGACGCGGGCACAGCGCCGCCAGGCTTGACCGCCGGATCGCGAAGAAGCCGCTCATGGGATCGGTGCAGCGCCTGCGCAGAAGGACGTTCGACAGCCGCGTCACCGCCAGGCTTCCCTGCAAACGCATGTTGCTGAGGCCATCCGCGCCACCACCATCCATGTAGCGGCTGCCGATCACCATGTCCGCGCGGTCGTCGGCGATCACGCGATACATGTCCCGCAGAATGCGTTCGTCATGCTGCATATCGCCGTCGATGACGGCGACCACAGGCGCGGCCGTATTCATCGTGCCCTCGATCACCGCACTGGCAAGGCCGGTTCGACCGATGCGCTTGACGGCCCGTATCCCGCTGTCGTGAAGTGCCAGATCGTCGATCAGATCGACCGTTCCGTCGACAGAGCCGTCGTCAACGAAGATCGCTTCCCAGCGTAGACCTGTTAGCGCCGCCTCCAGTGCCTCGACCAGCGCGAGGACATTACCGGCTTCATTGAGGGCCGGGATCACGACCGCCAGTTGCAGAGGCTCCAGCTCGGCCCAACTTTCTCCCACGGCGACGGGCCGCAACGAGGTACGCAGGTAAGATGCCATTGGCGCGATAAGGTCGATCCCGACCTCGTGCTCGGAAAGATCAGCGACCGCAGTCATGGAGCAAGGCCCGGCAATAGGGTTTGGGGACGTTCCAGTGGAAGGCGATCGGCGCGGTCACGAGAAAGCAGGTCGTGACCGCGATCAGCATGACCAGGACCGGTCGTTCCGGGAGGCCGCGTCCGCGCCAAGCCAGCGCTGCGAGTGCATGGCCGATGAGGAGCGGCAGAAAGTAGCAATAGAGATAGAGGACGCGCGAAGCGTCAAGCCAGACCAACACCGCCATGTTGGCAAACCACCCGATCAGCAAAGCGGCCTGCAGCAGTGTGATGCCCCGTTTGAGCGAGCAAAGCGTCGCCAACACGCCGCCCAGCGAGACCAGCCACGCCGCGAAATTAGGCAGCAGCGCGACCGTCGCTACCCAGTCTTCGCCAGCATCCCAGCGATATGTGACCGCACCCTGCCCCAGCATCCATTCCCAGGGATGCGAACCATTGGTATCGCTGCGCGCCATACCCTCATGGTCGGCGAGCATGAAGCGGGCATAGTCTCCGGCGAGCGCCGCGACCGCGCGCGGGTCGCGGGCATCGACACGACCCGCTGCGATAATCTCCGGCGAGAGCCAGGCGATATCCATGCGCCCCGCCTCAGTCGCAGGATCGGGCAGAGCCGGAGACGCCCAGGCGAAAGCAGCAGCCACTAGGCCTGCGGCAACCACAGCCCCGCCGGCGCCCGCAACGATCCGCCCTACTGCTTCACGCCTGTGCGCAGCGCGAAGCGGCGGCCAGAGGAGAAACAGACCAAGCGGCGCAAGCATTACGGCATTGGCGCGGACCAGCGCCGAGCAGGCAACGAAGAAGCCGAACCCCACTGCCCAGACCATGCCGCGTTTCCTGATGCCGTGGACGAGGCAGAGAAGTGCCGCCAGGGCAAAGGCGATCTGGAACGGATCGAGATGAGCCGCGCGAAATTGGGTGAGAAGAGCCGTATCGCATAGATAGAGAGGACTCAGCATCAGGCCAGCCCCGGCGCTTCCGGTCAGTTCGCTCATGAGCAGAAAGAACAGGCCCGCACCGATCACGCCGAAAAAAGCAGGCGCGAGACGCGGCCCCAAATAATCATAGTTGATCGGCATGGCCTCGGCGGGGATCGACTTGACCGCCGCGATCGGAGCCTGGTCGATCTCGCCGTTGCCGCTATATAGCGCGTCCCCCGCCGCGATCAGCATGAGGCCCAGCGGCGGGTGCGAGGCGAACTGCACCCGCCCTTCATGCAGGCGGGCGGTGCTCGGCAGATAGTAGGCCTCGTCCCAGATCGGCGCACGGACGTCGCCGAGGCGATTGAACAGAAGAAAAGCGGCGAAGCCTGTAACCAGCATAAGCGCTGCCGCTCTCCTCCACGAGACGGGAAGCCGGCGGGAACGAAACATGCTCGCAGCGATGGCTGTCGTCCCCGCGCGCATCACGCGATCCCGATCGTCGCCGTTCCGGT
>JASGGS010000181.1:0-8795 GCA_047602685.1 Sphingobium sp.
GCGGTTCTGATGTCCGTCCGCAGTGGCCGGAAGCACGGCCGATGATGCTTGGACCGGGCCTGCGGATTGCGGTCAGGGTGTTGGCGGCGACGGGTGGCGCCTGGGCAGCGACAATGGGAAGCGTGGCGCTGGTTGCCGTGCTTCTGCTGTTGGCCGCGCCTCTTACGCGATCAGATGCACTCATCGTCGGCAGCATGATCGGTTACCCGCTGTTCGCCTTCCTGATGCTCTGGTGCTTTGCCGAACGGTGGCTGTCGCGCGTCTGGCTGGTGCTGCTGCTTGCGACACTGGCCACGCACAGCATCGCCATTCTGGTCGAGCCTGCATTGCCGGTCATGGACGGGGCGTCGTGAGCGCGCCTGCGCATCCTGACGATCCGGGCGGTCTGCGCCTGGCCCTCAACTGGTTCCATACTTGGTTCGGGCTGTTTGTCGGTGCTCTCCTGTTCGTCATCTTCTGGACCGGCACGCTCGCGGTGTTCGACCGGGAAATCGACCGCTGGATGATGCCGGACACGAGACGCGCGGCCAAGGCCGACGTGACGCTGGACGAGCTGCTGCCGGTCGCGCGCAGCCTCGGTCCTGACGCGCGGAGTTGGACGATCGTCCTGCCCGACGACCGCACGCCCGTGGCTGAGGTGGGGATTGCTCCCGCCGATGGCAGGATGTTCCGCCGCTATGTCGATCCGGCCACCCTGAAACCGATCCCGGATCAGGGCACGCTGGGCGGCGAGCGCTTCTTCTATCCCTATCATTTTACTCTGCACATCCGCGCCCTCGGCATCGGCCTGTGGTTGTGCGCCTTCGCAGCCGTGGTGATGATGGCGCTCTGTGTTTCGGGCATTATCATTCATCACAAGATTTTCACCGACTTCTTCACGCTGCGGATCGGTCGCAAGCCGCAGCGTACCACGCTCGACCTGCATAATATCTCCGGCGTGCTGGCGCTGCCCTTTTACCTGATGATCTCCTTCACCGGAGTGGCTATCTTCACCTACACCTATCTGCCGAGCGCGCAGGCGATCGTCTTCGCCGGTGATCCCGTCGCGGCGAGCGCTGGCTGGTTCAGCCGACCTGCCGCTGGAAAGGCGGGTGAAGCGCTGGTTTCGCTTGACGCGCTGCGTGCCAAGGCCGCGACATATTGGGACGGCGACCGGCCCCAATATATGCGCATCGTTCACCCCGGCGACACGAATGCCTATGTCGAGGTCCAGCGGCCGAGCGTGCGCACCATCTCCTACAGAGGAGGTGCAAGGCTTTGGTTCGATGGGACGACCGGGGAGGTTCTGGCCGAAACTCCGCATAGTGCGGTCACCGCCGCCTATGAATTTCTCTATGGGCTCCATGCCATTCGATTCGATCACTGGGCGCTACGCTGGCTTTATTTCGTCTCGGGGCTATTGGGCTGCGCGCTGATCGCCACCGGCCTCCTTTTCTGGGTGCAGTCGCGGCGCAAGCGCCACGAAAAGCTCGGCTTGCGCAATACACGATTTGCGGCGGCGGCCGCCATCGCCACGACGACTGGCATGCTGATCGCAACGCTCACCTTCCTCATCGTCAACCGCCTGTTGCCGCCGGGGCTGGCGGCGCGCGCGGAGATGGAGGTTTGGGCATTCCATATCCTTTGGATATTGGCGGCGATTCACGCGTTCGTCCGTGGGCGCCACGCCTGGCGCGAGCAAGCCTGGCTGATCGCGGCCGGCAGCGTGCTGGCTGTGCTGCTGAACGCCATCACAACCGGCCATGCTCTGCCCTTTGCGATGGCGGGCGGCCTTTGGCATGTGGCAGGTGTCGATCTCGCCCTGCTGACTAGCGCCGCCATTTCGGCCGGTGCCGCAATCAAGCTTGGCGGCGCGGCCCGGCGATGTGAGTCTGCGCCACCGGTCGTCATGTGAGATGATGGAGAATCTGCTCCTTCTCATCGCGGCCTTTGTGCTGGAGGCTCTTGGCTTCGCGATGATCGCCTTTAGCCAGAAACAGCATTGGCCATGGCCGCAATGTTCCGAATCGGCTAGGCGACCGGCATGGCTCCGGCTGCTCGGTGCCTCGTTCCTGACCCTTGCCATGATCCCGGCCGTGCTACGGGATGGGCTGGCGTTCGGCCTGCTGCTCTGGATCGGGATGATCACGGTTTCGGCGCTGGCGGTGATCGCATGCCTTGTAAGACTGAAGGACGTGGACAATCCGCCCCGATGAAGGAGTCTCCCAATTTCCGCTCTGCGGAAACCATAGTCATCCTCTATGTGTCAACGCGTGATGATCCGTGATGACTCTATAGATTTGCCTCCCGCTAACCTGCATGAAGCAAGCGTGGGCAGGAAACGACGATAGTCCTTCCTCGTGCATTTGGCCGATGATCGATTGCGAGTTGCCAGCCATGGGCCGCGAAAAGAGCGCCTGCAAGGGCCGGCCAGATCCCGCCATCTGATCGAGCGATATTGACGGCGCTCCCTGCTCCCTGGGTCGGGATCGAAAGACATCTTTCTTCGTCAGGTCCCAGCCACCAGTCAGGGGAGTGAAGAGAGAGGACAGCCCGCTCAGGAAACGACACCAACTCGATGGCAAGTGAAGAGTCTGGAGGGACAAGGGACAGAGCAAAGAGCATGAGCGCGCCCAGGCCCTGCGCAATACGCGCCGGATCGCATTTGACGACCATTTCCTGATAGGCTTCGTGCAGGCCGGTTCCGCTCGCCTCCGCCTCAACGCGCAGCTCCAGCACGCTCATCGCTACGATCCGCGACAGATCGACGCAACGCAGGTCAAGAACCAGTTCCCCGGCATGGGCTTTCGCTAGCGTGGTCAGGGCATCGGTGATCCGCAGCAGTTTGTCCACTTGCTCCAGAAGACGGCCGCACTCCCCGGTGGCGGGATCGATAACACCGTCCTCGATCGCGTGAAGCCTTCCTTTGAGGATGGTGAGCGGCGTACGTAACTCGTGCGTCAAGCTGGCGATGAACATATCGCGTTCCCGCGCGCTGGCATCGCCCGTCCCGTGGGTGGCAAGAGCCTTGGCGTCGCTGCTGTCTCCCAAGCCCGGCTGAGTGCGTGACCTATGAGAACGGCGCTCTTCATATGGGGTATCGAAAGGGGGGAGGGGATTGACCAAAGGTTCAACCTTCCAGCCACAGGCGATAACCGACACCTCGAACCGGTTCGATGACGTCGGCGCAGCCTGCGGCGGCCAGCTTCTGACGGAGCTTCGACAAATGACTGTCGACCACCCTGTCATAAGCATCGCTTCCCGGTATCGCCGCCTCGAGCAGTTCGGCGCGCGAGAAGGCCCGGCGCGGATAGCGTGCCATATGCGCCAGAATCCCGAACTCGGTTGGCGTGAGGTTGAGCCTCCTGGGCGATCCACCTTCGTCACGGTAACTCACCAGGCGCGCCTCAAGATCGATCTCGAGTGTGCCGATGGCGAGTCGCTTGGGTTCTCTGGTTCCGGTAGCTCGCCGGAGCACAGCGCGGATTCGTTCGATCACCTCGGACGGATTGAAGGGTTTTACGACATAATCGTCCGCGCCGATCCGGAACGATGAAAGCTTGGAGACATCATCGTCATTGGCGGTCAGCATGATCACCGGCGTATCGGCGCGGCGGCGGATCGCTGTGAGCACATCCAGGCCGTCACCACCGGGAAGGCCGATGTCGAGCAGTACCAGGTCGGGCATCGCCTGGCCATGAATCATGATCGCATCGGCGACATTCGTGGCGCGCAGCACTTGCAGGCCGGCGCGCTCGATATAGGCGACCAGCAGGTCCGCAATCTCTCGCTCATCCTCGACGACCAATATTCTCGACATCTTTGCGTTCACCTCGTTCCTTACCTTGTACGAGCAGGATGGAGGAATGGTGGAGATTGTGTCGATGCCGGCGAAAGGCCGGGGCGATCACCATTTGCCTATCGGACGAAAAAATCAGTCCGTGCGAGGTAGGGTGGATCGCGGCACGTGTCGTCTCCTGATCGACAGACCAATCTCGACGGAAATGGCATGAAACATCCATCCTTCCCGTATCAGGAGCCGCCGCTTTGCGCCGAGGCTGACGGAAAGAAGCGCCATTCCACCGAACGGCTCCGGGCAAAGCAGGTATCGGACGTGATCCATGCCGCTGCAACAGATCAAGCGCTCCTCCACGCAAATCAAAATTCATCGGCGGATGAGCGCCTCATGGTCACGGCGGGCGTGACCCATGAACTGCGCACGCCGCTGACCATTCTCAAGGGACGGCTGCACGGGATCGAGGATGGGGTGATCAAGCCCGATCCCGATGAAACCGCGCGTCTGTTGCGGCAGGTCGAACATGTGCTGGCGATCGTGAACGATCTCGATACGCTGACGCAAGCCGATCTGGGGAGGCTGTCGCTCCAGCGTCGCGAAGTGAACCTCGTGGAGATCGCTGCAGCTGTGGTCTCGGATCTGCGTCCTCTGTTGGCCAGACACGGCATGGAGATCGTTGAGGCCTATGAGAACGTTCATCTGCTCGCCGATCCGATCCGCATCACGCAGATCGTGACAAATCTCCTTACCAATGCCAGCAAGCATAGCCCTGCCGGAGGCCGTATCACCATGCAGGTGGAGGCGAGCGGCAAGACCGCCTGGCTCAGTGTCATGGACGAGGGTCCTGGCTTTGCGCCTTCGGACAGCGAACGGCTCTTCACGCCATTCTGGCGCTCGGCTGCGACCATCAAGCGTCCAGGCTGCCCTGGAACCGGGATAGGCCTCGCGCTGACGGCGCGGCTCGTGGCCGCTCATGGCGGAAATATCACCGCCGAGAACCGGCAGGATCGGTCCGGGGCATGCTTTCGTGTCGTTCTGCCTATTTCATAATAGTTGGGCCCCTGGCCCTGAGTTCGGCCCCTTGCACCTTAGAGCCAGCTTCATTTCCCCGCGCGTGGACTAACCGTCAGCGGCCAGGACTGATTTCGATTTCGGAGAACGGCAGGGGCGCCGTCCGGCGCTCCGCTCATCGGCAGAGCACTAAATCGGGCTGCTAGCTGCAATCACTGATCGCTACCTAGAAACTGCGTTCCAGCCGAAGCAGGAAGGTACGGGGCTGTTGTGGCGTCCGCTCCGTCTGTGATCGGAAAGTGAAGGGATTGCCGAACGTGAAAGTGTCGCGCCGGGTATCAAGAAGATTGGATATACTGAACAGCGCGCGCCAGCGATCGCGGCCGATTGAAACACCCGTTCCCAGCACCCACCGGGACGGCATTTCCAAAGGGAAAGCCGGATCGAAGCCAAGCCGGGTGGGTCCCCAATAATTGGCGGAGACATAGGCGCCCGCCGTCCAGTCCCCCCTGCGACGATCCCAACTCAGGCGCGCCCTTGCCGATGTGTCCGGCAATACGGGGAGCCGCAGGTCCTCATCATTGATAATGGTGGACCCCAGCCGGCCGTGCTGTCGGGTCAGCGACATCTCCAGCGCGAATTCATGCCAGGCTCCGCGCGCGCTGAACTCCACCCCGTAATTGGTCGCGTTTCCGATATTGGTCGTAACCACAAGCCCATTCAGGCCCACCCGGTCGCTCTGCACGTCCCGCCAGCGCAGCGCAAAAGCGGTCATGTCGAGATCAAAATGCCCGTCGAGGACGGAGAGCCTGCTACCTAGCTCAAGATTCTGGAGTTTGTCCGACTGAAACGTCACGAGTTGGCCAGTGCCATCGAGGTTGCGGCCGCCTGGACGGATGGCGATGGCATAGCGCAGCCAGAACAATGTTCCTGGCGCTGGGCGCCAGGCGAGCGCCGCACTTGGCGAGACGCCATATTGATCGATCGAAGGTCCTGAGGTCGATCGCGGATCATCCCAGATATTCGACACGAATGCCCGAAGCCCTCCGGTCAGGTTGAGGCTGGATGTCAGTCCGAGCGTTGCCTCGCCGAAGACAGCGGCTTCGAGACTGAGGTTCGCCTGGGCACGTGCTTCCAGCGAAGTGCCGTCATGGGCTTTAAATGTACCGAGGTTCACATTGATCGCGTCGACGATCGAAGCGCCGGCAAGCCAGCGAAAATTACCCCTCGACTCGCTAAGGCGGAATTCCTGCGTGATCAGATAGACGCTGCGCTTCTCGTCATATGCGATCGGTGCGGGCAGTTGGACGATATCGGCGCCAATGGTCGCATCATAGCGGCTATTCTGATGGTTGCTTTCGATCGCGGTCGAAGAGAGGAAATCCAGACCGCCGATCGGCCCACGAGCCTCGAGCCTGAAGAGGAAGAAATCGTTCCGGCTGGGTTCCGCCAGCGCCGTCGAGCGGGTCATCCCGGCAGTGGCATAGGCAGTATCACGGGAACGCAGTTTTTGTACGACAAGGGAGAGATCCACGGTCCAGTCGGCATCGGGCTTCCACCGCATGTTCAGTCGCCCGCCAATGCGACTTGTGGTGTTCACGTTGGAGTGGTTTCGCTGCGTATCGTCGATCCAGCCTTCGTCGCGTTCGGCATAGGCGCTGGCGCGAAGGGCCAACTTGTTCTCCACAAGGGGGAGGTTGATCGTACCCTCGGCTGCGCCGCCGATGCTCCCGCTCGTCACAGCGGAGCCTTCCACCGCGACGCTCGCGGAGAAGTGGTCGAGCTGCGGACGAACAGTCACGATCCGCACCACTCCGCCCAAGGCACCGGCGCCGTAAAGCGTGCCCTGGGGTCCACGCAGAACCTCCACCCTGTCGATGTCTACCAGGCGCAAGTCGGGGTCCGGAAGCGCATAGTTGATGCGGGAATCGTCGAGGAACAAGCCGACCGTCGACTGTGTAGGCCCGTTGAAGGGGCTGTCCGCCACACCCCGCAGGAAGAGTCTCTCCTTGCCAGGTCCCATGTGGGTGGAGAACACACTGCCTACTTCCTGCGGGAGATCGCTCGAACCACGAGCAGCCGATCCACTCGAGAAGCGGGTGCCGGGCACCACCGCAATCGAAACAGGCGCAGTCGAGAGTGTCACGTTGCGCTTGAGCGCGGTTACTACGATGTCTTCACCGGGCGGCGGCTCGGGAGGTGGCGCGTCCTTTACCGGACGGGGGCGGGCAGAAGGCCGGTCGCGCACGAGCTGCCACAGCGACGGGCCTTCCTGCTGCGCGCGCCATCCGCTTCCGGCAAGCAGCCTGCCAAGCGCTTCGCCTGGTTCCATGCGGCCCCGCACGGCGGGGACCCGGATGCGAGGAAGCTGGCCCTGGGCTGCGATCGAGATGCGCCCCTGGCGTGAGAGCGTGCTGATCGCCGAGGACAGGGGACCTGCGGGCACATCGACAGGGATCGGCTCGGCCTTTGCCTGCTCAGCCGTGAGGGCGGCCGACAAGGCGAATATGGCCATCGCTACTGCTCGCCTCGACCGGAAGTATCGCAGTAACCTGGTCGACAAGATCGAAGCCACTTCTGATGAGCAAGGTGCCTGAAAGCTTGAGATGCGCTATGGCGGGTTCCACCTCCACCGGCTTGCCGGTGTAGCGTGAGAGGTCGGCTGCGACCAGCGATAGCGGCGCCCCATTATAGACCAATTGTCCGTCACGCCAGCTTCCCACGGCAGCGGGTTCGACCTTGCCGACTTCTCCCGATCCTGTCCGTTCGTCGCCATCGAATATATGGCCCGCCGTCAGGCGGACCGGAGAAGCGTTCTGCCAGGAGACGTCGACAAGACCTTCCTCGACGGCGACGAAGAGGCGACCCTGGTTGCGCGTTACGGTGAAACGGGTCCCGATGTCCCGAACGGTGAAATCTCCCGACCGAATCTCGAGAGGCTTGTTCTCGTCATGGCGCAGGTCGAAATAGGCTGCGCCTCTGTCCATCCGCACTTGACCGTCTTCCAGTAGAGCGAGCTGGCTGGACTGGTCCAGGCGAACCGTTCCGCTTCCGCCCAGCTCAAGCATCTTCTGCTCGTCGGCGGTGGCGTAAACCACCGGCGTCTTGGCATCAGGCCTAACCAGCCGGGGCGCGCCGATGACGAGAGCGCAAAGCGAAGCGGCGATGGCGCCGCCTAGCCACCAGCGGCGAGACATTCCTGTGTCGGGACGCTCCTCGACCTCTTGCGCGGGCAGCATGCCATGCTCGTTCACCCAGGCGGAAACCTCCGCATCGAGCAATGCAATACGATCATAGGCCGGCTGATGCGCCGGGGCGGCATCGAGCCAATGCGCGAAGGCATTCCAGTCGACATCTCCGCCCAGTATGCGGGCATGCCAATCGGCCGCGTCGCGATCGATTTCGTTTTCCTCATGCCGGGTCACGATGCTGTGCCTTCTTTGCCTTTGAGTCTCCGATCACAGGGAGACGACAGGCAACCCGCATCACCCCACCTCTTCTCCTGCATCATTGACCGATTTCCTTCGCAAGATGCCTGAGCGCCGTCGCCATGTGCTTTTCGACGCCCTTGCGGGAGATGCCGAGCTGCTTGGCGATCTGGGCATGGCTCAGGCCTTCGATGCGGTGCATGCGGAAGACCCGTCCCGCTCCCGGCGGCAATGTCGCGAGTGCATGGCCGATCCGGTCGGCACGCTCTCGCGCGGCTAGTTCGGCAAAAGGGGAGGGGCGATCGTCCACATAATCCTCGCCCGCTTGCGTCGTCGTGCTTTGCGTCCAGTCCTGCTCGCGGCGTCTGCGCCGCTCCCGCTCGCGTGCGCGGTCGATGATCAGGTTGAGGCCGACACGGTGCAGATAGCCGACCGGATCGCCAAGCGGGCCGGAGCTTCTCTCCAGCCTCAGGAAGACTTCCTGGACGATCTCTTCGGCTTCCGACACGTCCCGCGTTCGGCTGATGAAAAACCGGAGCAGCCGATCGCGATTGGCAACAAAAATCGCGGCAAGACCGGTG
>JASGGS010000182.1:0-8791 GCA_047602685.1 Sphingobium sp.
CCAATCTGGACGAGGGCGACGTGCTGTTCGTGGACGAGATCCACCGGCTCAATCCGGCGGTGGAGGAAATCCTCTATCCGGCCATGGAGGATCGCGCGCTCGACCTCATGATCGGCGAGGGGCCATCCGCACGCTCCGTCCGTATCGAACTGCCGCATTTCACGCTGGTCGGCGCGACGACGCGGCAGGGTCTGCTCTCGACGCCGCTGCGCGACCGCTTCGGGATTCCGGTGCGCCTCCATTTCTACACGGTGGAGGAACTGGAGCTGGTCGTGACGCGCGCCGCACGGCTGCTCGCCCTGCCCATAGCTCCCGATGGCGCGCGAGAGATCGCCCGGCGCTCGCGCGGGACGCCCCGCATCGCCGGGCGGCTGCTGCGCCGGGTGCGCGACTTCGCCCATGCGGCGGGACATGAAATCGTGGATGCGAAGGCGGCGGATGCGGCGCTGGGCAGGCTGGAGGTGGACGGCCTCGGCCTCGACGCGATGGACCGGCGCTACCTCACCATGATCGCGGACATCTATAAAGGCGGCCCCGTCGGCGTCGAAACGCTGGCCGCCGGCCTTTCAGAACCGCGCGACACGATCGAGGAAGTGATCGAGCCCTATCTCATCCAGCTCGGCCTCATCTCGCGCACCGCGCGCGGACGCTGCCTGAACGCGGGCGGATGGAAGCATCTCGGCCTCGTGCCGCCGGACGACATGCCCCAGCAGGGCGGTCTGTTCTGATGGAGGAAGAGGAGGGGGCGGAGACGGCGCGGCTCACCCAATTCGCCATCCGGCGGATGGATGACGGAACGCCGGGCTATCGCCTCGACAATCCCTTCGGCCAGTCAGTGCAGGTCATGCCGCGCCCTCCCGCCTTTCGCGCGACGGTGACGCTGGAATGGGAAGGCGCCATGCCGGGGGAGATAGAGGCGCTGCTGGAGCGGGCGCGGGCAGCCGGCCTCGTCACGGATGAGTGACGGGCGAATTGCGGATTCGATGCGGAAGAATCCGCAATTGCAGGAACGGCGCCGCAACGAGCGGCCCGGCCCCTCAATAAATCATTGATAATATATCATTTATCATTCGCGGGCATAATGGCGCAACAGGGTCCCCGGCTTCCCTTGCAACAGGCCGGTGGACCGAAGCGAACATGGCGACGCGGCCGGGCACTTTCTCTCTCGTCCGCTGCCTTGCCGCCGTCGCAAACTGGAGCGGACAGTCGGGGTCGTTTTCCTTCTCCCCCTGACGACCGGGCTGTCCGCTCCGCCTTTTCCCCCGGCAAGCCTTTCCCACGCGACCGAAAGCCCCAAAGGCACGCTAATAGGGGATTCACAACGACTCGTCGCATCGCTAGACCGGTCAGGATGGCAGACGAGCCTCCCATAGCCCCGGCAAACGGCCGCTTCCGCGACGGCGCGCATCATTTCCCCGTGCGCGTCTATTTCGAGGACACGGACCTGTCCGGCGTCGTCTACCACGCCAATTATCTCCGCTTCATGGAGCGCGCCCGGTCCGACATGCTGCGCCTGGCGGGTGTCGACCAGCGTGCCGCCCATGCATCGGGCGGCGGCTATTATGCCATTGCCGACCTGTCGCTGCGCTATCTGAGGCCCGCCGCGCTGGACGACGATCTCATCGTCGTGAGCCGCCCCCGCAACGTTCGGGCCGCCAGCATCGTTATAGACCAGAGCATCTGGCGCGGGCCGGAGCAGTTGACGGAGGGGACGGTCACGGCCGCCTTCCTGTCCGCCGATGGCCGTCCGCAGCGCCAGCCCGCCCAATGGATCACCACCTATAATCGCATCGCGTCCGGAGAAGACCCCGAATCATGATCCTTCCCTTTCTCGCCGCCGCAGCCCCCGGCGCCGCCATATCCCTGTCTCCCATCGCCCTGTTCCAGCAGGCCGACATCGTTGTGAAGATCGTCATGGCGGGCCTGTTGCTCGCCAGCATCGCAAGCTGGGCGGCCATCGTCGCCATATGGCTGAAGCTGGGCAATGCCAGCCGCGCCAGCCGCGCCTATGAGGAGAGTTTCTGGCGCACCGGCGACATGGACAAATTCTATCGCGACCGGGGCAAGGAGAATGTGCCGAGCGCGCAGGTGCTGGCCGCGGGCATCCAAGAATGGCAGCAATCCGCCAAGAAGCGCAATATCGACCTGGCGGGCACGCGCGACCGGCTGTCGACCGCCATGTCCTCGGCCGTGTCGGCGGCGGTGGACAAGATCGCGGACAAGCTCAACATCCTCGCCACCATCGGCTCCGTCTCACCCTTTGTCGGCCTGTTCGGCACGGTCTGGGGCATCATGCGCAGCTTCACGGCCATTGCGGGCGAGCAGAATACCAGCCTCGCCGTGGTGGCGCCGGGCATTGCCGAAGCGCTGTTCGCGACCGCCATCGGCCTGTTCGCGGCGATCCCGGCGGTCATCGCCTATAACCGCTTCAGCCATGGGGTGAACCGGCTGGAGGCGCGCCTGATGCGCTTTGCCGACAAGCTGTACACGACCTTCAGCCGGGAACTCGAGGAATGATGGGGGTCCCCCCGTCGCAGCGCGGCGGACGGCGCCGCGCGCCCATGGCGGAGATCAACGTGACGCCGCTCGTCGACGTCATGCTGGTGCTGCTCATCATCTTCATGGTCACGGCCCCCCTGCTCGTCACGGGCGTGCCGGTGCGCCTGCCGGAGAACCGCGCGGGCGCACTCGACCAGGACAGCAAGCCCACCGTCGTGTCCATCGATGCGTCCGGCATCGTCTATATCGACGACCAGCCCGTGGAAGATAGCGGGCTTCCCGACCGGCTGGCGGCGATCAAGGAAAGCATGGCGCCCGAGGCCCAGCTTTTCCTGCGCGCCGACGGCGGCCTGGATTATGAGCGCGTGATGTTCGTCATGGGCGAACTGAACCGGGCGGGCCTCGACAAGGTGGCGCTCGTCAGCACGGCGCAGAGCGGGGATGGACAGGCGTCGCGGGTCAGCGCCGGTTCAGAAAACGGGCAATAGGCATCGAAGGCGTGGAACGCAGCGACAAGATAGGGCTTTCCGTCGCCACCGCGGGGCATGTGCTGCTGCTCGCGGCGCTGTCCCTCGGCCTGTTCAAGGCGCCCAAGGCGCCACCCCTCAAGCAGACGACCATCGACGTCAGCCTGGTGGATGCGGTCGCGTTGGAATCCGCCACGCGCTCTCCCGCGCCGCCCGTCACGGCGCAGGCACCGGAGACCGGCCCCGTGGAGGATGCCGCGCCCGCCCCGGCACCCGAGCCTGAACCCAAGCCCGTCGCGAAACCCGCACCCACACCGCCACCGCCGCCGACGCCCACACCGCGCGCGCGGCCCAAGCCGGAGCCGAAACCGGAACCCAAGCCGGTTCCGAAGCCGACGCCCAAGCCAGTGCCGAAAAAGCCGGAACCGCCAAAGCCGACGCCGCCCCAACCCAAGCCCGCGGCAGCCGCGCCGGTCGTGAAGACGCCGCCGCCCACCAAGCCGAGTCCGAAACCCTCCACCGCCGCGTCGCCGTCCAAGTCCACGGCGTCCGCCAAACCGTCGGCTTCCTCCCCGGCAAAATCCGATGCCAAACCGGCCGCATCGGGCAGCGGCAAGGCGGACAAGCCGCGCGGGACGCGGCTCGGCCCGAACTTCCTCCAGGGCATTGCCGACGATACGCCCAATCCGGCGGCCAAGGGAGCGAACGCGCCCTTGGGCGCGGCCGAGGCGCGGGCGCTGAACGCCGAGATCACGCGCCAGCTCAAGCCCCATTGGCGGGCGCCCACCGGCGCCGATGTGGACCAGCTCGTCACCATCCTGACCTGGCGGCTGAACAAGGACGGCACCATCGCCTCCGGCCCCACGGTCGTATCGCAGAGCGGCAAGACGGACACCAACCGGCCGCAGCAGCAATTGCATATCGAGGCCGCGATACGCGCCGTGCGCGCGGCCGCCCCTTTCACCCTTCCCCCGCAATATTATGACAACTGGAAGTTCATCGAGGAATTCCGGTTCGACAAGAGGCTCTGACATGACAGGATCGCGCTTCGCACCGCTCGCCACCCTCGTTTTCCTGCTCGCGGCGGCACCCGCCGCCGCGCAGCAGCCGGCATCGCGCCCCGCCCCGCCAGCCGTTCCGCCAGCGACCCCGGCCGCACCGTCAGTGGGGCAAGGCGGCGGCCTGGTCGGGTCCGTGACGGACGATACGAGCGATTCGATCCGCATCGCCGTCCCCCCCATGCCGACGCAGCAGGATGTGAACACGCCCGCCGGATCGACCGCCTCCCTCGGCCAGCGGATCGCGGAGGTGATCGCGGCGGACCTCCGGAACAGCGGCCTGTTCCAGCCGACCGGCCCCGGCGGCGTCGGGACCGTGACCGTCCCGGAAGTCACCGCGCCCCGATATGAGCGCTGGGCCGGCATCGGCGCGGAGGCGCTGGTGCAAGGCTTCGTCCGGTCGAGCGGCGGCGAATCGGACATCACCGTGGGCTGCTATCTGTACGATGTGTCGCTGCGCGCGGAGCAGACCCGCCTCGGCTACGTCGTCGCGCCCAAGGACTGGCGCCGCGCCGCGCATAAATGC
Source organism: Sphingobium sp. (assembly GCA_047602685.1). Lineage (GTDB taxonomy): Bacteria > Pseudomonadota > Alphaproteobacteria > Sphingomonadales > Sphingomonadaceae > Sphingobium. The sequence goes on from JASGGS010000182.1 coordinate 4,551, forward strand.
GCCGACGCCATCTATGCCCGGCTGACGGGCGAAAGCCCCTTCTTCGACAGCCGCATCGCCTATATCGCCGAGACCGGTCCCAAGGACCGCCGCGTCAAGCGCCTAGCGATCATGGATTCGGACGGGGCGAACCATCGCTTCATCACCAACGGCCAGTCCATCGCCCTGACCCCGCGCTTCTCGCCCGATTACAAGTCGATCGTCTATGTCAGCTATATCGGCAACCGGGTCCGCATCTTCGTCTACGATATCGGCGCGGGCACGCAGAAGCTGGTGACGGAGAGCAGCAATTCGGTGTTCGCGCCCCGCTGGTCGCCCGATGGCCGCACGATCCTCTATTCCATGGCGGCGGCGGGCCAGACCCATATCTACAAGGTGTCTGTCAATGGCGGCACGCCCGTCAAGCTGACCAGCGCGCCCGGCATCAATGTCGGCGGCAGCTTCTCCCCCGACGGGACCAAGATCGTGTTCGAGAGCGACCGGTCGGGCAAGCAGCAAATCTATGTGATGAACAGCGACGGGTCGAACCAGCAGCGCATCACATTCGGGGGCGGCTCCTACGCCACGCCGGAATGGAGCCCGCGCGGCGACCTGATCGCCTTCACCCGCCTCGGCAGCTTCAACATCGGCGTCATGACGCCATCCGGCCAGGGCGAGCGCATATTGACGCGCGGCGGCTGGCAGGACGAGGCGCCGAGCTGGTCGCCCAATGGCCGCGTGCTGCAATTCTTCCGCACCTCGCCGGGCCGGCAGGGCAAGTCGGAAATCTGGCAGGTGGACCTGACCGGCGTGAACGAGCGGCGGATCCCGACGCCCGTCGACGGATCGGACCCCGCCTGGGGACCGCTGCTGCCCTGACGGGCACCGCTTTTTTCGGGTCCACGCAGATCAGGAATCGCAAATCGCATTTGGAACGTTACAGTTGGGGAAGGATTATACATCCCGGCCTCGCCTACCTATCATGATGACATCAACAAGGAGACGAACCATGATCCGCCGCTCCGCTACTCTTGCGACAGTCGCTGCCGCGCTGGCCCTCGCCGCCTGCGCCAAGAAGGCGCCGCAAGACCTGCCTCCGCCACCCGTGGACCAGAGCGCCAACCAGACGCCCCCGCCCTCCGGCCCGATTCCCGGCAGCCAGGAGGATTTCGTCGCGTCGGTCCTGTCCGACACGGTTCATTTCGACCTGGACCAGAGCACGATCCGCGAGCAGGACAAGGCGATCCTTCAGAGCCAGGCGCAGTGGCTGGCGCGCTATCCCAACAAGCGCATCACCATCGAGGGTCATGCCGACGAACGCGGCACGCGCGACTATAACCTGGCCCTTGGCGAACGCCGCGCCAATGAGACCAAGAATTATCTCGCCAGCCTGGGCGTCGATCCGTCGCGCGTATCGACGATCAGCTATGGCAAGGAGCGCCCCATCGCGTTGGGTTCCGACGAGGCAAGCTGGGCGCAGAATCGCCGCGCCGTGACCGTCACGGTCCAGTAGCATCCGGAGCGGGATTTGCTTCGATTGAAGCACGTCCCGCCCGGACATTCCCTGTTTTCCGCGATTACCGAATCGCCGGGTAAATCCGGCCCGCGCGCAGTCGTTCCCATATCGAAATGGAAAGGGCGCCCTCCCGGCGGGGGCGCCCTTTCCATTTGGAAAATGATCCGCCGGTCAGCCCCGGCCGCGATAACCGGGCACGTCCTGCGAGGGCACCCACAGTCCCTTGGGCGGATCCCCCGTCTGCCAGAAAATGTCGATGGGGATACCGCCGCGCGGATACCAATAGCCCCCGATGCGCAGCCATAGGGGCTTCATCTCGTCCGCAAGGCGCTGGCCTATGCCGACCGTGCAATCCTCGTGGAAGGCGGCATGGTTGCGGAACGCGCCGAGGAACAGCTTGAGCGACTTCGATTCGACGATGGTCTCGCCGGGCGCATAGTCGATGACGATATGCGCGAAGTCGGGCTGGCCGGTAACCGGGCAGAGCGAGGTGAATTCGGGCGCGGTGAAGCGGGTAAGGTAGAGCGAGCCGGGGCGCGGATTGGGAACATAGTCCAGTTCCGCCTCCTCCGGAGAGGCCGGAAGCGCGCTCGTCTGACCGAGAAACTTGGGTGCCATGCACTGGACCTAACCGATTTGCCGCAATCGGCCAACCGTTGGGCGCGAATATTTACGCAATTTATCGAATGCAATATCAACAACTTGTTTCGTTGCCGCAGGTTCATGCAACCCACGGCACAATCGCCGCATTCGACATCCAGGTTAAGAAATCCAGAGGAGGAAACCCATGCGAAACCTGATCCTCGGCCTCGCCGCAGCGAGCCTCGCCATCCCGGCCACCATGGCTGCCCCCGTCGAAGGCGCCAGCGCGCGCCGCAATCATGAATATCGCGAATGGCGCGGCCGCGATGGCCGAACCTATTGCCGCAAGTCGGACGGCACCACGGGCCTGATCGTGGGCGGCGTCGGCGGCGCGCTGGTCGGCCGCGCCATCGATACGCGAGGCGACCGCACCACCGGCACCGTGGTGGGCGCCGCAGCCGGTGCGTTGCTCGGCAAGTCGATCGACAGCAAGCGCACCTGCCGCTGATCCACGACCGGCGGACGCAGCCGCCGATGGAATTGCGCCGGAACCGCCAGCCGTGGCGGACATTCCGGAGCGCGAGCGGAAAAGCACGGGCCGGTGCCGCACCCCAAGGGTGCGGCACCGGCTTTTTCGTGGGCGAAGGGTCGCGGGCACGCAAAAGGGCGGGAGGCCCGAAGCCACCCGCCCATTAGCAACCCATATGGTTCCGTAACTTAGTTGGCGCTGGCGAGCGCACCCTGCGAAGACTGGACCGATGCCAGCGGGAAAGCGACCGCGCTGTTGTTCATCGTGCCTTCGACACGGCCGTTGCGGACTTCGAGGGCGAATTCACGGCCGCCGGGATAATATTTGCCGCGAATCTGCTTGGTCGCGCCCTTTTCGGACACGCTGTACACATAGGTGTAGCCGTCCTTCTGGAAGCTCTTCTGCTCGGCCTTGGCAAAGGCGGCGGTCGAGGCGGCAACGGCGGTGGCGGCAATAGCCAGCTTGAAAAGCGTCTTCATGAACGATCTCCCTTTTGAGAAGCCGTTCCAGTCATTCCTCAGTCCTATTCGCAAAACCGAGATACACTCAGTTGGTGCGCCGCAGCAAATGCAAAAGATGTTTAGCGATTGCACGTTCTGCAACGCGATCGGTTCGCTGCCCGCTGGACAAAACAGGGGCGCCCACAAGGTGGACGCCCCCGGTTTGAAACGCATCGAAACGGAGGCGAAATAGCCTCAGATAGCGCCGAACAGATAGCCCGCGACGGGCACCAGGGTCAGCATCGACGACAGCGCGACAGCGCCAAGCATCGGAACGATTTTCATGTCTTACTCCAACGGACGGATATTTTCTTTTCTCTCTCCTGACTCGTCGGCGGGCACTTATGTTGCGACGCACAACAATTCAAGTGCAAATACCAAACAGGGTTATTGCATTTCCCGCAATCGTGCGGGTCATTGGCCGGCAAGCTCCAATATGCGGGCATATTCCGGCCCGGTGACCGGGGAGACGGACAGGCGCGACTGGCGCACCATCGCCATGCCGGACAGCAACGGGTCCGCCTTGATCGCCTTGAGCGTGACGGGCGTCTTCAGCGGCTCCACCGGCGAGACGAGGACAGCGATCCATTTGCCCGTCTCATCCGTGCTGTCCTGCTCCGCCTCGCGCACGATCTCCATGATGCCGACGCATTCCAGCCCGATATTGCTGTGATAGAAAAGCGCGCGGTCGCCTGTCTTCATCGCCTTCATGTTGAGCTGGGCGGCATGGTTGCGCACGCCGTCCCACTCGGCCTTGCCCTGCGCGACAAGCTGGTCCCAGGAAAAGGCGTCGGGCTCGGACTTCATCAGCCAGTAGTTCATGGAGCGGCTCCCTGCTCGTTCGCGATGCGGCGTCTCTATGCGCCGCATCGCCCGTCATCAAGCGTCCGCCGTCAGCTTCCCATGCTCCTCCGCGCCGACGCGCGTCAGGTCGAAGGGCGTGGTCTGGTACATCTCGTTGATCCAGTTGCCGAACAGCAGGTGGCCATGGCTGCGCCAGCGGTTTTCCGGCGGGTTGCGGGGATCGTCGCCGGGGAAATAATGGGCGGGCACGCCGATGCCGCCGCCATGCGCATTGTCCCGGAAATATTCGTCCGCCAGAGTGGACGTGTCATATTCGGCATGGTTGAACATA
>JASGGS010000183.1:0-8761 GCA_047602685.1 Sphingobium sp.
TCATGGGTGCTCGTGTACCCAGCTTCAAGCAAGAACATTTGGGATAGATGCCTAGCGTTCACAAACGATATCCGGGCCAACCAATCGCTCCTTGAATTTCCAGAAACTTCCACCTTTCGGAAGTATCGGGAATTTCATGTCATCCTTGGCTCAGCGGCATCGCTATGGGGCCTGCTTCCGGAAAGCGGACGGGATGTCCGCGGAAGCAGATTTGGCCCCAGAACGACAGAGATGGTCGACACTAGCCGGGCTAACCTGATCGAGCCCATCCCGGTGTCCGCAAAACCGGCAGCAGGCCATTCGTCGGATGAAAGCTCGATATCAAAAGTGCGCGCCAACTCTGATATACCAAAAGCCGCCATTATAGCCGGTTGGTGAACTGTCGACATAGACAGATCCGTTCACAGTGCTCTGCGTCGGCTCGTACCAGTTGGAATTGGTGAGGCCGCGGCTGCGGATATTCTTGTCCGGATAATTGTCGAGGATATTCTCTCCACCCACGCCTATGTCAAAATGCTCGTTGATCTGAAATTTAGCTTCCAGGTCGAAGATGAATTCAGCACCGACCTTCAGATTGCCGCCATCGGCTGGAAGTGCCCAGCTTGTCCAACCGCCATAATAATAGCCGCGCGCGGTGACGGATAGTTTGTCCTTCGACCAGTTCTCGGTCAGGGTTGCCCGCCACAACGGCAGGGACTGCTCGATATTCCCGACCCGCACATCATCGATGACGCGCCGGTCGCGATAGAGCAGCTTGGTCTTATTGTAGTTGACCGCCAACGTGGTGTTGAACAGGCCTGCATCGGTTGGCAAGCGATAGGTGCCGGTGATGTCCACGCCCTGCGTGCGCGTGCCGAAGGCGTTGGTATAGAAACGAATCTGGCCCACCGTCGCCCAGTTGGAAAGGCCCGCCGACCTCAGTATATCCCGCTGGCCGTCGGTGGTGATCGGGATATAGGCGCCCAGGCCGATGCGGTCCGTCACCTTGATGTTGTAATAGTCGACAGTGAGGTTGAAGCGCGATTCCGGCGTCAGGACGAAACCGGCGGACAGGTTGGTGGACTTTTCCGGTTTCAGCGGCACTGCGCCGAATGCAATGGCGGCGGCATTGCCGACGGGAAGCGTCAGATTGTCGGTCGGATTGGCGCCCACGAAGCCGGTGACGCCCGCCGTGGTGAAGAGCTGCCCAGGCGTCGGCGCCTTGAAACCGGTGCTCGCGGCGCCGCGCAGGGCGATCCATGGTGCAAAGGCGTAGCGAGCTGAAACCTTGCCGTTAGTGGTGCTGCCGAAGTCGGAGAAATGCTCGTACCGGCCGGCAAAACCGATAGTGAATGCTTTGGTGATGTCCGTCTCGATGTCCAGATAGCCAGCATAGCTGTTGCGCGAGTCATTCACGACGAAATTCGGCGAATAGCCGGGAAAGCCGCTGACGCCCGGTGCCTGCGTCAGCACCGTGCCATTGTTTAGCGTCTGCACCGTATAGGGGCCCGCCTCATAAGAGGCGAGGTCGCCCAGGCCGATCTCATAGGCTTCGTTGCGATGCTCGCCGCCGAAGGCGATGGTGATCGGGGCCGCCAGCCCCACCTCCCAGTCATAGGAGAAGTCGGCGTTGAAGTTCGTCTCCCGCTGCTCCAGCGAACCCATGTAGAAGCTGGTGGGGGAGTCCGGGCCCAGGGAGGAGTTGATCGACTGGTCCATGGTATAGGCGATGTTGCTCTTGCCATAGCTGGCGCTCACGTCGAAGTTGAGGCCGAAGGCCGTCTCGCCGCGATAGCCGCCGGTGAGCGAGGTGTCGGTGATGCGGCCCATGAACATCGGCGTGAAGCCGTCCGGATAGACCGAGCGGAAGTTGAAGGTGCGGCCACTTGCGTCCCAGGTGCCATTGGGCAACTGGTCGAGATAGATGGGATTATAGATGCTTGAGAGCGCATAGTTCTGCGTCCCCGCGCCGTTCTGGGCAGGACCCACCGCCGAATAGGGCTGGCGATAGTTGAACTGGGCGCGTTGCTTGCTCCAACCATAATTGCCGAACAGATAAACCTCGGAACTATCCGAGACGTCGATTCCGGCGTTCAGGAACAGCCGATAGGCGCGCACGTCCGGATCGCCGAATTTCTGGACGGGATCGGCGATGGTGAGGTCGGGCCGCGCGAGGGCGAGAGCATAAGCGCCCGGCCGCTGGCCGCCGCGGCTGGTCTCGCCTTGGTCGAGAAATTCACCGGAGACGTTGACGAAGCCATCGGGGCCGAGTGGCAGGCCGAGATTGCCGGAAATCTGGTAGTTCTTGCCATCGCCCGCATAATATTGGCCATAGCGGGCGCGCATGTCGAGGCCGTTCCTGTTCTTGCGCAGCGTGTAGTTGATGACGCCGGCAATCGCATCGGAGCCATATTGCGCCGCCGCACCGTCGCGTAGCACCTCGATGCGCTCGATCGCGATGGTGGGGATCTGTGCGAGGTCGACGCCCTGGGCGCCGCTCGCCAGCGCGCCGCCATTGAGTTGCACAAGGGCCGAGCGGTGGCGGCGCTTGCTGTTGACAAGGACCAGGATCTGGTCGGGTGGCAGGCCGCGCAGCGTCGGCGGGCGGACGAAGCCGCTGCCGTCGCTCAGCACGCCCGCGAACCGGCCGACGTTGAAGGAGGGGACGAGGTTGCGCAGTACATTGTTCATGTCGCCGGATGCCTGAATGGCGAGATCCTGGCTGGTGAGGACGTCGACGGGCACGGCCGATTCCGTGACCGTGCGGCCGGTACGGCGGGTGCCGGTGACGACGATGGTGCTGGCGGTGTCTTCCGTCGCGGCGCTGTCCGCAGGCGTCGCCTGCGCCATGGCAAGCGAAGGGAAGAACAAGGTCGAAGCGATAACGCCGATGCTCGATCCGGTCAGTAATTGTCTCATCTATGCACCCCCAAATTACGCCCGTTGGGCCATTGTTCCGCTAGGTTTCTCGCAGGCGGCTCCCCGTTATTTTCGTGCGGGTTGGTCCGCCTGTTGCACTGCGGCCGGGAAGCCCCCTCGGCCACATGACTGATCTGGCGGGTATCGCGACGCCCGGAGCATCGGACCCGGGGCCATGGTGTCGCGTTGCAGCATGGGGAAACAGGGGCCAAGGGCGTCGGCAGTGGTGCTGATCAGGCACCGCCTGCCGAGGGCTCCAAATGTGCGAAAATCTCCCCGGACGACAGCCCGGGGAGATCGCATTTCGGTCTCTTCGCCAGTGAGGCTCGATCATCCCTTGGTGAAGGGATAGGTCTGCCGCTCAATCCGTTCCGCCACGGCGCGGTGCGCCTCTAGGAAGGCGGCGTCCGTATGGGGGCTTGCGGCGGCGTCGGAATTGGCGATGGAGATGAGGCCGTAGGGCTGGCGGCCCTTCACGCACGGCCGTTCCGGCGTCTCGGTATAGACCCATTCGACCGGATCGTAGAGGCTGTTATAGGTATAGGCATAGCCATGTGGCCAGCGATTGACGGTGATACCCGCAATGTCGCGCGCCGGATCAAAGCCGCCGGGCCCCAGGATGCGGGCGAGTTGCGAGCGCGTCTCCCGCTCGAATTGCTCGAAAGTGAGGTCGAGGAGCATCGCGCGGCCTGCGCGATGCTGGTCGCGACGGGGTAGGCCGGGCACCGCCATCGTCTTGCTGATGTGCAGCGCGACCGGCTCATTGGGTGATGTGGGATGTTTCAGGCCGCCCAGACTCGCCGCCTCGGTCAGTTCCACACCCTCGTGGAACATGGTGGGGCTCTGCACTCCGCTGATCCCCAGCTTCTCGAATGAGCGCCAGTTGCGCAGCGCCACGTTGGTGTAGACCAATGGCCCCTTGACGCCATAGGCCAGCGCCTCCTTCTGTGCCTTGGGTAGCTCGGGCATCATGTACGGGATGACCATGTTCCAGCAGGCGAGGATGACCGACTTGCCGCGCACCGACTTCAGGCGTCCGCCCTGCACATAGCTGACTACGGCCTCGGTTGCCGACCAAGGCTCGCCGTCATGGCGGACATTGACAACGATGCTGCTGAGGCGGATGCGTGCTGGCTGGCCTGCCTGGTCCAGCCTGCCATAGTCGATGACGGCGGTGCCCATGACCTCCTGTGTGCGTGCCGCCGTCGCGTCAGGGATCAGCTTGGCCGCCAGCAGGCGGGCGAGCGTCGCATTGCCGTCGGGGAAGTGAACCGATTTCCCACCCTCACGCTGGCGCCCGTGCTGGCCACCGGGCAGATCCGCGAAGAGCCCCTCCGGCACTGCGCCGAGGCCGAGGCCGGAGAAGCCGGGCATGTTCTGTACCCAGCCGAACAGGGCAGGGGTCGCGTCCGCGCCGACGCAGAACGTGCCATGGCCGGTGGTCTGGAAGAACCACATGACCTGCGGATCGATCTTGATCGTGTCGAGATAATAATCCTTGAGCGAGGTGGTGGCGAGGAACGCCTTCTTCTCCGTCACGGACTTGCCGGCTAGGTAATCGGGCTGATCGGGCGCGAGCAGGCGATTGAGGTCCGCCTTGGCCTTGGGGGAGAGCGGCAGGTCGGCGTTCATGAGGCGTGCCGTGCCCCTGCCGATGCCGGTGGGCACGACGAGCCGGTCGTTCTTCCACGTCTCCTTGTCGAAGAAATAGCCGCGCTTCAGGCCCATGGAGCTGTAGAGCTTGCTGTTGCTCTCATTCTCCGTCTCGTACCGGGCAATGTCGATGCCGATATCGTCCAGTACCTGCCGCGCCCACTGATTATAGCGGGCGGGGGATTCGACGTTGAGCGTGCCGCCGTTGATCGCCAGCAGCTTGCCGTCGACGCGGAACTCGTTGCGCTTGGCGTGGCCGCCGAAGTCGTCATGATTGTCGAGGATCAGCACGCGCGCCGACGGCCCGACGCTCTTGAGGTAGAAATGGGCTGCCGCGAGGCCGCTGAGTCCGCCGCCGACGACGACGAGGTCATAGGTTTCCCGCGTGTCCTCCGCCGACCCCATGGATAGCCTGCCGTCACGCAGGTCGTGCGCGGCCTCGAAGGAGCCCGGATGACTGCCGCGCAATCCCATCTTTGCGGGCGGATAGGTCTGGGCGGAAGCCGCTGGGCCAGGGCCGGTGGCAAAGGCGGGGCCGGACATCAGCGCGCCGATCGCGACCGCTGTGCCATTGATGAAATCGCGCCGGCTGATGTCCCGGTCCATGCCAAGCGCGCGATCGTTGCTGTCACTCATTGGTCAAACCCCCAGATAGGCGTGGCGAGCCTCGTGGCTGCTCAGCGCAATGCTTGCTTGCCGCGCCGGAACAGCGCGAAAACGATCAGAAATAGCCCGGTGATGATGAGGCTGGAATAGAGCTGGCTGGTAAGCTCCGACGTCAGCGCCATCGCCGCCAGCACGAGCAGGATGCCCGCAACGGTCGCGTAGCTGAGGCCGGGGAACAGCCACATGCGGATCACCAGGCGCTCGGGCGTTTCCGCTTCCAGCTGCCGCCGCAGCTTGATCTGCGAGAAGGCGAGCATCAGGTAGATGATGAGCATCAGCGCGCCCGACGCGTTGACGAGGAAGCTGAACACCACCTCCGGCGACAGCACGGACGCCGCGAGCGCCGCATAGCTGAACAGGCTGGCGACGAGGATGGCGCGCACCGGCACCTTGCGTCCGTTGAGCGCTACCAGCGCCTGCGGCGCGTCGCCCTTCGCCGCGAGCCCGAACAGGACGCGCGAGGTGACATAGAGCCCCGAATTGAGGCAGGAGAGCACCGCCACCAGCACGATCAGGTTCATGATCGTCGCCGCGCCCGGAATGTCCATGCGCGACAGGGCAACGGCGAAGGGCGAGACGCCTGGCTTGATCTCCGTCCAGGGCACCACGGACACGATCAGGAAGATCGACAGGATGTAGAAGAAGAGAATACGCAGCGCGACCGAACCCGTCATGCGCGCGATCGTCTTCGCGGGCTCGGCGGATTCTGCCGCCGCGATGGTCGCGATCTCCGCACCCACCAGCGAGAAGATCACCGTCGTCACGCCCGCCAGAACGGACAGCGGCCCCTTCGGCATGAAGCCCGAATGGGCGGTCAGGTTGGCGAAGCTCGGACCGCCAGCGGAGATGAGGCCGGTCGCATAGGCGCCGGAGATCAGGATGAAGGCAACGATGGCCGCGACCTTCAGCGAGGAGAACCAGAACTCGAACTCGCCATAGGAACGGGTGGAGAGGAGGTTCACGACGGTGAGGAGCGCCATCAGCAGGACGCCCAGCGCCCAGACGGGCAGGGGTATCCACAGCTGCAGGATCACCGCGCCCGCGATGGCCTCGATCGCAACGACCACCACCCAGAAATACCAGTAGAGCCAGCCCGAGAGGAATCCTGCCCAATGGCCGAGGCCCACGCGCGCGAACTCCGGGAATGATTGCACGCCCGGTATCGCCGCCGCCATCTCGCTCAGCATCCGCATCACCAGCATGACGAGGAGGCCAGCGATGGCATAGCTCAGCACCACGGCGGGTCCCGTCATCGCGATGGCGCTGCTGGAACCGACGAACAAGCCGGCGCCGATGATGCCGCCGATGGCGATCATCGCGACATGGCGGCTCTTGAGCGAGCGGCCGAGCTGCGCCTCATCCTCGCCGGGATAGACCTCCGCCCCAGTCAGCGGCACATTTGCGGCGGTGGGCTCGAGCTGCGACGTTGTCATCACGGCTTCTTGACCCAGAGCAGGTCATATTCGGTGGTCCAGCTCTTGCCGCCGTCCTCCGATCCGACCGACAGCTCGCGCACATGGCCGTCCGGCAGCAGCTTGAGCGTCCACCGGCGCTGGCGCACGCCGCCGCCCGGCGTCGGGCGCTCGGTCATGTAGCGCATCTCGCCCGGCTCGACGAGCGATCCCGTGAACACCGTCATCGCACCATTGTCCGCCGCCCAGTGATAATGCCAGCCCTTGGTCTGGCGCGAATAGGTGAAGAGGCCGAGGCCATTGCCCTTGTTCCCGTCCGGCTTCGTCCACGTCTCGAAGATTGTGCAGCCGTCCAGCCGTTTTTCCATACGCACTTCGGCGGATTTCCTGCCGTCGGTGCCGAACACATCCCAGAAGCCCAGAGTGAAGTCCTGCTGCTGGTACATCATGTCGGTGGAGCAGGCGGGAGCATGCTTGTCCTGGGCGCCGGCAGGGCCGACGGCGAGGAGCAGCGCTCCCGCCGCCAGCACTCCTTGTCTGAAGTGAGTCATTGCCTGTCCCTCGTAAATTCTTGAGCGGTTGTTTGACCTACTCGATGAAGCGCAACTGCGTGGCGATCACGTCCACGATCCTGTCGATCTCGCTCCGCTCGACGATCAGCGGCGGCGAGAGGGCGATGATATCGCCCGTGGCGCGCACCAGCACGCCCGCCTCGTAGCAGCGGCGGAACAGCTCATAGGCCCGCACCCCCGGCTTGCCAGGCATCGGTTCCAGCTCGATGCCGGCGATGAGGCCGATATTGCGAATGTCGATGATGTGCGGCGATCCGCGCAACTCGTGCAGCCGCTCCTCCCAATAGGGCGCCAGGTCGCGCGACCGCTCGAACAGGCCGTCGTCGCGATAGATGTCCAGCGTAGCAAGGGCCGCCGCGCAGGCCAGCGGATGGCCTGAATAGGTGTAGCCATGGGCGAGTTCTATGCCTTCCTCGGCAACGCCCTCGCTCACCGCCTCGAAGACGCCGCCCCGGATCATCACCGCGCCCATGGGCACGGTGCCGTTGGTCACTGCCTTCGCCATGGTGATCATGTCGGGTATCACGCCGAAATAGTCGGCTGCAAAGGGCGTACCAATGCGTCCGAATGCTGCAATCACTTCGTCGAAGATCAGGAGGATGCCGTAATTGTCGCAGATGGCGCGCAGCCGCTCCAGATAACCGCGCGGCGGAACCAGCACGCCCGTCGAACAGGCGACCGGCTCCACGATCACCGCCGCAATGGTCGAGGCATCGTGCAGCATCACCAGTGCTTCCAGATCGTCGGCCAGTTCGGCGCCATGCTCGGGAATGCCCCGGGTGAAGACATTGCGCGCCGGGTCATGGGTATGGCGCATATGGTCGACGCCGGTCAGCAGCGTGCCGAACTGGCGCCGGTTGCCGACGATGCCGCCCACCGACGTGCCGCCGAAGCCGACGCCGTGATAGCCGCGTTCCCGGCCGATGAGGCGGGTCCGGCTGCCGTTGCCGCGCGCCTTGTGATAGGCGAGTGCGATCTTGAGCGCGGTGTCCACCGCTTCCGATCCCGAGTTGCAGAAGAACAGCTTCTCGAAGCTCAGGGGTGCCAGGTCGGTGATGCGCGAGGCGACCTCGAAGGCCAGCGGATGGCCCATTTGGAAGGTCGGCGCGAAGTCAAGCGTCGCGGCCTGCTTCGCGATCGCCTCCGTGATGCGCAGGTCGCCATGGCCAGCGTTGCAGCACCACAGGCCCGCTGTCGCGTCCAGTATCTCGCGCCCGTCATGGCTGTGATAATACATGCCGTGCGCGGAGACGAGCAAGCGCGCCGCCGCCTTAAACTGGCGATTGGCGGTGAACGGCATCCAGAATTGCGAAAGGTCGTTGATGTTCTTCATGCGTCTTCTTTTGTCTGGCCCATCACGCGGACGAAGCCTCCGGTTGCGACGACGGGCGTTTCCCGGGCGCTCAATGCGCCTTCTGTCCCCCTGACCATTCGTCAGTTGGAAAGGGTTGGGGAGTTGCCAATGGCATAAGGTTCAGTGCCTAAAAGGCACCACCCGTTAAACGTCCCGAATAGAAGGCTTTCCGGGCCGCATGGCGAACCGGGTGCTTGCCGCTCGGC
>JASGGS010000184.1:0-8722 GCA_047602685.1 Sphingobium sp.
GGCGCCCACCGGCGAATTCGGCGGCCGCGTCGAGGGCGGCTTCGGCAATCTCGGCGCCTATAATGGCGCGCTCCATCTCGACCTGCCCGAATATCACAACTTCTCCGTCAAGGTTGACGCGGTGAAGCAATATCAGGGGCCGACGACGAAGAACCCGCTGTCCGGCCAGAGCGGCTGGGGCTATTATGACCGCGTGGGCGGCCGCGTCGCCGTCCGCTGGACGCCGACCGACACTATCACCAACGATTTCTCCTATGATGTGGCCGAGGACAAGAACACTCCCTTCTACAGCCAGCTGCTGACCAACCCGAACCCCTATGGCTGCGCCGCAGGCGCTCAGTCCGCCTCGCCGAACTGCTACCTGCCCGGCACCAATCCCAACGGCACCCTGACCGGCACGGCCGCCACGTCGGCGGGTCCGGGCGTGGTCGTCAACGGCAAGACCCTGATGCGCACCGCCGATGTCGGCGTGCCGCAGCAGCCCAGCGTCGACAAGACCCACGGCTTCACCAACAACTTCAAGTGGAAGCTCTCGCCGGAACTGGAAATCCGTTCGATCACCGCATGGCGCGGCGTGGACGTGACCCAATGGGACAATGCCGGTGGCGCGCACCGTCCGCCGGTCATGGTCCCCGGCGGCCTCTTCAGCCGCTACAGCCTCGCGAACCTGCGCCAGCGCCAGTTCAGCCAGGAATTGCAGGCCGTCGGCTCGATCAGCAGCATCGACTATGTGGCGGGCCTGTATTATTTCAACGAGCATGTGAGCGACAATGCCGCCACGCCCAGCTCCAACCGCTGGAACGCGGACGCCAATGGCGACGGCATTCCCGACATCGGCGCGGACGGCCTGTACTACACGATCAACCCCGCCGTGTTCACCAGCCCCTTTGCCAATATCGACCGCGCGTCGGAAGTCTGGTCGAAAAGCTATGCCGCCTATGGCCAGCTGACCTGGCATGCGACGGACGCGCTGCACCTCACGGTCGGCGGCCGCTATACGCATGACAAGAAATATGGCGTGCTGCGTATCGCCGCCAACGTCAACTATGACGCCAATCCGGCGCAGGCCGCCCTTCGCGGTTATCGACCGCTCGACCGTAGCTGGGACCGTTTCAATCCCATGGTCACGCTGGCCTATGACGTGAACCCCGATGTCCATGTCTTCGCGAAATTCTCGACAGGCTACCGCGCCGGCGGCGCCAGCTCGCGCACGATCGACTATCAGCCGTTCAATCCGGAAGACGTGAAGTCCTATGAAGTCGGCCTGAAGGCGGATTTCTGGAACCGCCGGGCGCGCTTCAACCTGACCGGCTACATCATGGACCGCAAGAACAGTCAGGTCGACGTCAACAGCTTCATCTACAGCGGCACCAGCACCTACAACAACCTGTCGACGCTCAACCTGCCCGGCATCGCCAAGATCCGCGGCATCGAGGCGGAGCTGACCGTGCGGCCGATCGAGGGGCTGACGCTGAACGCCAACTATGCCTATACCTATACCCACCTGCCGCTCTACACGAACGCGCAGGGTTATCAGCAGCAGTTCTACATCGTGTTCACGCCGCGCAACGCGGCCAGCGGCGCGATCGATTATGTGCTGCCGGTCGGCGGCGGCGATACCAACGTCAAGTTCCACTTCGACGCCAATTATGCGCAGTCGACGCAGACCTTCGACACTTTCGCCCTGACCAACGATGCCTCTCTGGTGTTCAACGGCCGCATCAGCCTTGCGAACATCGACATGGGCAGCGGCGGGCAGAAGCTGACCGTCGGCGTGTGGGGCCGCAACCTGTTCAACACGCAATATGTCTATCGCCGCGACCCGACCCAGGCCCTGCCGAGCACCACGGGCAGCATTGCCGCGGTGCTGGGCGAATATGGCAACTTCAACATGCCGCGCACCTACGGCCTGGATGCAAGCATCTCCTTCTGAGACCCTTCCACTCGACTTCGGGCGGCGCGACCTTCACGGTTGCGCCGCCTTCTTTATAGGCTGTCCCCGTCGACAGGCAGCAGGATCAGGACGGCGAGGCCGGGCGCGGCGTCCTCCAGCCGCATCTCTCCGCCATGGAGGCGGACAATGGCATCCGCGAGCGGCAGGCCGAGACCGTGGCCGGGCGTGCCGGCCCGGCCCAGACGGGCGAAACGGCGCAGCGCCACCTTCCTCTCCGCCTCCGTCATGCCGGGCCCGTCGTCGCGCACCATGATCGTCGCATGCCCGCCCGACCGGCCGGCCGACAGGGCGATCCGTGTGCCGGGAGGCGTGTGGCACAGCGCATTCTCGATCAGGTTGATGAGAAGCTGGGTCAGCAGTTGCGCGTCGCCCAGGATGGCCACGCGCCCGGACAGGCGAAGGGACAGGACATGCCCGCTATCCTCCGCCACCGGACTCATGACGCCGTGCACCTCTTCCGCCAGTCCGGCGAGGTCGATCCGGGCAAAGCCCCGCCTCCTCTCGCCGCCCTCTATCTCCGCGATGCGCAGGATCGCGTTGAACATGGCGAGCAGTTGGTCCGCATCCTCCAGCGCGCCGCCGATGCCCGCATCCACCGCCTCCGATGCGCCGCGCGCCTGCATGAGCGCCAGCTTGCCGCGCAGGCGCGTCAGCGGGGTGCGCAACTGGTGGGCGATGTCGTTGGAGACATTGCCGATCTCGTCCATCAATTGCTGGATTCGGTCGAGCATGTGGTTGAAGGCTTCCGCCTGCTGGTCGAAGGCGCTGCCGTCGCCCGTCACGGCGATGCGTTCATTGAGGTCGCCCGCGACGATCCGGTCCACCGTCGCGCGCATGCTGGTGATATGATGGCCGACCATGCGGCTGAACAGGACGAGGCCGCCCAGCACGACAGCGATGATCGAGCCGAAGCCGATAAGATAGATGCGGATACGGGCTTTGTCGTAATTGTTGAACGGCTCCGTCTCCGCCAGCACGGCCAGGCGCAGGCCGCCGGGCAATTCGCGGACAAGGACCCGCCCCTTGGACAGCCCCTCGATCCGGTCGTTCACATCCACCACGGAATAGCCGGACGGCAGCGCCCGCGAGATCCGGATATTTCCCGCAAGCTGCCGCCCCGCCGCATCGGTGAAGCTGAAGCCCAGGTCGCCCGTGTCCCGCTCCTGGCTCATATGCTCGACATGCTGTGCGATCTGGTCCGCATCGTCCAGGCCGTCGGGCGCCGCGGCGTGGCTGGCCTCCGCTATGCGCTGGTCCACCAGATAGCGTATCGTCGCCACCGTCATGGAGTAGATGCCGACACCCGTCAGCGCCGTCGCAAGCAGGAACAGCAGCAGGAATGTCCA
This sequence comes from Sphingobium sp., assembly GCA_047602685.1. Classification (GTDB taxonomy): domain Bacteria; phylum Pseudomonadota; class Alphaproteobacteria; order Sphingomonadales; family Sphingomonadaceae; genus Sphingobium. The sequence goes on from JASGGS010000184.1 coordinate 3,301, forward strand.
TGTCAGGCTGCGGAGGGAGAAGCGGATCACCTATTTCTTCAGCATATAGCCCACGCCGCGCAGGGTGACGACGGGGTCCTCGGCGCCGTTCTCCGTCAGCTTCTTGCGCAGCCGCTTGATATAGGTGTCGACGATGTTGGTCGTCGGCTCGAAATCATAGTTCCACACCCGCTCCAGCAGCATGGGCCGGGTCACGACCGATCCGGCATTGCGGGCCAGTTCGGTGAGGAGGCGCAATTCCGTCTTGGGCAGGTCCAGCGGCACGCCGTCGCGCCACGCGCGATATTTGGTGGGACTGACGACGATATCCCCGGCGCGGATCGTGTCGCTCTCCTCCCCCGACCATTGGCGCGCGCGCACCAGCGCCTGCAGCCGGGCATTGATCTCTATCGCGTCTATCGGCTTCACCACATAATCGTCCGCCCCGGCCTCCAGCCCTTCCACCTTTTGCGAGGACTTGCCGAAGGCGGTGAGCATCAGCACCGGTATCTTGTGCCCGCCGCCGCGCAAATGATGGAGGAAGCCGATGCCGTCTATGACCGGCATCATCCGGTCGAGGATCACGACGTCGAACGCATCCTCGGTGATCGCCACGAGCGCCTTGTGCCCATTGTCCGCAAGGACGCAGCGATGGCCAAAGCCGCTAAGCTGCAATTCCAGCGTTTCCGCCAGATCGGCATCGTCTTCCACGATGAGCAGGTTGAAAGCCATGGCGGTCCATGCACTACAATGCATTTCACATTTGTGACAGCCCATGGCGGAATCGTGGCTGCCCCTGGCTCGGAACCACGGGCGGGTCCCGCGACGAAGCGCAGCGCTCCCAGTTGACGCCGACATGGGGCGAACGCGCACCCTGACGCAGGCGCAGGCCCAGCTCGGCCGTTCCTATCGCTCATCTTCCGGCCCGATCGGAATTCAATGGCCCGGCAAAGCGCAACAAAGGGCAAGATTATCTTCCAGATCAATAGACAATCCCGGGCGTTTGAAGCAGCCCTCATGAGACCGGGATCGAATGGGAGAGAAATGACGATGCGTATCCGCCCTGTCCTCAAAAGCGCCGCGCTGATCGCCATCGGCGCCGCCCTGGCCCCCGCCGCGTGGACCGCCAGGGCCGCACCGCCGCAACCCGGCGAGCCGGCCGCCGCCGACGCGGGCAGCGTGCCCGGCTGGACCGATTTCCTCGACGGCCTGCGCGATCTGCCCGCGAAGATACTGGCCCGGCTGCCCGCGGACCAGCAGAAGGACCCGCAGGTCCGGCAGGAGGCCGGCCGTCTCGCCCTGTCCGCCGTCGCCGCCGCCAGCATCGACGCGCTGACCGCCGATCCGGACCATCCCGTCTTCACGCCGCAGATCAACAATTTCATCACTACCGGCCAGCCCAATGCCGATACCAATTATCGCGCGGCCAAGATAACGCCCGGCGGCACCTATCGCCTGCGCGGGCGGCGCGGTTCCATGACCATGGCGCGCATCGCGGAGGGCGGTCCCCGGCCCAAGCAGGTGCCGGGCACCGTCAACCTCGGCGCGCCGCGTCCCGTCCACGACCTCAATGCGCTCAAGGTCGACGCGGAGGGGCGTTATGACGTGATCCTCAGCCCCGCACGCCCGGCGGGCTATACCGGCGACTGGTGGCAGCTCGACCCCACGTCCAACATGCTGCTGGTCCGCATGGTCGGCTCGGAATGGGGCAAGGAGGTGGAGCCCACCCTCTCCATCGAGCGGCTGGACATCCCCGCGCCGCGCCCCCGTCCCTCCGCCGCCGAACTGGAGGCGAAGCTGCGCGGCATCCCCGCCTCGGCCGACTTCATCGCCCCGCTCCTGGCCGACCGTCCGGCCAAGCTGCGCGCGGAAGGCTATGTCAACAAGCTGAAGGGCGTGGACTTCTCGCAAATGGGCGGCCTTGCCGGGCAATTTTATTATGAGGGCGCCTTCGACCTGAAGGATGACGAGGCGCTGATCATCGAAAGCCCGCTGCCGGAGACATGCGCCTATCGCTCGCTCATCCTCACCAACGATATTTACGAGACGATCGACTGGTACAATAATCACAGCAGCCTGAACGGCGCGCAGGCCGCCGCCGACAAGGACGGCATATTGCGCATCGTCGTGTCCGCGAAGGACCCCGGCGTCCCGAACTGGCTCGACACGGCGGGCCACAGGACGGGCGTCGTACAGGGACGCTGGACCGAATGCTCCAGCCAGCCCGTGCCGACCGTGCGAAAGGTCGCGCTGGCCGATGTCCGGAAATCGCTGCCCAAGGGAACGCCGACCATCACGCCGAAGGAACGTGACCGGCTGACCCGCGACCGGCGCGCCGCGCTCCAGCAGCGCCCGCTCTGGTAGGGATGGACATGCGCGAGGCGGAGACGCGGCGGGAAGCGCGGACATGGGAGGCCATGGCGCGCATATTATGCGACCTGGGCGGCGCCGATCCCGACTTCCGCATGTGGGACGGCCAGCCCCTGTGGAAATGGCGCATGCATGGCGCCGAGGCGAAGGCCCGTATTCAGGCTGCCATCGATGCCCTGAAGGGTTGAGCGGCACCCGCCGCGCCCGAAACGCGATGCGCCCCGCCCCGGGGAGAGACGGGCGGGGCGCATGCTGTCCGGCAGGAGCGCCGTTTACTCGTCGATATTCCGGCGGAACGTCTCCGGGAGGAAGATCAGGCCGATCACCACCGTCGCCGCGGCGATCACGACCGGATACCAGAGGCCGTAATAGATATTGCCGGTCGCCGCGACCATGGCGAAGGCGGTGGTCGGCAGGAAGCCGCCGAACCAGCCATTGCCGACATGATAGGGCAGCGACATGGAGGTGTAGCGGATGCGGGTCGGGAACAATTCCACCAGCATCGCGGCGATCGGGCCGTAGACCATCGTCACCAGCATGGCGAGCGCCCACAGGATCGCGACGACCGCGACCTTGTTGACCTGCGCCGGGTCGGCCCTGGCCGGATAGCCCGCATCGGCAAGGCCCGACTTCAGGCCGTCCTGGAAGGCGGTGATGGCCGCCTTCTTCTCCTCGCCCGTCAGCGCCTTCGGATCGGGAGCGGTGAAGCTGGCGGCGCCGATCTTCACAAGGGCCGGAGCGCCCGCCGCGGCCTCTTCATTGGCATAGCTCACGCCCGCCTTGGCCAGATAGGCCTTGGCGATGTCGCAACCCGATGCATCGAACCTGTTCTTGCCGACCGGATCGAACTGGAAGGAGCATTCCTGCTGGCTGACCACCACGGTGATGGGCGCGGACGCCTGCGCATGGGCCAGCGCCGGGTTGGCGGCGTTGGTGAGCGCGCTGAACAGCGGGAAATAGGCGATGGCCGCAAGCGCGCAGCCGCCCAGGATGATCGGCTTGCGCCCGATCCTGTCCGACAGCCAGCCGAAGAAGACGAAGAAGGGCGTGGCGAGCGCCAGGGCGATGGCGATCAGGATATTGGCCGTGGCGCCGTCGACCTTCAGCGTCTTCTCGAGGAAGAACAGGGCGTAGAACTGGCCCGCATACCAGACCACCGCCTGGCCCGCGACCGCGCCCAGCAGCGCGATGATGACCCAGCGCAGGTTCTTCCACTGGCCGAAGGCCTCGGTCAGCGGCGCCTTGGACGTCGTGCCCTCCTCCTTCATCTTCTGGAAGACGGGGCTTTCGTTCAGTTGCAGGCGAATCCACATGGAGACGCCGAGCAGGAGGATGGAGATGAGGAAGGGCAGGCGCCAGCCCCAGGCGGCGAACGCCTCCTCGCCCAACGCGAAGCGGAAGCCGATGACGACGAGCAGGGCGGCAAAGAGGCCGAAGGTCGCCGTGGTCTGTATCCAGCTCGTATAGAGGCCGCGCTTGCCCTCCGGCGCATGCTCCGCGACATAGGTGGCGGCGCCGCCATATTCGCCGCCGAGCGCAAGCCCCTGCGCCAGGCGCATGATGAGGAGGATGACCGGCGCCGCGACGCCGATGCTGGCATAGCTGGGCAGCAGGCCGACCGCGAAGGTGGACAGGCCCATGATGCCCATGGTCACCAGGAAGGTGTTCTTGCGTCCCACGAGATCGCCGATCCGTCCGAAGACGAGGGCGCCGAAGGGCCGCACCGCGAAACCGGCGGCAAAGGCGGCGAGGGCGAAGATGAACGCCGTCGTCTCGTTCACGCCGGAGAAGAACTGGGCGGAGATATAGGTGGCCAGCAGGCCGTAGAGATAGAAGTCGTACCATTCGAAGACGGTGCCGAGGGAGGAAGCGGCAATGACCAGCTTTTCCCCCTGCGTCGCCTTATGATGCTTCGGCACGTCGTCATAAGTCGTTGCCATTGTCATCTCCCTCCTCAATGGGATCAGAAAGTATATTTCGCCGCCATCTCGACGCGATCCATGTCGCCCTTGAGGCCGTTCACCACCTCGCGCTGCGCGTGGCGATATTCGATGCCGAGGTCGAGAGCCTTGACCGGCGACCAGAAGAGGTTGCCCGCGACCGCATAGGCCGAACGATTGGCGAGGCCCGGGATGAGGATTCCGCCCGGATAGCCGGCATGCTGATAACCCGCCGTCAGCGTGGAGCGGAGCGTGTCCGTCCATCCCAGCCTGACCGAGGCAAAGCCCGCGAAATTGTCGACGGCGTAGAGCCGGTTGCCGAGCAGCGCGGAATCATAGATCGCGTCGGGCGCATAGCCGAGGCCGAGATAACGGCCGAGGCCCGAGCCATAGGTCGCGTTGAAGCGGACATCATGCCGCCCATTGGGACCGAAGACGATCTTGCCGCCGCCCGACACGCCCCAGCCCAGCCGGTCGTCGCCGATGCCATTGGCGTGGATCGACAATTGCCGCACGATCCCCGCGACATGCAGTTCGGCCGGACCGCCCTTATAGGCGAGCTTCGCGACGAAATCCGGAATGCGGTCGGTGTCGTTGTCGTTCAGCGTCGCATTGGTCGCGGTCAGCGTCTCCGTCTGCGGATTTTCCGCCGCGACATAGAGATCGAGGCCCTGTCCCAGCGGCTGGCGATATTGCACCATCATCTGCCGGACGAAGATCGCGCCCTCCAGCGGACCCACGAAATCCGTCGTCTCCGGGAACAGATTGGGATTCTGGAAGGTGGTCCATTCCTGCCCGAACAGCCAGCGGCCATAATTGATGAAGGCGCGGCGCAGCGTCGGCGTATAGGGGTTGGTCGCCCGCTGCGCGCCCGCCGGCGCGGTGGCGAGGGCGAAGTCGAATTCGATATGCGTCTTCAGATCCTTGCCCGCCAGCGGCGTGGAGGTGTCGAAGAACAGGCGCGTCTGGCGCGCATTGCCCATGAAGTCCTGGCTGGAGGCCGCGCCGCCGACCGGAATCTGGGCGGGGACGTAAAATTCCTTGTTCAGCGATCCCGTCGCCAGGTCGCCGCCATTATAGCGGGTGGCGCTGGCCACCGCCTTGACGAAACCGCCAACCTTGAAGGTGGTGGC
>JASGGS010000185.1:0-8669 GCA_047602685.1 Sphingobium sp.
AAGACGAAGCTCACGCTGCAGGCCTTCTACCAGGAGGACAGCGGCGGCAGCACCTTCCAGTTCCTGCCCTATCAGGGGTCCGTGATCCCGGCGGCCGATGGCTATATCGACAACCGCACCTTCCTGGGCGAACCGGGCTGGAACGTCTATGATCGCACAGTCTGGTCGGCTGGCTGGCAATTCGAACACAAATTCAGCGATGCCCTCAAGCTCAGCCAGAACGCCCGCTTCACCCATGTGGATTCGCTGTACCGCGCGACAGTGGTCTATGGCGTGCGCGGCCAGACGGTCACCAATCCGAACACACTGACCGACGGCCATATCCTGCCACGCCGCGCTGTGCAGGGCGAAGGCGATTCCAACGGCTACACAATCGATACCCGGCTGGAAGGACGGTTCGAGACCGGCGTTATAGAGCATGTCCTGCTCGGCGGTTTCGACTGGCAGCGCACAAAATGGGATTTCCTGCGCAAACAGGCCGCGGTGTCACAAACCGCGATCCAGATCGACATCTACGATCCCGTCTATACCGGCTATGATTTTGCGCCCACGCTGGTCAATCAGGTCGGTACGAGCGAAACCGACAGTCAGAGCGGCGCTTATCTGCAGGATCAGATCGCGGCAGGCAACTGGCGGATGACCGTGAGCGGTCGATACGACTGGGCGAAGATCAATTCGCTCAACACACTCACCAATGTGCGGACGCAGTCGAGGAACGAAGCTTTTTCAGGCCGCGTCGGGTTGCTCTATGCCTTCCCCAACGGCCTTTCCCCTTATGCCAGCTTCTCGCAATCCTTCCAGCCGGCCATTGGCACGGCGCGGGACGGCAGCGCCTTCAAGGCGGTTACCGCCGACCAGTGGGAAGTCGGCATCAAATATGAACCGCGCGCAATCGACGGCATGATCACCCTGTCGGCATTCGATCTGCGACAGAAGAACGTCCTCACAGCCGATCCGCTCAACACCTCGACCGAAAGCTATCAGGTCCAGACCGGTGAGGTGCGTATTCGCGGTATAGAGCTGGAAGGGCGATTGACCCCGATCACGGGCCTCAGCTTCATCGGCGCGGCGACATTCTTCGATTCCAAGGTGACGCGCGACACCACCAACCAGGGCAACCGCATGATCCGGGTTCCCGACTGGATGGGTTCGCTCTGGCTCGATTACAGCTTCCAGCAGGGCACCCTCCATGGTCTCAGCCTGGCGGCAGGCGCGCGCTATGTCGACGACACCTATGGCGATCTCGCCAATACGCTGCATATCGATGGCTATCACCTCTTCGATGCCGCCATCCGCTATGATCTTGGACAGATCGGCGGCGCAAAGGCACTGCTCTCGATCAACGGCAGCAACCTTGCCGACAAGCGCTATGTCGCGACCTGCTCCGCCCTGACGTCCTGCTACTACGGGTCAGGCCGGACGCTGACAGGCTCGGTCAGGTTGAGCTGGTAACCGCAAAGGTCGCGGCCCCTCTCTACTGCAAAGAAGGGTCGCGATCGGCGGAAGGTGGATGGCCAAAATGGCGGCGATAAGCCGCAGTGAATGCAGCCGGATTGCCGAAGCCGACACGATAGCCCGCTTCGGCGATACCGAGCCCGTGATCGACGATGAGTTCGCGCGCCTGCCTGAGCCGTTCACAGCGCACATAGGCGAACAAGGTCATGCCGTAGGCCGCTTTGAAATTGTCCTGAAGCGTGGTGAGGTTCACACCAACCTGCCGGGCCAGTTCGAGAGAACTGGGCGGATCGGCAAGCCGCGCGTCCAGGATTTCCCGCGCCTCGGCCACCCGGCTATGGTGCCACCGCCCCATCCGGCGGGCGAGCCGTTCCTCGTCGCGCAGCAGCAGCGCAATCTCCAGGACGAACTGCAAGGCGCTGCTTTCAAAGAACAGCGCAGCGAGCCGTCCGCGATAGGGCTGCTCCAACAGACGAGCCGCAATCACCGCTAGGGCGTGTGAGGGTGGCAAGACCGATGAGCGTGCACCAGGCCGAAGATAGTCGCGCAACAGATCCATACCATCCTCGGCAACATGCTCACCGAAGCGATCGAGAAATGCTGGCGTCAGCGTGATACCGGCGCCGCGACTGCGCGTGCCCGCCCGCCAGAACCGATCGCATTGGGTGGGCTGGCCAAGACCGAAAAGAAACGGCCGCCCGCGTGTCTGCAGGACCGGATCATACCCGCGGATACCGATCGGGGCGACTTCGCCCGCCAGGAGCAGGCCACAACTGAGCGAAGAACCCTTGCACGCCTCGAGCGAGCAATCGCCCAGATAGCGAACGTCATGCGTGTTGACGAAAAGCCCCCGCTGCACCTCGCATGAGTGCAGTTGCCCTGAGACGATAGATTCTCCCGCTGTCTCTTCTTGATGCAGCGCGCTGGCTTGCAGCGATGGCTGCGCCGCCTGTTTCAACACATCCGCGACGGAAAACCCGGTCGCTGCCGGAAGGCCGGAAGACAGCATGACATTCCCATTTACCTGCTGGACCTGCGGCGGTCCGCGATTGCACAACAGCATTCCCGCATCATGCAATAGGCGACGGACTTGCCATTTGCCGCCCAAAGCAATTACTGCGACTCATTCGCAAAAATAGTGAGCCACGCAGTAGGTGCAAGCAGAATGACAGCGGCGACATCGCGGGACGATGCTTTGATGATAACGCGCCGGCACACGATCAAGGCATTAGGCCTATCCGTGCCGATGCTCATGGCCGGCAGCCTTGCCGCATGTGGTGAGACATCGCAGGCGCCCTCGCCCTCGGACAAGGGCGCCGTCCGCTTTACCAACGCCGACGGGAGCGTCACCGACATTCCCGTCGTCCCTAGGCGCATCCTCTCCACCTCCACGTCGGTGACCGGCACGCTTCTCGCTATCGAAGCACCGCTCATCGCCAGTGCCTCGGCGGCCAACGGCCAATATTTCCCTCAATGGGGGGATGTCGCTAAATCGCGCGATGTCGAGAATGTCTGGCCGGCGGGCAATGTGAACATCGAGGCGGCAATCGCGGCAAAGCCCGACCTCATCGTCGTATCGACCGGCGGCGCCGATTCCGCACTTGCGCAACTGGCCGAACTCCAGGCGATCGCTCCGACCATCCTTGTCGATTATGGCGGCCAGTCCTGGCAGGATCTGGCGATCCAGCTTGGCAAGGCGACAGGGCTCGAAGCGCAGGCCAACGCCCGTATCGCTGCATTCGACCGTTACGTGGCCGACGCCCGCGAACGAATCACCGTGCCGGCAGGCAAGGTCAACATCATCAGCTTCAACGGCTCGGGCACAACCAATCCGATCGCGACCGCGCATGGCGCGCACGGCCGCCTTCTCACCGCTCTGGGCTTCACGGTCGAAGACCCGAATCCCTCCTGGCATAGCGGCGCGGAGGCGCGGAACGATTTCGTCTGGGCGCCTTACGAGAAGCTCACCCTGTTGACCGCTTCGACCACCTTTCTCCTGCGCGCCAACGCTGAACGGGTTGCCGCGTTTCTCGAGGATCCGGTTCTCGCCAATCTGCCATCAGTGCGTGCGCGGCAGGTTCGCAGTCTTGGCGCCAACAGCTTCCGGATCGACTTTTACAGTGCCACCCAGATCGTCGATGGCATCGTCGAACATTTTGGGAAATGATAGGTGCGAATAGCGGCACCCGGAGCTTGCAGCCTCCCACGAAACGGCTTTGGCTGGCGGGCGGGACGATCCTTGTCCTCCTGCTGGCTGCGGCGGGAACAGGCATAGGCTCGGAGACTCTGTCACCGGCCGAGATGCGGGACGCCGTTTTTGCTTTTGATCCGGCCAACAGCCGCCATCTTCTGGTCCTGCATCTGCGTATTCCTCGCGCCCTGGCCGCACTGATCGTCGGGGCAGCCCTGGGGGCATCGGGCGTCGTGATGCAGGCGCTGACGCGCAATCCTCTCGCCGATCCCGGACTGCTCGGCATCAATGCGGGCGCCGCTGCCGGCATAGCGATCGCCATTGCCTTCTTCGGGCTGACCGAACCCGGCCTCTATGTCTGGTTCGGCCTTGCCGGCGCCGCCGTCGCAGGCGCCGCCGTCTATCTGCTGAGCGGCGCACGCCAGGGCATGAACCCGGTGCGACTGGTGCTTGCCGGATCGGCTCTGACAGTGATGTTTCTTGCGTTCACGCACATGGTGACGATCAATAGCGAGGCGGACGTGTTCGATCAGTTCCGCCACTGGACGGTCGGCTCGCTTGAGGGGCGCGGTTATGCCGTGCTCGGCGCTGTCGCCGTGCCGATGAGCATCGGTTTGCTCATCATTGCGTCACTTGCCCGCAGTCTGGATGCCGTGGCTCTGGGCGACGATCTTGCCCGATCGCTCGGCAGTCATCCGGGGCGGATATGGGCGCTGGCGGCTCTTGCCGTCATCCTGCTTGCGGGCGCGGCCACCGCCGCCGCAGGACCCATCGCCTTTCTGGGCCTGACCGCACCGCATATGGCCCGCGCTATTGTCGGGACCACGCATCGACGTCTCATCCCCTGGGCCATGATGATTTCAGCAGGCATGATGGTGATTGCGGACATGGCTGGCCGCATCGTAGCCCATCCTGGGGAAGTCGGGGTCGGTATCATGATCGCCCTGATCGGCGGTCCCTTCTTCATCGCGCTCGTGCGTGGTCGCAGGCTCGCTCACCCATGACCGTCATCCCGCATGCCCGCCGTAAGGTCTGGCGATCAGGCCACCTTTCCCTGCTTTTCTATCCCCGAGCCTTCATGGTCCAGGCGGCGCTGATCGCCGCGCTCGCAGTTTTGACCCTGTTCGCGCTCAACATGGGACGGATCGAAATATCCTTCGCGCAAATCGCGGCGATCCTGACCGGAACAAGCCAAGATGAAGCCCTGGGCAGGATTATTATCCATATCCGCATCCCCCGCATCGTCACCGCCTGCGGCGCCGGCGCAGCGCTCGGCATATCCGGGGCGATCTTCCAGTCGGTGTCCCGCAACATCCTGGGATCACCGGACGTGATCGGCTTCCTGACCGGCGCTGCCACGGGGGCCATCGGCTGGATCATCCTTGTCGGGCAATCGCCGCTGCCTGTCGCGGCCGCGGCTGTCTGCGGGGGATTGTTGACGGCAGGCGTGGTCTATCTGCTGGCGCTTCGCGATGGCGGGGTGGCGAGCCATCGGCTGGTGCTGGTCGGGATCGGCGTCGGCTCCATATTGTCGGCACTGAACGGCCTGCTGCTCGCATACGGGAAACTCGACACGGCAGTGATGGCCAATCTGTGGTTAGCGGGCTCCCTCAATGCCCGCAACTGGGGACATGCGCTGCCCGTCGCGCTTGGCGTTCTCGTTCTCACGCCAGTAGCGATGCTTCTCGCCCGGTCGCTGCACCTGATGGAAATGGGAGATGATATCGCCCGCCAGCTCGGCGTCCGTGTCGAGCGCTGCCGCCTCGCCGGGATAGGCATCGCGGTTGTCCTGGCCGCGCTCGCGACCGGCGCGGCGGGGCCGATCGCCTTCATCGCACTCGCCGCCCCCCAGATTGCCAGACATCTTACCCGAGAAGGCGACATGCCGACCCTTACCGCCGCGCTCGTCGGCGCGGTGTTGCTGATGCTTGCCGATACCGTGACGCAATCGCTGCCTCTCAGCGCGACCCTGCCGATCGGCCGGGTGACCGGCCTTGTCGGCGGCGCTTATCTCGCCTGGCTCATCACCCGATCGAAAGCATTGTGATGAACGACCTGCCTGCCGATTGCCCCATATTGCGCGGTGAAAGCCTTACCCTGCGCTATGATGCGCGGGAAATCTCGCGCGACCTCGACATCGCCATCCCTGCTGGACGGATCACCATCATTGTCGGCCCTAATGCATCGGGCAAATCGACCTTGCTGCGGGCCTTGTCGCGGCTGCTCATGCCATCCTCAGGCCGGGTGCTCCTGCATGATCGGGGCATCCGGGACTGGAAAGCAAGGGATCTGGCGCGATCGATGGCCCTGCTGCCGCAATCGTCGATAGCCCCTCAAGGCATAAGCGTCGTCGATCTGGTGGCGCGCGGCCGCTACCCGCATCAAAGCTTGTTGCGGCAATGGTCGCCAGAAGACGAGCGGGCGGTCGCGGCCGCCTTGGCCGACACGCATATAACCGACCTTGCCGACCGTCCGGTCGACACCCTGTCGGGCGGGCAGAGGCAGCGTGTCTGGCTGGCGATGACGCTCGCGCAGGATGCGCCGCTGATGCTGCTGGACGAGCCGACGACCTATCTCGATATCGCCCATCAACTCGAACTGCTCGACCTGTGCCGCCGCCTCAACCGCGCGAAGGGGCGAACGCTGGTGATGGTTCTGCACGATCTCAATCTGGCCGCGCGCTACGCCGACCACATGATCGCGATGAAGGGCGGCGCCATCATGGCGACCGGCTCCCCGTCACATGTGTTGACATGTGAGATGATCGCACTGGTCTTCGGTATGGATTCACTCGTCATGCCCGATCCTGTCACCGGCGCACCGATGGTCGTACCGATAAGCCCAGACGCAGGACAGACAACATGACCACGCCGCGTCCACTCAGCATCGGCCTTAGCCTTGCCATCACTTGGTTGACCGGCAATGCTTGGCGCAGACCCGACAGCCGGGTCGAGGACATCTATTCGAGCGACTTTTACAGCGACATCGCTTGGCGCGCTGAGGCGGCGGGCGTCGATTTCCTATTTCGTCCGGATTCCCTGTTCCTCGATTCTTCCATGCTCGCGACGTCTCCCGGGTTCAGCAGCCTCGACCCGACGTTGCTGCTGACGGCGATCGCGCGTGAAACACGGCGGATCGGCCTCGTCACCACCGCGTCTACCAGCTTCTACCCGCCCTATATTGTCGCAAGGCAGATCCAGTCGCTCAACTGGCTGAGCAACGGACGCGCGGGATGGAACATCGTTACCTCCATCGACGGAGCCGGAAACTTCGGGTCCGAGGCTCTTCCTTCTTCGGCAGAACGCTATGCCAAAGCGGCAGAATATACCGATCTCGTGCGGGCACTTTGGGCAAGCTATCCGGCAGAGGCGCTGGCGCATGATCGTGCAGGCGGGACCTACGCGCACCCCGATTTGGTCCGGGAAACCGGGCATGACGGTCGCAATTTTCCCGTCCGGGGGCCACTCAATCTACCAGCATATCCTGTCGGGCGGATTCCCCTGTTTCAAGCCGGTGCATCGCCGGAGGGTCGCGATTTTGCCTCTAAAGTAGCGGATGGCGTTTTCGCCGCCACGCCGGACATGGCCGCCGCGATCGAATTGCGCCAGGATATTCGCCGCCGCGCGATCGGCCATGGACGCAATCCCAACGACGTGCGGCTGCTACCTGGCCTCAGCCTGTATCTTGCAAAGAGCAAGGCGGAAGCTCGCGATCTGTTCGCCGAAACGCATCACGGACTGGGGAATGCACGCAAATATCGGATCATTGCGGACAATCTGGGGCTGGATGTGAGCATGATGCCACATGATCAAAGGATCACTCCTGCTATGTTGCCCTCCGAGAACCTGTCGGTGCGCAGCCGCACTCACGCGCAGCTTTTGCGTCGTCTGATCCAAAGCGAGTCGCCCACGGTAGAAGATCTCCTTTCCCGGCCCGAGGTGGCCGCATCGGCGCATTGGATATTCATCGGACGGCCTGATGGTGCTGCCCGTGAGATCGAGCGATGGGCGCGAGCAGGAGCTATGGACGGCTTCATTGCCTTGCCCGGCGGTTCCCGGCAGTCTCTCGTCTTACTTTTGGAGGAGGTGTTGCCGGAACTCAAAGCAGCCAGCCTGCTCGATGCCGCACAGAGCATTTTTGGGGGAGGGGCTCACGCGCTTGCTACCGGGTGAAGAACTTCAAAGACACCCCGGTTACAGCTTATCTGACGCTTCATCCTAAGCAATTCTCGGCGCCGTGGCCAAATTCCACGCTACCTAGATTTTCGTCCCAATCCGCTCCTTCTCAGCATTGCGTTAGATATATTTAAACCGAAACTATGCTTCTCAAAACGAGATCGAAATGCAAGCTCGATAATTGCGTAAACGGCTTGGCGCCATTCTGGGCGCGACGCGGCCGAGTTGGATTTCCGGCTTAATCAGTTGCCAGGTCGATCATAGCGGATCGTTCGTTCACTATCTCCCGGTAGCCGACGATGCTCCGTATTCGTGCAGTGTCCAGCACCAGTGGCTGATCGAAATCGAAAGAAGGCAGGTCGGGCGGCTCCATGTCCCGTTTGGGTAACATGGCAAGGCGCTCAGCCATGCTCGGTGTTGATTCCTCGCCGACGTTGAAAATCCTGTTCCGGGCGTTGGCATGATCCGAACAGGCGACGATGGCGGCAGCCACGTTTTGGACATGTCCGTGGGTCCAGCGCCACGCCGGCACGGCAGCGAAGCCGTAGATCGTGGCAAGGTCGCCGTTGTCCTCCCGACCATATACTTTGGGGAGGCGAAGGATCGTCCAATCCAGCTCGCCTGCCTCACGAAGCGCCTGCTCGGCCAAGATTTTTTCATAGTCACGGGCATAGTCGCCAAGCTGCGCTTCCATGCCGCGATAAGGGAACAGGACCGAGCGCAGCGGTGCGTCTTCGTCCAAGGGGACGGGTTCAGGCGGGCCCGGTTCGGATTTCGTCAGGCGGCCATAGGCTCGATAAACGTCGCTGCTCGAAACCAGTACCATTCGTCCGGCCCGGCCCTCGAAC
>JASGGS010000186.1:0-8659 GCA_047602685.1 Sphingobium sp.
GCGCGGGGATGCGGAACTGCGCCTCCAGTCCGCTGAGCCGATAGCGCACCTCCGCATCGCCGCCGAGGTCGTGCGGGATCGACCTGGTGATGATGATGGTGCCGAAGCCCTCGCGCGTCGGGGCCTTCACCGGCGGGCCGCCCTGTTCGGTCCAGTCGAGGAGGAGGTCGCCCACCGCGTCGACCGCCCAGCGGATCGCCAGTTTCCCGTTGTCCGACAGCGCGCCATATTTGGCGCTGTTGGTCATCATCTCGTGGATGACGAGGGCCAGGGTCGAGAAGGCGGTCGGCTCCAGCAGCACTGCCGGGCCGGAGAGGCTGAGCCGCGCGGCCTTCTCCCCGACATAGGCCTCCGCCTCCGTCTCGATCAGCGGGCGGAGAAGGGCGGCGCCCAATGGTCCCGCGTGATCTGGTCGTGCGCGCGGGCCAGCGACTGGATGCGTCCCTCGAACATGGCGATAAAATCGGCGGAGTTGGGTGCTGCCTTCGACTGGCGCGCGACGCCGCGGATGAGGGCGAGGATGTTGCGGACGCGGTGGTTGAGTTCCGCGATCAGCAACTCCTGCCGTTCATGCGCCTTGCGCCGGTCCTCCTGCGCATCCTCCGACAGCCGCAGAACGACCTGGATCAGCGAGGCCCGCAGCGTCTCGGCCACGCGTACCTCCGCGTCGGAGAAGGGGAGCGAATGGCCGCGCACCTCCTCCATCCAGGCATCGAAGCTGGCGCGGGGCGTCAGCCGGACGCCGTTGGGGCCGTAATGGGCAGGCTTGTGCGGATCGCCGGCCCAGGCGACGGACCTGACACGCTGCCGCCGGAACAGCATCACATAATCGCGGGGCTTTCGGGAAATGGGTATGGCCAGCATGCCCGCTGCATCGTCGGCATAGGTTTCGGCGTCGGGCACCAGATCGGCGAGCTGGTCGGTCGAGCAGACCGCGTTGCCTTCCATCGCGTTCAGGCGCCGGACGATGGACGGAATGCTGTCCATGGGCGGCGTGTAGCCGCTGGTCGCGATCCGGTCGTCCACGAACACGCCCACACCGTCGCAGGGCACGACCTCGCTCAATGTCTCCGCGATCCAGTTGACGTCGGTCATCAGCGACATGTCACCGGCCAGCGCGGCGAGGAGGCGGTCGCCCGCGCCGCGTGCCCGCACGTCATAATGCGAAAGTTCCCTGCTTTCCCGACTCTCCAGCTTCAGCGCGAACATCTGTCCGGACAATTCCGCCAGGGTACGCTGTTCGAAGGAGGGGAGATTGGGGCCGTAATGATGGCAGGCAAACAGTCCCCACAGCTTGCCGCCGACCAGGATCGATACGGACAGGGACGCGGCCACGCCCATATTCTTGAGATATTCGAGGTGAATGGGCGAGACCGAGCGCAGCACCGATAGGGAGAGGTCGATCGGCTCCCCCCGCTCGTTACGGGCGGGCAGGATGGGCACCGGCTCCGCGCCGATATCCGCGATCACCCGGAAAGGCGCGCGAACATAGAGCGCGCGCGCCTGCACCGGGATATCGGAGGCGGGATAGTTGAGACCCATGAAGCTGCCGAGGCCCGGCCGCACCGTCTCCGCCACCACCTCGCCCGCGCCGTCCCGGCCGAAGCGATAGACCATCACCCGGTCGAAGCCGGTCAGCGCCCGGATCTGCCGCGCGCCCTCGTCGAAGAATTTGGCCATGCCGTCCGTCGCGTCGAGCCGCGAAAGGAAGGCGCGGATCAGGCTGCCGGGGTCGATGGAGCGGTTGGGAATATGCGGTTCCGCCTCCAGCACCAGCACGCCG
Organism: Sphingobium sp.; assembly: GCA_047602685.1. GTDB lineage: Bacteria > Pseudomonadota > Alphaproteobacteria > Sphingomonadales > Sphingomonadaceae > Sphingobium. Next base: position 1,784 of record JASGGS010000186.1, read on the forward strand.
CCGGAGAAATGCAGGGCGCAGTCGTAGAGCTGGCCGGGCGTGTGCGGGGACAGGGCGATATTGAACATGCGCTCCACCGCGTCGGGGCCGCGCAGCATCATCATGCGGTTGCGGAACAGGTGGATCGCGTCTTCGCTGATCAGCTTGTCGGCGGTCAGGCCGATGGCCTCTTCCGCCTCCATGCCCAGGAACCGCCCCAGATTGGCGGATGCCCGCGCGACCGTCCAATCGGCGGTGAACGCAAGGAGGAAGCCGAAGGGCTGGATGGCGCCGAGTTGATGGATCGGCTCGCGGTCGCAATTGGTCAGGTCGACCGGCGGGTTCCGGGGCTGGCTCATGACCGCCGCGCCGTCTCGCCCGCATTGCGGAAAATACCGAATGTGTCGAGGGCTGCCCGGCAGGCGCGCTCCATGGCCGCCGCATCGGGCAGGTGGGTGTCGAGGCTGGCGAGGAAAGCCCGCCACAGAGCGCTCTGCGACGGAGCGCCCAGATAGGCCTTTGGCAGGTCGGCCCCGATCTGCCGAGACAGGAATGTGCCGCCCAGTCGCGAACCCTCCATCACATAGGTCACGCCGCAGGTCGTCGCGATGTCCGCCGGGACATCGAAGGCGATCGGTTCCGGAGCTGCCATGCCCAGTTCGGTAAGGTCGGCCAGCAGGCCGGGCGTGCGCCGCACCAAGCTCCATCCCGCCATGTCCTCCGGCTGATGGGCGTCCAGCCATGCCTCGACGGCGGGCGTCACACGGGCATGGGCGGTCAGGAAGGCGCCATAGGATTCGCGATCCTTCAGGCTGAAATGTCCGAATGTCTTATCGACAACGGCATGCGCATCGCGAGTGGCGTGACGCAGCGCATCACGGGCATTGCCCAGGGTCGAGGAAGAAGAGGTCAGGTGGAATTCCTTGGTTGGGGTTACCGTAGATGACTGCCACCCCGGTACAATCCGAAAAATGTGCCGCTAAGGCTATAATCTCGATCAATATGTGCCAAAACCGTCGTGCCCAACCGCGTATTTATCGCGCCCGCGTAAGGAATTTTTCATCGGGCGCTTCCGAAGTCGCGGCGTTGCGCGGCCCTTTCCGCGGCACTCGAACGGCCGTTCTCGCCTTTGGCTGTCGTGCCGCGTCCCACATCGTCGCGCGGCTTGCCCTTGCTGGTCCGTTGCGCGGAGGCCGACGCGCCGGACAGCACCGGCCCGCAGGCGGCGGACTTCGCATCGCCTATATCGATAAAAGCCAGTATCGCGCCGATAGGCGTGGCGACCGCGCCCAGGCCGACGCCCGCGCCGGCGCGGCTCAGCAGTTCGGGCGTCAGGACGTTGAGCCCCGGCTTCGCGAAATGACCGCCGAGGCCGACGGGCGACTGACCGGAAAAAAGGCTGAACTTCTTGCCATCCGCGCGGATGGCGAGGTCCATCGCTTCCGTCTTGAAGCTGAAGCCGCCCCGGCCGAGGATCACATTCTTCTGCGTGTCGATCAGGATGGGATCGGCGGCCGCTATGCCGTCACGCACGGTGAAGGCGATAAGGCCGCAATTGATCTGCACCGGCTCTTTCAGCCGGTTCTCGAACATCTTCTGGACGAAGGTGCCGATGTCGATCTCCGCGAGCTGGGCGTTGCGCGCCCACATCGCCCCCTTGGGCATGATGATGGCGATACGGCCATTGGCGGTGGCGAGCGACTCATGCACCGTGTCGCCGCTGCCGGTCATCTTGACCCGTGCCTTGATCGTGCCGGTCGTGCCGCTCCGTTCCACGCCCCAGCGGCTCAGCAGCGTGCCCATGGGCGTGGGCGACAGGCGGATGTCGTAATCGGTGAAGACGGGCCGGCGCCGCGCGTCGATCACGATGTCCGACGACAGGAATCCGCCCGCCATGTCGAAGGTCAGCGGCGAGAGCTTGAGGAGCGAGCGATCCAGGTCGAGCGTCAGCGCGACGTTGGACACCGGCACATTGGGCGCCTTGATCTGCTTCACCGTCCATTTCACATCGGCATCGAAGCGGCTGATCGCGTCCACGCGCAGAGGCGCATCCGGCAACAGGCGCGGGGTTCCGCCCACCTCGCTGATCGCGCCCTTGGCGCCCTGTGCCTCCAGCTTGCCGGGATCATAGCCGATAAATGGCCCTGCATCGATGATGTCTAGGCTCCGCGTGGCAAGATCCGCACCAAGATGCAGCCTGCCTCCCGGCTGGCTGACGGTGAGCGATCCGGCGAGGTCGCTGTCTCCGAACATGCCCGTGAGCCGGGTAAAGCGCCACGCCTCATCCTCGCGCGTGACCTGGGAACGGATGCGGTAACGACGCGTGTCCGGAATGGCGACGCCGATGAAGTCGAACAGCCGGGCGAGATTGGTGCCGGTCACGGAAAGAGAGAGGTCCGCGCCCTCGATCTGCGTGGCCGCGGGCAGGGTGCCGGAAATGGTCGCATCGGCGTCCAGTGAATGAGCGCGAACCGCGATCTGGTTGCGCCCGCCTGAAAATGTCTCATTGGGCGAAAGCAGCCCGCCGGAGTAGGTGAATGGCCGCCCGCGCATCCGCCCTTCGCCGGTGAAGCGTATGTCCTGCGTGAAGCGCGTATCGCGGGCGCGCACCGTATCGACCTTGATATCGGTCTCCAGCGCCATGCGTGGGTCGCGATAGCGGACCTGCGTTCCCGCCACCACGCCCTGCCGGATGTCCGGCATGCGGAACGGCTCGCCCTTCTTGTCCGGGTCGCCCAGCGTCCATGTGTTCGTCCGTCCGTCGCGAGACCATTCGAGATCGACCGACCCGCCTTGCAGATCGAGCCAGTTGATCCGCCGCGTGCCGAAGATCAGGGGAAAGGTTGCGATACGGGCATGAACCCGGTCGGCGGAGAAGAGATGATCCCTGCTCGCCCAGGCCGGATTCCGCACGCTGATCTTTTCCGAGAGAAATTTTATGCCTATCGGATTGAAATAAAGCTGAAAGTCGCCGCCCACCGTGACTTCACGCTTTATCATGCGGCTTGTGAGATTTTCGAAGGGCTTTTTTAGGAATCGTCCTTTAGTGATGAAAAGGATAAGCCATATCGCAAAGAGGATGGCGACGATGCCGATGAGGATGCGTGCGGCCAGCGGCAGGCGGCGCCAGCGCTCCGTCATCGTCAGGCGGCGTGGCGATGCGTCGGCGGCAGTTCGTCCCGTCGGGGCGGACGCTCCGCTCGGTTGGTCGACTTTATGATCGAAATCCGCCATCCGCACGGAACACATCGCCCGGACTGTTGTTCCGGGGGCGCGGCGAGCTATTCAGCGGTGAGATGCTCAGCGTGAGACAGGGCGGACACGCCACAAGGCGGCCGTTTAGAGAGCGGAGGGGTTGATAAGATGGACAATCGGACGCGGGAGGCGGAGCGGACGCTGCGCGACTATCCCATTTCCCTCCGGGAGACCGCGAGGGCGGTGTTCGGCAGCGCCTATGAGGCTGCGGAAAAACGCGCGATGGAGGATACGGATGAACTCGCCCCTGCCGGGGAGGAGGGCGTGCCGCTATCCAAGGCCTGATCTCGACGGGCTTCGTGGTTGACGCGACGCGGGGCAGGCCCGACTGCTCTTCCGGAGAATTGGGCCGGAGAATTGGGAGAGCCACATGCCGGATGCCGCCTACAAGATATTGCTGTTCATGAAGCGCCGCCCGGATATCTCGGTCGAGGCGTTCCGCGACTATTACGAGACCCGACACGCGCCGTTGGCGGAGAAATATAGCCGGGGCATCAGCCGCTATGTCCGCCGTTATCTCGATCCGCAGGACCATCCCGAAACCGGCCCGGCAGGGGAATTGCCCTTCGACGTCATCACCGAATTATGGTTCGAGGACGAGGCGATATTCCGGGGCACCGTCAAATATATCACCAGCACCATCATGCCGGACGAAATCGTGGAGGACGAGAAGAACCTCTTCGACCGTTCTTCCTTCCGGATCGCCACGGTCGTCGAGCGGGAATCCAGCCTGGGCTGAATGACGGTCAGCCGTCAGACATTGCAGAATGCGGCGTCATAGACGACCCGGTTCCGGCCCATATTCTTGGCCATGTACAGCATCTGGTCGGCGGCATTCAGATTATTGTCTATGCCTTCCCCATGCTGGACGATGGCCGCGCCCAGCGAGGCCGTGACGCTCAGGCTACTGTCATTATAGGATATGGAAAGGGCGGCGATGCGCTGCCTGATCTCCTCGCATAGCCGGTTCACCATGTCGCAGCCGCGCCGGGGGAAGAGGATGACGAACTCCTCGCCCCCGAAGCGCGCGGTCACGAGCCGTTCGCGTTCCGCCAGTTCCAGCAATACCCTGGCGACGGACTTGATCACCGTGTCTCCGGTGTCATGGCCATAGGTGTCGTTGACCTTCTTGAAATGGTCGATGTCGAGTATCGCGACCGAGCCTTCGCTCTGCTGCGTGCGCATGTCGTCGAGTATCGCATGTGCCTGCTCGAAGAAGGCGCGGCGATTATAGAGACCGGTCAGCGGATCGCGCTCGGCCAGGAAGCGCAGGTGGCGGATATGCTCCAATGTCTCGATATTGCCGCCGACGCGGCACTGCACCTCTTCCGGAATGAAAGGGCGGTAGATGAAATCGGACGCGCCCGCCTTCAGGAAGGCGGCGGACAGATAGGGGTCGGAGGAGGCGGATATGCCGATTACGCGCACCCGCTCCGCCGCATAGCGGAGCCGGATTTCCCGCGTCAGCTCATGCCCGTCCATGTCCGGCATGTTATAGTCGGTTATGACCAGTTCGATCGCCTCGTTACTGGCGAGTATCTCCAGCGCCTCGGCGCCCGACCCGGCTTCGACTATGCGGTAATTCTGGCGCTTGAGGAGAGCGGCCAGATCGTGCCGCGCACTGGACATGTCGTCCACCACCAGCACGGGGGTCGCGCTTTCCTCCGTGACGCGCAATATGGTGCGCACGATCTGGTCTACCGTGTCGGGCACGTCCTTCACGAAATAATCTATGATATTGGGCGAGCGGAACCGTTCGCGCGTCCGTCTCGTCAGGGTGGCGGTATACAGAAGGGTCGGCACATTCTCGGCGGCCAGCAGGTCCAGTATCTCGCCATCCGGCGCATCGGGCAGATTGAGGCCGCTGATGGCGAGCAGCGGCTTCTGGACGGCCAGCGCCTCGCGCGCCGCCGCATATGTCTTATAGAATTGCACGTTCACCGCGCTGTGCTCCGCGATGCGCGCTTGAAGCAGCAGGCTGAGCGCAGTCGAGTCCTCGATGATGAAAATGCTGCGCTGGGCGTTGCCCGGACTTGAATTCAGCGCGCGCCGGTCTGCCTGTCTATAGAGACTCATCGAGATACCACCACTTCAAGGTGCGCTGCACCTCTATCCCGAAACGATCCCTAGCACGCAACAAGCTGTCAAAATCTTACTCGCCTTCAAGACTGTGACGAAACGAATGAAATATCTCGCTATTATTGATGATACATATGGATCGAATCGGATTGCGCGGCGTGTCGACTTGGCTTTTTCCAGTCCATATCGGACAGGCGATGGCGCAGAAGCAATTCTGCTCCTCGGGGAGATTGATGACAAGGCCCGCCGTCAGACCCGCTACGGTGAAAGGGGCAGGCCCCTGCAACTCCTCCCGTCCTGAAACCTGACGACCTCGGACACCATCTTGACCGGCCCTGCGGAGGCCGGTCCACGCCGCGCGATTTCCCCTGCGTCCAACTCGGCGTCAGGGCGCTTGTCTGCCTTGGTCATCGGCAGGTTCCCTCCCCCTCCCTGGCGCGAATGCCGCCGGATTGAAAATCGGAAAGTGCGCGACTTGTCAGGAAATGCCTGGCGCCTGGGTGCGGGCTTCCGTCGCCGCGCGTATCAGCTCATCGCCTGTCCGCTCGGCTGCGTCCGGCGTCATTGCTACCGCTATTCCACCCGGCCCATCCAGCAATACCAGCCCTTCCTCGGCGACGGCCTTGCCTGGGTCCGCGAATATCCGTTCGGCCATAGTCTCTCCGCTGTGTTGCGGATCGAACGACAAAAACGGGTCAGTGTTCCCGGTCGGCGTCGTCGAAATAGAGATAGGCCGGATCGAACTCGCACAGACGGTAAAGCGCCCCGCGGTCGATGATCGTGACCGTCTGCGCACGCATCCGGAGAAGGCCGCGGTTGCGAAGTTCCCTGAGCATCCTGTTCACATGCACGGATGTCAGGCCGCATGCCTCGCCAAGGTCGCTCTGGGTCAGGGGAAGGGGAAAGGTCGCGCCGTCGCTGATGCCCACCGCGCGCAGCTTTGCCTCCACTTCACAGAAGAAATGGCCCAGTCGCCTGAGGGCATCGAAACGTCCCAGCCGAAATATCCACTCGCGATGCATGGCCGCATCGAGCAGCGTGCTGAACCAGAGCAATTTCGCCATGACGGGGCGCCGGGCGACGATCTCGTCCAGGCGTCCATGGGGAATTTGCGCAATTCGGCAGGACGTGATCGTGGCGATATCATGGTCGAGCCGTTTCAGCGGATATCCATGGAGGTCGACGAAATCGCCCGCCACATGAACCGCGATCAACTGCCGCTCGCCCTTGCGATCGTCCATATACCGGCACATGAACCCATCGATGAGATAGGTGCTCATCGAAACGATGTCGCCCTTGTGCACCAGGGTGGAGCGCGCACCGAGCGTACGCACCTCCTGCACCGCCTGTTCCAATGCCGCGAGGTCCTCCTGCGGCAATTGTTCGCGCCGACGTCCTAGAAGAAATTTCTCGAAGGTCATCCCGCGCTCCCGAGCATGAAGAAGGGTTCTACAGCAGGCGGCGCGATCCAGCAAATAAGGGGCGGCACAGGCCGAAAGGCGCCGGCTTCGATGCCTCAAAGCTGGTCGAGCAGCTTCCGTTTGGCCTCGTCGAATTCATGCT
>JASGGS010000187.1:0-8624 GCA_047602685.1 Sphingobium sp.
GGCCGCGCCGCGACGATCATCTCCACCGCCCGCTCATGCTTGTTGCGGAAATCGGGGGTCAGTATCTCGATGGTGGTCTGCGGCGTCGTGCGGCGCAGCGCCTCGATCACCTTGACGAACTGGCTCGCGCCGCCGTCGGGCAGGTCGTCCCGGTCCACGGAGGTGATGACGATATGCTCCAGCCCCATCTCGGCGCAGGCATCGGCGGTATGCTGCGGCTCCATCGGGTCGACGGGGCGCGGCATGCCGGTCTTGACGTTGCAGAAGGCGCAGGCGCGGGTGCAGGTGTCGCCCAGGATCATGACCGTCGCATGCTTCTTGGTCCAGCACTCCCCGATATTCGGGCAGGCCGCCTCCTCGCACACCGTCGCCAGCCCCTTTTCGCGCATCAGCCGCTTGGTGTCGGCAAAGGCGGAACCGGCGGGGGCCTTCACCCGTATCCAGTCGGGCTTGCGCGGGCGGGCGGTCGGGACGGGCTGGATGGGCGGCACGGGCTGCTGAGTCATAGTTCGCCAGATAGCGACGATGGCGCCGACTTGCCAGTGGCCAGTTTGCAGCCCGGCCGGACAGCGCCGCGGGCAGAAGGATTTTCGCGCAAAGGCGCAAAGGCCTGCCGCCCCGCCCCGCCCCCTCTCATGATTTCCCGCGGGCACCACCATCACCATTTACGCGCGGCCATGGCAGCATGCGGACCCTCTTTGCGTCCTTTGCGTCCTTTGCGCCTTTGCGCGCAAAAACCCGAAACCTCCATCCCTCATGAGGAGGCTGTTGAATGTCGCCACGGCCTAAGGCATGGGCAATCTTATGACACAGTTCTCCGACATGCTCGACGGCTATCGCCGCTTCCGCAACAGCAGCTGGGTCGCGCAGCGTGATCGCTGGGACGAGCTGGCGGAGGGGCAAAGTCCCCGCGTCCTCGTCATCGCCTGTTCCGACAGCCGCGTCGATCCTTCGCAGATATTCGACACCAATCCCGGCGAAATCTTCGTGGTGCGCAACGTCGCGGCGCTGGTACCGCCCTTCGAGACGACACCGGGCCATCATGGCGTCTCCGCAGCGCTGGAATTCGCGGTCCAGGTGCTGAAGGTGGACGAGATCGTGGTCATGGGCCACGGGCTGTGCGGCGGGTGCAAGGCGGCGCTGACGCAGGAACTGCGCGACGCTCCTCCCGGCCGGGGCGGCTTCATCGCCAACTGGATCGAGATGCTGGACGAGGCGCGGGAGAAGGTCGTGGCCGTGCATGGCGACGATCAGGGCCGCGATGCCCTGCGCGCCATGGAGAATGAGGCGGTGAAGGTCAGCCTCGCGAACCTGCGCACCTTCCCGTGCGTGCGGGAGAAGGAGGCGGCGGGCGAATTGCGGCTCATCGGTTCGCGCTTCGGCATCGCCGATGGCGTCCTTCACCTGCTCGATGAGGGCACGGGCGAATTTTCCCCGGCCTGATCGTGGCCGGACCGGAGGAGGATCGGGGCGCTCCCCTTCCCGTCTTCGTCTACGGCACCCTGCGCCCTGGCGATGTCGGCTTTGCCGAGGCGGGGCTGGCCGGGCGCGTCGATCTGCTCGGCCCCGCGCGGGTCAACGGTACGCTTTACGATCTGGGCGACTATCCGGGCATCGTGCCGGGCGGTTCGGGCGTGGTCATGGGCGAACTCCTCCTGCCGCGTGACGGGGGCGTCCTGCCGCTTCTCGATGAATATGAGATATATGATCCGGCCGATCCAAAAGGCTCGGAATATCAGCGGCTTAGGGTGTTAACCCTCGATTTATCGCTAAGTGTCTGGATTTACTCGTATAATCGTTCCGTAACGGGCCTGCCGGTCATATCCGGCGGCGACTGGAGGCGTTTTCGGTAGGGAAGCCTGTGAGCTTTTGTTCCGGAACCGCTTGTTTCGCAAAGGCGTTTGAAGTCGCCGAGCGGATGGAAAAGGATGAAGGAGTAGGAGAATGCGTCACCCAATTTTGTTCGCCCCCGCCGTCGCGCTGTCGGCTCTCGGCCTCGTGCTGAGCGGCCCTGCCTCGGCCGAAGGAAAGGCGGACCGAGCCCGCGCCGCCATCGCGACCGCCAAGGGCAAGATCGAGGCGGCCGAGGCATCCGGTGCCTCCACCGAACTGCCGCGCCAGCAGGCACAGGCAAAGGCCGAACTCGCCACCGCGCAGGAACATCTGTCGGCGGGCCGCAAGGAGGATGCGATCGCCACGGCCAACCACGCGTCCCAGATCGCGGAGATCAACATCGGCGAGTTGCAGAAGCGCAAGAGCGAACAGGCTGCGGCGGCGCAGGCCAATGCCCGGATTTCGGCCGACGTGGCCCAGCAGCAGGCGGCCGACGCCAATGCCCGCGCGGCCAGTGCGGAACAGGCCGCCGCTGCCTCCGCGGCCGAGGCGGCCCGCCTGCGCGCCGCCGCCGCGACGCCCCAGACCACGACGACCGTGACGACCGAGAAGGTCGCCACGCCCCGCGTGTCGTCCAGCACGCCGAAGGTGAAGAAGAAGGTCGTACGCCGCAGTACGGGCGGCACGCCTGTCCGCTCGGCGGAGACGACCACGACGACCATCACCACCCAGGCGTCGAACTGAGTGAGGACCAGACTCCCGCCCGGACCGCCGGGCGGGAGCGTCCCGCGCAATGACCATCATTGCCCGCCATCTCGTCATAAGCGGCCATGTGCAGGGCGTCTTCTTCCGCGCCTGGACCGTCGAGACGGCCAAGAAACTCGGCCTTGGCGGCTGGGTCCGCAACCGAGCCAATGGCGATGTCGAAGCTCTGGTGGAGGGAGAGGAAGCAGCCGTTCTGCGCTTCCTCGATCAGGCACGCACCGGTCCGCCCGCCGCCCGCGTCGATCATGTCCATATCGTGGAATGCGCGCCGGAAGCGATACGGGGCTTCGGGAAACGGGCGACTGCCTAGAGCGATTTCAAGCCGGATGGAACATTCGGCGATTCGGAAATCGCGGAAAACAAGGAATTTAAGAGCGGGGTTTGCTTCGATCGAAGCAAACCCCGCTCTTAAATTCCTTGTTTTCCGCGATTTCCGAATCGCCGAATGTTCCATCCGGCTTGAAATCGCTCTAGGCAGTCGCCCGTTTCCCGAAGCCCCGTATCGCTTCCGGCGCGCATTCCACGATATGGACATGATCGACGCGGGCGGCGGGCGGACCGGTGCGTGCCTGATCGAGGAAGCGCAGAACGGCTGCTTCCTCTCCCTCCACCAGAGCTTCGACATCGCCATTGGCTCGGTTGCGGACCCAGCCGCCAAGGCCGAGTTTCTTGGCCGTCTCGACGGTCCAGGCGCGGAAGAAGACGCCCTGCACATGGCCGCTTATGACGAGATGGCGGGCAATGATGGTCATTGCGCGGGACGCTCCCGCCCGGCGGTCCGGGCGGGAGTCTGGTCCTCACTCAGTTCGACGCCTGGGTGGTGATGGTCGTCGTGGTCGTCTCCGCCGAGCGGACAGGCGTGCCGCCCGTACTGCGGCGTACGACCTTCTTCTTCACCTTCGGCGTGCTGGACGACACGCGGGGCGTGGCGACCTTCTCGGTCGTCACGGTCGTCGTGGTCTGGGGCGTCGCGGCGGCGGCGCGCAGGCGGGCCGCCTCGGCCGCGGAGGCAGCGGCGGCCTGTTCCGCACTGGCCGCGCGGGCATTGGCGTCGGCCGCCTGCTGCTGGGCCACGTCGGCCGAAATCCGGGCATTGGCCTGCGCCGCCGCAGCCTGTTCGCTCTTGCGCTTCTGCAACTCGCCGATGTTGATCTCCGCGATCTGGGACGCGTGGTTGGCCGTGGCGATCGCATCCTCCTTGCGGCCCGCCGACAGATGTTCCTGCGCGGTGGCGAGTTCGGCCTTTGCCTGTGCCTGCTGGCGCGGCAGTTCGGTGGAGGCACCGGATGCCTCGGCCGCCTCGATCTTGCCCTTGGCGGTCGCGATGGCGGCGCGGGCTCGGTCCGCCTTTCCTTCGGCCGAGGCAGGGCCGCTCAGCACGAGGCCGAGAGCCGACAGCGCGACGGCGGGGGCGAACAAAATTGGGTGACGCATTCTCCTACTCCTTCATCCTTTTCCATCCGCTCGGCGACTTCAAACGCCTTTGCGAAACAAGCGGTTCCGGAACAAAAGCTCACAGGCTTCCCTACCGAAAACGCCTCCAGTCGCCGCCGGATATGACCGGCAGGCCCGTTACGGAACGATTATACGAGTAAATCCAGACACTTAGCGATAAATCGAGGGTTAACACCCTAAGCCGCTGATATTCCGAGCCTTTTGGATCGGCCGGATCATATATCTCATATTCATCGAGAAGCGGCAGGACGCCCCCGTCACGCGGCAGGAGGAGTTCGCCCATGACCACGCCCGAACCGCCCGGCACGATGCCCGGATAGTCGCCCAGATCGTAAAGCGTACCGTTGACCCGCGCGGGGCCGAGCAGATCGACGCGCCCGGCCAGCCCCGCCTCGGCAAAGCCGACATCGCCAGGGCGCAGGGTGCCGTAGACGAAGACGGGAAGGGGAGCGCCCCGATCCTCCTCCGGTCCGGCCACGATCAGGCCGGGGAAAATTCGCCCGTGCCCTCATCGAGCAGGTGAAGGACGCCATCGGCGATGCCGAAGCGCGAACCGATGAGCCGCAATTCGCCCGCCGCCTCCTTCTCCCGCACGCACGGGAAGGTGCGCAGGTTCGCGAGGCTGACCTTCACCGCCTCATTCTCCATGGCGCGCAGGGCATCGCGGCCCTGATCGTCGCCATGCACGGCCACGACCTTCTCCCGCGCCTCGTCCAGCATCTCGATCCAGTTGGCGATGAAGCCGCCCCGGCCGGGAGGAGCGTCGCGCAGTTCCTGCGTCAGCGCCGCCTTGCACCCGCCGCACAGCCCGTGGCCCATGACCACGATCTCGTCCACCTTCAGCACCTGGACCGCGAATTCCAGCGCTGCGGAGACGCCATGATGGCCCGGTGTCGTCTCGAAGGGCGGTACCAGCGCCGCGACGTTGCGCACCACGAAGATTTCGCCGGGATTGGTGTCGAATATCTGCGAAGGATCGACGCGGCTGTCGGAACAGGCGATGACGAGGACGCGGGGACTTTGCCCCTCCGCCAGCTCGTCCCAGCGATCACGCTGCGCGACCCAGCTGCTGTTGCGGAAGCGGCGATAGCCGTCGAGCATGTCGGAGAACTGTGTCATAAGATTGCCCATGCCTTAGGCCGTGGCGACATTCAACAGCCTCCTCATGAGGGATGGAGGTTTCGGGTTTTTGCGCGCAAAGGCGCAAAGGACGCAAAGGACGCAAAGAGGGTCCGCATGCTGCCATGGCCGCGCGTAAATGGTGATGGTGGTGCCCGCGGGAAATCATGAGAGGGGGCGGGGCGGGGCGGCAGGCCTTTGCGCCTTTGCGCGAAAATCCTTCTGCCCGCGGCGCTGTCCGGCCGGGCTGCAAACTGGCCACTGGCAAGTCGGCGCCATCGTCGCTATCTGGCGAACTATGACTCAGCAGCCCGTGCCGCCCATCCAGCCCGTCCCGACCGCCCGCCCGCGCAAGCCCGACTGGATACGGGTGAAGGCCCCCGCCGGTTCCGCCTTTGCCGACACCAAGCGGCTGATGCGCGAAAAGGGGCTGGCGACGGTGTGCGAGGAGGCGGCCTGCCCGAATATCGGGGAGTGCTGGACCAAGAAGCATGCGACGGTCATGATCCTGGGCGACACCTGCACCCGCGCCTGCGCCTTCTGCAACGTCAAGACCGGCATGCCGCGCCCCGTCGACCCGATGGAGCCGCAGCATACCGCCGATGCCTGCGCCGAGATGGGGCTGGAGCATATCGTCATCACCTCCGTGGACCGGGACGACCTGCCCGACGGCGGCGCGAGCCAGTTCGTCAAGGTGATCGAGGCGCTGCGCCGCACGACGCCGCAGACCACCATCGAGATACTGACCCCCGATTTCCGCAACAAGCATGAGCGGGCGGTGGAGATGATCGTCGCGGCGCGGCCCGACGTCTATAATCATAATCTGGAGACGGTGCCCCGCCTCTATCCCACCATCCGCCCCGGCGCGCGCTATTATGCGTCGCTGCGCCTGCTGGAGATGGTCAAGCGGCTCGACCCGTCCATCTTCACCAAGTCCGGCGTCATGCTGGGCCTGGGCGAGCAGCGGCTGGAAATCCATCAGGTGATGGACGACATGCGGTCCGCCGACATCGATTTCCTGACCATGGGCCAATATCTGCAACCCACGCCCAAGCATGCCAAGGTGATCGAGTTCGTGCCCCCGGACGGCTTCAAGGCCTATGCGGCGGTGGCCCGCGCCAAGGGATTCCTGCAAGTGGCGGCCAGCCCGCTGACCCGTTCCAGCTATCATGCCGGCGACGATTTCGTGCAGATGCGCGCCGCGCGCGAGGCCAAGCTGGCGAAGGAAGCCGCCGCCCGCGCGGGGAGCGCCCATGCCCCGGCATGAGGAGACGCGGCATCTGCCCTATAGCCCGGAGCAGATGTTCGACCTGGTGACGGATGTCGCCGCCTATCCGGAATTCCTCCCCTGGATCAGCGCGATGCGCCTGCGTTCGGATACGGAGACGGAAACGGTCGCGGACATGATCGTGGGGTTCAAGGGACTGCGCGAGAGCTTCACGTCGCGGGTGCGCAAGGCGCGGCCGGAGTCGGTGCATGTCGATTATGTCGACGGGCCGCTGAAGCATCTGACCAATGAATGGCATTTCCGCGCGGATGGGCAGGGCGGCGTCCTGGTCGATTTCTGCGTGGATTTCGCCTTCAAGAACAAGGTGTTCGAGATGCTGGCCGGGCAGGTGTTCGACAAGGCGTTGCGGAAGATGATCGGGGCGTTCGAGGCCCGCGCGGCGGAATTATATGGGGTGGGCGCGGGATAGGGCGCCGATACGCGCGTCGGCGCGGCACAGGCTGGCACGACGTGAAGGGTTATTTCCCTTCGGCCACCGGCAGCAGCAGGTCCAGCGCGCACAGCGCCGCCTGCAACCGCACCCCGGCGCGCCCATTATTCTCGAAGGTCTTGAGGTCCGCGACCGGCTTTTCCGGGTCGGCGCCCTTTTCCGCGCGGGCGAAGACGACCGTGCCCACCGGCTTGCTCTCGCTGCCGCCGCCCGGCCCCGCAATGCCGGTGATCGAGACGGCCACGTCCGCGCCGGACAGGTCCAGCGCGCCCTGCGCCATTTTCCAGGCGGTGGCGATGGAGACGGCGCCGAACGTGTCCAGCACATCGTCGCTGACGCCCAGCACCGCCCGCTTGGCCGTGTTGGAATAGGTGACGAAGCTCGCCTCCACCACGTCCGACGATCCGGGTATCTCCGTCAGCGCCGCCGCGACGAGGCCGCCGGTGCAGCTTTCCGCGACTGCCACGCGGCGGCCGATGGCGGCATTCTCCTCGATCACCCGGCGGGCGAGGGAGACCAGTTCGTGGGGCAGGATGGTGTCCATGGGGGTCATTCGCCTTTTTCGGAGCCGCGCAAGCGGAACGGAGCCTTGCCGGTCATGGCCGGAATATCCTGCCGGGGAAGCGGATCAAGCGGTTCGAGCATATCGTCGATAATGCCGCAGCCCCCGGCTTCGATCCCCTTGCCCGTCGCGGCGGCACTGGGGGACAGGATGTGGGGCATGGAGGGGCGATGCGGGGACATGGCCGTCAGCCTCCCACCATGATCGTCGCGGCGGCCTGCGCGGCGATGCCCTCCCGGCGGCCGGTATAGCCGAGGCCTTCGGTCGTCGTTGCCTTCACGCTGATCCGTTCGACGGGCACGGACAATATCTCCGCCAGGCGCGCGCGCATGGCGTCCCGGCGCGGGCCGATCCTGGGCGCCTCGCACAGGATGGTGACATCGGCGTGGACGAGGCGGGCGCCGCGCGCGGCGATGCGGTCGCGGGCATATTCGAGGAAGCGGTGGGAGGCCGCGCCCTTCCATTGCGGGTCGCCGGGCGGGAAATGCTGGCCGATATCCCCCTCCGACAGGGCGCCGAGGATCGCGTCGACCAGCGCATGGATGGCGACATCCGCATCGCTATGACCGGAAAGGCCGTGGCTGTGCGGGATTTCGAGGCCGCAGAGCCAGAGCGGCTTGCCGGGGACGAGGCGGTGGACATCATAGCCGGTGCCGGTGCGCGGCTCCGCGCCAAGGCCGTTGAGCGCGGCGATGCGGGCGAAATCCTCTGCCATGGTGATCTTCTCCAGCCGCTGGTCGCCCTCCACCAGCATGACGCCATGGCCGAGGGCGCGCACCATCTGCGCGTCGTCGGTGGCGACGCGATGCGGGTCCCACGCCTCATGAGCAGCGCGCAAGACATTGAAACGAAAGGCTTGCGGTGTCTGGACCCGGTGCAGGCCGTTGCGCGGCACGACATCGCCCGCCAGATCGCCCTGACGGTGGACCAGCGTATCCGCGACCGGCAGCACGGGCATGGCGGCGGCCGCGCCGCGCTCCAGCGCGGCGAGCAGGCGGTCCGCGACCTCCGCGGGCACGAAGGGGCGGGCGCTGTCATGGACCAGCACATGGCCGGGCGCGTTGTCCAGCGCGGCCAGATGCGCGACCGCGCGGCGCACCGAGTCCCGCCGCTCCGCGCCGCCGGTGACGAAGAGGGGGGAGGGTTCGACCGGGGCAAGCGCCTGCGCCGCG
>JASGGS010000188.1:0-8610 GCA_047602685.1 Sphingobium sp.
GCGCGACCTGCGACCTCCCGGCCGTCACCAGCATCGGCGGGTCTCTCTACGTCAGCGAGGGCGCGACCTGCGACCTCCCGGCCGTCACCAGCATCGGCGGGTATCTCTGCGTCGGCGAGGGCGCGACCTGCGACCTCCCGGCCGTCACCAGCATCGGCGGGTCTCTCTACGTCAGGCAGGGCGCGACCTGCGACCTCCCGGCCGTCACCAGCATCGGCGGGTCTCTCTACGTCAGCGAGGGCGCGACCTGCGACCTCCCGGCCGTCACCAGCATCGGCGGGTATCTCTGCGTCGGCGAGGGCGCGACCTGCGACCTCCCGGCCGTCACCAGCATCGGCGGGTCTCTCGAAATCCATCCCCGCACCAAGGTGAACCTGCCGCTGCTGGAGACCGTCAACGGCAAGCATTTTGCCTCGCCGGAAGCGCAGAAGGCCTTGCTGCTGGACGTGGCGACCCATGCCCTCGCTACCGACGACAGCCTGACCATGAGCGACTGGCACGCCTGCGGCACATCGCATTGCATCGCCGGATGGGCCGTCCACCTGAAGGGCGAAGAGGGTTACGCGCTGGAGAAAGCGGTCGGCCCGGCAACCGCTGGCGCGCTGCTTCTCGGACTGGATGCCGCCGCCATGTTCTTCCTCTCCCGGGATGAGGCGCGCGGGAAGCTGGAGATGATCCGGCAGGGCCTCGCCTGATGAGCCGCCCGCGCGTCAACCCCTTTGCTGTCGGTACGCCTGAACGGCTGATCTACGACCGCTATCGCAAATCGAATGATGCGGCGCTGGCGGCTGAGAAAGCCGCCGCGCTCGCGATGACGGAAGCCAAGGCGTATCGGTCTTCGGCGGAACGCTATGCCGAAGCGCTGCGCGCGCTCGGCCATGGCGACAAGGTGCCGGGACAAGCGGCGCTGCCCAACTATGCCCAGCTGGGCGGCGGCCATGCATAAGGTCGAGATCCGCAACAACGAGCAGGGCCGTCCCTGCCATGCCTTTCCGCGTCACGGCGGCACCTTCACGCTGTGCGCGCGCAACGCGGCGCTCTGCGTGAGGTGCAAGGAGGATGGCGTCCCCATCGTCCCGGTCGACCCGTTTCAACTGGCGGTGGACCTCTTCAAGGAACATTGGGCCAAGCCGTGGCGGGAGCGCTTCTGGCCGGTGCCGGAGCAGGCGGAGAAGGGCGTCCTCAAGCCGCGGCGTGGCGCCCATATCATCGCGCTGGACGGGCAGGGGAAGGACCTCATCCCCATCGATCTCGGCTGGTTCGGCGGGGATGAGGACGTCATGACCGCCCTGGGCGCGCTGGTCACCGCCCATAACGACATCGTGGCGAACCGGATCGCGGTAGCTCCGTGTGAGCATTGCCAGGGCACCGGCGCCACCGACTTTGCGGGGTTCGCGATGGACCCCTGCGATCACCAGGCAACGGAGGGGAAATGACCGACGCGACAGATAACGGGGTGGAACATCGCCGTTTCACCGTCAGATACACCGCATATCTTCGGAACCTCGGTAGAGAGGACCTGCGCGCGGACTGCATCGCGGTTCACTACCAGAACCCTCCGACCGTGACCGAGCAGGGCCGGAGCATCGGCCTCAGGTTCCCGATGCTCATCATGGCTGGCTATCTGCAAGACTCGGAGAAGGTTGCCCAGCGCGTTGCCGATATCCTTGAAAAGCATTGGGGTGAGGAATGATGGCCGCAATGGACAATGAGGCCGTGGAGCGGGTGCGTCAGATGGTCGATGCGGTCGAGTCCGGGAATTTCGACGCCATAGAGGAAGTTGCTGACAAGTGGATCGAATCTGCTGGCATTCAGCGCATGTCGAACGCGATCTCGTCCGTGTTCGAGAGCCATGCCCCGCAAGAAATCATGGATCGGTTCCGGCAGAAGGTTTCAGACCTTATGCACCTCGCATTCACTGAGGGTGCGGCGCAAGGTGTGTTGCAGATCGCTCCCGCCATCGCCGCCATGGGGCGGGAAGGGGAGGCGGTGGCTAAGCCGTGGGAGAATTTCAACGGGCCTTTGCCTGATTACGATCACCCCATGCGATGCGTCTTTGAAAGCGGAATTCAGTACGCGGTGGAACTTCTCGCCAAGACATTGAATGTCGAAGACTACGATATTTGCGATGGAACTGAGGAGTTTGATGGCGATCTATCAGGAACGCTGTTCAACATCGTCTTGGCCGCCATGCCGCAGGACGAACATGGCGATCCCCTTCACCCGGAGCAGGTTCGAGAACTCTACGCCACCCCGCCCGCTGCTGACCAGTCGGGGGAGGTGGACCTTACCGCCGTCTATATGGCGGGGCGGGCCGACCTGCTGGAAGAGAATAGGCGGTTGCGAGAAGCGTTGCGCTTGATCGAGAAGGGCGAAACCGAGGTCTTCGACGAGGGCGACACCGAGGAATGGGTAACCGTCTCCATGGACATGGATGAGGCGTCGCGCATTGCCACGGTCGCGTTGCTCAACTGCACATGTATGGAGGTGTTCGGCGAGGACCCTAATTGCGTCGCTCATGGTCGCGCCGCACTGAGCGAGGCGCGCCATGACTGACGTGGCGAAGCGGTTGCGGGATTACGCTGTGAACGGCTCTCGTCCATGGATCGGGATCGCCGCAGTGTTCGACGAAGCCGCCGACGCCCTCACCGCCTTGCAGAAGCGGGTGCAGGAGTTGGAGGACGACATAAGGATCTGGAAGCGGGAAGCCACTGATCGTTCAGAGGGCATGGTTCAACTGAACCTCGATAGGGCGGCTATGGGTGTCGAGAACTCGCAGCTTCGTGAGAAGCTCGACGAGGCGGCGAGGGCGTTGCGAGGGTTTTTCCCCACCAACATCGCCCTCGCCAGCCATCTGCCGGATGATGCGGTCATCCCTCTCGATGTGACCATGGCAGAGTTGCGGGCGGCCTCCATCGCCCTCGCCAAGATCGGAGGCTCCGATGCCTGATCCTATCCAGAAGCAACATCGCGCCAATATGAACGCAATCGCTCAAGCGCTTGATGACCAGTTCAACGGCAGCAAACGTCCCAAGAAGGTGGCGTTTGTTCTGCTGCTTGCCGCCTTCGACAAGATCGAAGGAGGCCGGGTCAACTATATCAGCAACGCTGAACGTGCCGACACCATCTCCATGATGAAGGAGTGGATAGCGCGCGCTGAGGGCCGTTATGCGGAAGGTGGCGGTCATGCCTGACGATAAAACCGTGGAGCGGATCGCGGCGGGGCTGACGGAGGCGCAGCGCGAAGCGATAAAAAGCGCCAAGTCAGGGTTCGGAAAGCTCATCATATATGGTGCGCCTAGGACTCTCCATGCGCTTCAGTGCAAGGGTCTCGCCGGCGGCTCATTTACATCTCGACTTACAGAGTTCGGGCTGGCCGTCCGCGCGCGCATCATGGGGGAGAGGGGCGATGGGTAGTCTTGACCAGCATCGTCCTTCCTGGGTGCACACTAAGTTCGGCGCGTGGTGCCCTTCGTGCGGGGAGCATATCCCTGATGGAAGCGAAGATTACGATTGGGGTTGCGGCACATGCGGCTACCCGGACGCTCGGGATGTCGCCGACTACCACGCCGGTTTCGATCATGATTTCCCGGAAGGCGGTGACGCATGACCACGCCTGACGAGGAAATCGTGGAGGCGTGGGTATGACAGGTCCACGCATCAAACTGGTCATCAAGCGCAAGCCGCTCCCGCCGCCCGTCGACCCCTTCGAGTGCGTGGTTTGCCAACAGATGATCGAGCGCGATCCATTCTCGCCCGATCATGAGAAACCGCCGATCTGCTGGCCATGCTGTTGGCTGGGCCAGGGCCGCTTGCGAACCCGCCAACTGCCTTACACGCTGCTGACGCCGTTCCGCGCGGCCCATGCGCTTCTCATTGCGCTCGACAAGGAAATCGCCAATGCCCGAAGCCGTCACTGACCTTGGCGAGCAATACAGCCTCGACGCTATCGTCAGGGGCATAGCCGACGATCTCGTTGCGCTCCGCAAGGGAGAGATCAGCATCAAGGATGCGCAGGCGAGGGCGATGCTGGCGAAGCAATATATGAACGGGGTCCGTCTCGCCATCAACGCGCGCCGCAGCCTGGAAGACAACGCCGCGCCGGCGAGAATTGAACAAGGATTACCGAGATGACCGCCCAGGCTCGCTTCAAACAGTCGGACATCAACCGCGCCATGCGGGGCGCGCGGGCCGCCGGCTTCACCAATGTCAGCGTGGAAATCTCGCCGGACGGCAAGATCGTCATCAATGCCCGCGACGATTTGACGGAGGCGGCGCCGGCCGATGACTGGCGCAGGCACCAACCGCTCTACAAGGATCATTGATCCATGCGATTGAAGAGGCTGGCCTATATCAAGACGGTCAGGTCCAAGGGGCGGACCTATTATTATTTCGATACCGGGACGACGGATGCCCGGGGCAAGCCGGTCTACAACCGCCTTCCGGACAAGGCCGATCACCGATTCGGTTCCGTCTATGCGGCCATGCTGGGACATCGCACTCGCCGGGCGCTGGATATCCTGACGGTGCCGAAGCTGGTCGAGATGTACCAGGCAAGCACCCAGTTCCAGTCCCTGGCCCCGGCGACGCAGAAGCTCTACAGGATATATCAGGGCCGATTTGCCGAGCAATTGCCCAGCGCGCCGGCCAACGGCATCGAACGCAAGGACATGGTTGCGCTCTTCGACAAGATGGCCGACACCCCGGGCGCGGCCAATATGCTGCTGGCGAGCGTCGCGGCACTCTATCGCTGGGGGAGGCGGGGCGAGCATGTCAGCAACCGCCCATGCGACGATATCGACCCCAACGAGATCGGCGAGCATGAACCGTGGCCAGAAGCCCTCCTGGCCGCCGGCTTGAAGAGCGAGGACAGGATTATTCGCCTGTCAGTCCATGTGCTGTACTATACCGCTCAGCGCATCAGCGATGCGGTATTGATGACATGGTCGAAGGTCGGCGCGGAGGAGGTCGAGGTCGTTCAGGTGAAGACAGGGAAGGAACTGAACATCCCCCTGCATCCTGATCTGGCGAGCGCGCTGCCGAGCAGAGGCGCCGATACCGACCGCGTGCTGATGGACGATAACGGGAAACCGTTCTCGACCGCTCGCCTGAGAGGCATTATTCAGCGCTGGGCCGCTGGAAAAGGGCATAAGATCGTGCCCCATGGACTGCGCAAGAATGCTGTAAACTCACTGCTCGAATGCGGCTGCACCGTTGCCGAGACGGCCGCGGTCAGCGGGCAGTCCATGCTGATCGTCGAGCACTATGCGAAAAAGCGGAACCAGGCGAAGTTGGCTCGACGCGCTATGTCCAAATGGCGCGGAACAGATGAGGAACAGGGAAACCAATTGGAAAACCGTTGCGAATAATCCGAGATTCTGCGGTGGTAGGATTTAGCGGCTATTAACTTCAATAGCCTATGGTGAACCGGTCATGACACTCGCCCAGCATCAGCCTGATACAGGGCCGGACGCCTATCTCCGCGATGCGATCGTGGAATCGATGCGTCATGCGGGCGATATCTCCCAATTGCTGCGCGATGGCCCGCAACGCTGGACCGATGCGCTGCTGAGCGAGGTCCGTGCCCATCTTTCCGGCTGCCTGAACGCCGTCGAGGTCGCCCTGGGCCTCCAGATCGGGGATAGCTGGCTCGCCCGTCCGGTGGAAGCGCTGGGGCCGGGCTATTGCCGCCTCGCCATCGAGCGTCATCCGGCCGTGCTCTCCCCGATATTGCTCGACCATCTGCGGCTGCGCGCCGCGGCGGCGTTCGTGCTGCGCATGACGCTGGCGGCACCGTTCCCGCCGGGCGAGCCGGATGCGCCGCCCCCCTTGTCCTCGCGGGACGAGGCGCTGGCGGAAGCCCTGACGGCCTATCGCCTGTCCGTCGATCCGTGGCTGGCATCGCATCCGCTCGAATGGCCCATGCGTGCCGATCTCACGGCGGAAGCCTATTGCGATCTCGTCTGGTCCTCCGCCGCCCTGCTCGTGGAAGGGCTGACGGCCCGCATGGGGGTGGAGCATGGCGCGGCCATGCAGATATTCTCGCGCGCCGCCGAAGCGATTGTCGCGCGCCATGACGAACAGGCAGGCCCCTTTGCCAGGGCGGCCTATGCCGCGGGACTGGTTCGCGATGCGGCGGAGAAGGCGGGCCTGGCGGAAGAGGCGGCGTTGAGTCATGATCTCCTGCTGCTGGCCGCGTTGGGCAGCCATGACACGGGCATAGCGGCGGAGCAGGCGCTGGCGCTGCTGGTCGATGGCGAGGATGAGGAGCGCGCAGCCCTGGCGCATGTGCTGGGCCTCAGCGATACGGGTTTCGTGGCGCTGCTCGACGCCCTGGCGCCGGTGGCGGAAACGGCGGACGATGCGCTGCTGCCCGATATCGTCGCGGCCTATCGCCTGCTCACGCCGGATCGCGCCATGGCGCAGCTTGCCCGGTGGCGCGGTCCCGTGCCGCTGGTGACGAAGCTGTCCCGCATGGGCTGGACCCGGCCATGAGCGTAGACAGCATCATTCGAGGGCGTGTTTCGCCCGATGGGCGGCTGGTCACCGCCGATCCCCCGCTGCTGGCCCTGCAAGCCGAGGCGGGTGGCATGGCCGAGGGCGCCATCGTCATACCCGCGCTGGCGCATCTGGTACGCCTCGCGCAGAGGCTGGGCGTCACCATCGCGCGGCCTGTCGCCATTGCGTCGGGCGCTTCGGATATCTCGCTCTGGGTGCGGATGAAGCCCGATGCGGAGGGCGTCGACCTCAGCATCATCGAATGGGAGGAGCAGCCGAGGAAGCCGGAGCCGGTCGACGCGGCGGCTCTGGGCGCGCATGCGGAACTGGGGCGCGACGGCTGGATCTGGCAGGTCGATGCCAGCCTGCAATTCCGGCTGGTCGAAAGGCAGGAGGCCGTCGCGGGTCACGCCATGCCACGGCCGGGCGAGCCGCTATCCGCCTATTTCCGTCTGCTGGAGAGAGAGGGAGAGGCGGACGACCGCCTGCCCCTGCTGGCCGCCGTCGCGGCCCGCCGCCCTTTTTCGCGGCAACCCGCCGTGCTGCGCGCGGACGAGACGGTACATTATTCGCTCGCGGCGCTGCCGACCTTTGACGCGCTTGGCCGCCTGACGGGCTATCGTGGAAAGGCGATACAGGAGAAGGAGGCAGCGGAAGCGCCCGCCGATCCGCCAATCGGCGCGGAAACCTATTCGCCGCTTTTCAGCCGGCGCCTGGACAATGCCCTGCGCCAGCCGCTGGGGCGGATCATCGCCAATGCCAATACGATCAGCGGGCAACTGGAAGGGCCGCTGAGCGCCGATTATGCCTCCTATGCGGCCGATATAGCGCAAGCAGGCCGGCATCTGGTCGATCTGGTGGACGATCTTTCCGACTTGCAGGCAATCGAGCGGCCGGATTTCCGCGTGGCGCGGGAAGAAGTGGACGTCGCCGACCTCGGCCGCCGGGCCGCTGGCCTTCTCAAGATGCGGGCCGCCGAACGTAATATCACCGTGGAGGCTCCAGACGGCGATGTCAGCCTGTCAGCGCAGGCCGAATATCGGCGGGTGTTGCAGATACTGGTCAACCTGATCGGCAATGCGGTGCGTTATTCGCCCGACGGGAGCCATATCCGGATCACGGCGGAACAGGACGGCTCAACGGTTCATGTCATCGTGGAGGATCAGGGGCGCGGTATCGCCGCCGAGGATCAGGAGCGCATCTTCGAACGGTTCGAGAGACTGAGCCCGGAAGACGGCGCGGGCAGCGGCCTGGGTCTCTACATATCCCGGCGGCTGGCACGAGCGATGGGCGGCGACATCAGCGTCGAAAGCGAATTGGGGCAGGGCGCGCGCTTCACGCTCGGCTTGCCGCGCTGGCAGGGGCGTTAAGCGCTTTTTCGGAACAACGTACGCGGCTCCAAGGAAAAGGGACCGCTCCCTAGCGGAAGCGGCCCCCTTTTTCCCTGTCTGTCCGAACCGGTCAGCGCTGGCCGACCGGCACATAATCGCGCTGGGTCGGGCCATTGTAGAGCTGACGCGGCCGACCGATCTTCTGCTCGGGATCGGAGATCATCTCGTTCCACTGCGCGACCCAGCCCACGGTGCGGGCGAGGGCGAAGAGGACGGTGAACATCTCCGTCGGGAAGCCGATGGCCGAAAGGATGATGCCCGAATAGAAGTCCACATTCGGGTAGAGCTTCTTCGAGACGAAATATTCGTCGTTGAGGGCGATTTTCTCCAGTTCGCGGGCGACGTCGAAAATGGGATCGGTGACGCCCAGCTTCTCCAGCACCTCGTTCGCGGTCCTCTGCATGACCTTCGCGCGCGGATCGTAATTCTTGTACACGCGGTGGCCGAAGCCCATCAGGCGGAACGGATCGTCCTTGTTCTTGGCGCGGGCGATATATTCCGGGATGCGGTCGACGGTGCCGATCTCGCGCAGCATGTTGAGAGCGGCTTCGTTCGCGCCGCCATGCGCCGGACCCCAAAGGCAGGCGATGCCCGCCGCGATGCAGGCGAAGGGATTGGCGCCCGACGAACCGGCGAGACGGACGGTCGAGGTCGACGCGTTCTGCTCATGGTCGGCGTGCAGGATGAAGATCTTGTCCATCGCCGATTCGATGACCGGATC
>JASGGS010000189.1:0-8605 GCA_047602685.1 Sphingobium sp.
CAGGACGAGAGTGCATTGCGAGCATCCCGGCACAGTCCGGCCAGAGCAGGCGCGAGCGTCGCCGGCTTATTTGCGTCGTCATTCTTCGGAACGCGCGCAGATTGAACCGATGCGCTTGACCTGGCCGCGGCCGGATCGGGTGGCTTTGGTTCCATGCGATCACAACTGGCGAGCATCGCAACCAGGAATATGACCGAGCAAAGGCGGTTCGGCATGTTCGTCATAATTCCACAATAGCATCAGGGCTGCTGCCTGCCCTCAATCCTTATGCCTGCGCTGCGGCTTATCAACCGTTCGCCGCTCCACCGCCCTGAAGGCCAATCGCCCCTTAAGGGGGGGTGTCGGTTTCGGCAGCAGCGCCAAGATCGCGGGCAGCATCGTCCATCATTGCCTCGGACTGACGCGCGACTTCCAGAAAATCGGCTTGGGACGCAGGCGCATAATTGCACCCGACAAACAAACTATCCGCAGGCGGTGACGGCGGCATTTCGCCACCAAAAGCCTTCGCGAGCATCATCGCCGTGGAATTCCCCGTCGGCTCGAAAGCGCCGAGCATGGGGCCACTTTCCGGGTCGATGAACCTGAAATATTGCTCTGCAATTTTGATCGGGGCTCGCTCCATCTTCTGCGCAGCGATGAACGCCTCGGCCTTTTCGCGGGGCCAAAGCGTCACCACCCAATCCTTCATGAAGTATACATGCGTCACCGGCTCCCCCAGTAGTGAAACCGGCTTGGCGAGCTTGTATCCGTAGAGGCCCAGCATTCCCTTGCTGTTCTTGTCGTCCTTCGTTTCTCGCATCCAGGAGAGCGGTTTGCGGTCAAGGAAAAGTGTCGAAGCGAACGCCAGGGCCGCCTCATGCGACCGGCAAGAAAGCGCGTCGCCGAGCGTTTCGGGCGTCAGCGCCACGTTCGCGGTTTCTTCTGGTTTATCGCTATCTGATTGTGCTTGAGCAGGCATAGGGCCAGCAAGCGCCAGGACCACCGATAGCGTAGACAACAAGCTTTTGATCATTGGGAAATCCTGAAAGGCATAGGAAGTATCAGCTTCGATCTTCAGTTCGGCCCCCGCGCCAAGCGGGGGCAAGGGAAAGGGGCTTTTCAGCATTCGCGAGGCGATCATCTCGCAAACTTCATGTGAAGATTTCCCCAAATTTAACCCAAAGTAAGGAACAATCGCACCGGACACATAGAGGCAGGTAAACTGAACCCTCTTGCTACAGAGAATAAGCAGCGCGGCATAGGTGACTTCATGTCCGATGTCTTTGCCGGAAGTTATGGGAAATACCGAGTAGCGCGCGGCCGATGTCGCGACGAACCGACCTCTTTGGACGATGATCGGTAACGCTGTGACCTGCACCAGGAGCGCATTCGCGTACCGCAGATATTGCTCGGCAGACCGGACTGTCCGGGGAGTTCGTCGGCGGCGTGCTGCGCCTCCTCGAAAAGGGCGAGCAGCGACTGGTGCAATCGGTCGAGGCTGGCCAAATGCCGATCTCGGTGGAGATCGAAATAGCCGAGGCTAATGAACCCGGCGTCCAGCTCGCCCTCCAGCACGCTTACGAAAACAACCTACTCCGGGGCCGCAAGCTGTTGGCGGCCAAGCGGTTGGTCGAGCAACGCAAGCGGCGGGGCAAGCATGTCCGCTCCTAGCGGACGGATGGCACGGGGGTATCGTCGGCGTCGCTTCTCAATGCCTATCAGGAGGAACGGCGCGCAAACGGAACCCCATATCGGCGTCGAAGAGGGCCCCCCTTTTCGGGATTGAGCGGCGGGTTGTGGGTGACGCCGTCCGCTGTGTGCGGTGGAGGTCGGGCGTAGCCCGGCCGGAGGCGCACACAGCGCAAGTCCGTTCTGAAGATGGGGTGAGAGTGGCGGCTAATTGCGATTTTTGAAGCGCCAGCTGCCGTTGCCGGGCTCGACGATATCGCAATGATGGGTGATACGGTCGAGCAGAGCCGTGGTCATTTTGGGATCACCGAACACGGTCGGCCACTCGCCGAAGGCGAGGTTGGTCGTGATGACGACGCTGGTGCGTTCGGCGGCGTTCAGATGCCCCGCGTAGTCTCCATTAGTCGCACTTCTTTATGCCATAGCACTACAGGCCGCGCGACGGCGGTGAACGGCTATCCCCGGCGGTATTCGGCGGCTCTAGCGTAGTAGAAGCGGCGATTCATATTCATCGCTTTCGTCCTGCTTGGGGCCCCATGAAGCGGCCCTGAGGGGGCGTCTCCGGCGTTTACTTCCGACACGCGAGATCTTGACGATCTGGTCGCCGAGGTCATGGCAAGGGCCTATGCGGCGACGGATTTCGAGCGAATCACGGCTGGGCGGCCCTATCTGTTCCAGATCACGCGCAATCTCATCATCGACGAGGTGCGGCGCGACAAGGTGGTCTCGTTCGAGGCCCTTGGCGATGTTGACCTGATCACGGCGGATGTCAGTGCCGAGCGTCGCCTGCAGGCACGCGACGAACTACGGAGGCTTGAGGCCATCATCGAAGCTCTCCCGATCCAGTGTCGGCGCGCGTTTCTCCTGCGGAGGGTTCACGACAAATCTGTCAAGGAGATAGCAGAAGAAATGGGCTTGTCCGTTTCTACCGTCGACAAGCATATCGGCCGCGCGTCGGTGAAGGTCATGCAGGCCTTGGGCCAGTTTGAGGATTTTGATTTTGGGCGGCCGATATCGGACCAGCGAAGAACGAGAGGCGATTGAGGCGGAGGCGGTTCGCCTCTTCCACATCGCACAGGCAAGCGGCCGTGATGCCGACTGGGAAACCGCTTATTCCTGGGCGGAGCTAGACCCCGCGCATGGCGTCGCACTGGCCAAGGCGGAAGCGAGCTGGGACCTAGCCCAGCGATTGCGGGAAGCTCCTCCCCAGATAGGCCGCGAAGCCATTGCTGGCCCCGCGGGACGGCTTGAAGCCAGCCTGGAACCCCTGCTCAGCCGCCGCGCGATGGCTGCCATGCTCGGCCTCACCATCCTCTGTGCAGGGAGCATCATAGCCACGCAGAAAATGCTGGCCGTCGATCGCTATCGCACGGGCATCGGTGAGGAGCGCATGGTTAGGCTGGCTGACGGCAGCCTCGTCCATCTGAACACGGACAGCGCGATCGAGGTGGCGCTTGGGGCAGAACAACGTGATATTAATTTGTTACGTGGCGAGGCTCGCTTCGACGTAGCGCATGATACGAACCGCCCCTTCATTGTTACCGCGGGCGGGTCGAGTATCCGAGCGGTGGGCACGTCCTTCACCGTCCGCATGCGGCCGGAACTGACTGAACTGATGGTGATCGAGGGCAAGGTCGCCGTTCGCGACGGCACGATGCCTTCTACGATGGTTGCGGCTGGAACGGCGGCGGCAATCCGTGGCGGAACGGTGGCTACCACGCGCCTTGCGCCGCAACAGGTCGCCCAGCGTACCGCCTGGCAGCAGGGCATGCTCACCTTCGGGGGAGAAACGCTCGCGCAGGCGGTCGAGGAGTGCAATCGATATCGGCATGTACCGCTCGTCATCGGTGATCCGCAAATTGCCTCCATCCGTATTGGCGGGACATTCCGCGCCGATGGCGGCGACCAGTTCGTGCTTGCGCTGGAACATGGCTTCGGCATCCGATCGATCAGGGGCGGCGATGCCGTGCTGCTCCTGTCCGCCCAGGACATGGCAGAGCCGCAAGAGGAAGGGCCAGCGAGTGCCAATCCCTGAAAAGGACGGCGTCGGTGCGGACCGGGGGCGCCTCCGGTCCATATTCGGCGGGTCGCTCGGCAATCTGGTCGAATGGTATGACTGGTATGTCTATTCGTCCTTCACCCTGTATTTCGCTCCGGCTTTCTTTCCCTCCGACGACCCGACATCGGAACTTCTGGACGCAGCTGCGATTTTCGCTGTGGGCTTTCTCATGCGCCCGCTCGGAGCGTGGCTCATGGGCATGTATGCTGACAAACGGGGACGCAAAGCCGGCCTGACGCTGTCCGTGATGATGATGGGGGGCGGTTCTCTCCTTATCGCCATCATTCCGGATTATCACAGCATCGGTTTGGCCGCGCCGGTCCTGTTGCTGCTCGCCCGCCTGATGCAGGGGATTTCGGTGGGCGGCGAATATGGCGCCAGCGCAACCTATCTGTCGGAAATGGCGCAGAGCGAGCATCGTGGATTTTTCTCCAGCTTCCAATATGTCACCCTTATCGCCGGACAATTGATCGCCACCTGCGTGCTGCTCCTGCTCCAATTCCTGCTCAGCGAGACCATGCTGGAAAGCTGGGGGTGGCGCATTCCCTTCGCGATAGGCGGCATCCTGGCCATCAGCGTGTTTTATCTACGCCGCGGCCTCCGTGAGACGCCGGATTTCCTCGATGTCGATCATGACCGGACAGAGCGAACGAGTGGCCTCACCCTGTTCACGCGTCATCCCCGGGAGGTCGCCGTGGTGATCGCCCTGACCGCAGGCGGCACACTCGCCTTTTATTCCTACTCCACTTACATGCAGAAGTTCCTTGTCAACAGCGTCGGTTTTGGCCGTGAGACCGCCACCAGCATCATGGCGGCCGCACTGTTCATCTATATGCTGCTGCAACCTCTCGCCGGGGCGCTATCGGACCGCGTAGGACGCCGGCCCCTGCTGATCGGCTTTGGTGTCACAGGAATGTTGCTAACGGTACCAATCTTTAATGCCCTGGAGCGTGTGCAAAGTTCTTTCGAGGCTTTTCTGCTCGTGCTGGGCGCACTTGTGATGGTCACCGGCTACACAGCAATCAACGCGGTGGTGAAAGCGGAACTCTTTCCCGCCAATATCCGCGCACTTGGCGTGGCTCTACCTTATGCGCTGGCCAATACGCTATTTGGTGGGACGGCTGAATTTGTCGCTCTCTCGTTCAAGAAACAGGGCTTCGAGCAGGGATACTACTGGTATGTCTCCGCAATGATCGGCATTTCACTCATCGTCTATGTCCGAATGCGAGATCCAAAGGGATCGATCCCAAATCTGCTTAAAATTTGAAGTGTTACTGCTCCGCTGAGTTGCTCGAATGTGAGAAACGCGTAAAGGTCTGCCGGCGGCCGGAGAAACCGTTACGTTCGAGGCGTCTAACCCGAGCTATTTCAACGCTGCCGCAGTCTTCAGACGACCTGATGCAGCGCATCGGCTCGCTCTATGATGCCGATCCGCAGCTCCATCCGCTCTAAACATCCGCACTCGATGCCAAGGCGGCTGCGGACAAGACAGCCACCAGGCAGGATCCCGCAGGCCTGGGGAAACCCGCCGCCACCTTCCTCACCCGGCCGAACGGCCCGCGCATCGCGATGCTGGAAACAGGCGGATGGGACACCCATACCGGGCAAGAAGGGCGGCTTACGGCAAAGCTCAAGGCACTGGACGTGATCGTCGTCGGCGCATCCGTCGCTTCTGGAAAATTGCAGCCGGAAGCCTCAGGTCAGCAGTCCCGATATCCCTCGCGTACGCAGTCCCGATAGGCCTCGTCGCGCTTGCGCATTTCCCGGCCGCGGTTGCGATCGGCCTCGTCCTGGCTCATGGTGCTCCAGTCGACAACCTTCCCGGTCGCCTTTACCGGTAGCGTTGCCACGCCGCAGCCTGAAAGCATGAAAAAGCATGTCATGCCGAATCCAAACAGGAATGGCCGGACGAAGCCCCATTCGCGGGACTGGCGGGTAGAAGACCAGGTCCGCTTGAAGGAGACGATATTGCGGGAAATCATTGTCATGGCTGATCCATATGTGTGTGGAAGTGGAAGCGAGAGTGTGATCACGCCGGCCTTCTGACCGCGGAGAAGCGGCCTTGCCGCCCTTTGGCGGCAATCGTGCCGGACATGCGATCGCCTTCGATCGCGCCTGCAAAATCGATATCGACAGACATCATCAGGACCTTGGTCGGATAGGTCCAGCGCACCTCATTGCCTTGCACGCTCCCCTGCGTGAGTTTGTGAACCTTGCCGGGCTTGGCCTTCGTTTCACCCGTCGAGACGTCTACGCATTGCCCGGCGAACTGGGAGCCACGTGGCGCGAAGGTGCAATCGACAGCGAAGGCCTTGCCGTCGATATTGCCATTGAGACGCCATGTACCCGCGACCTGGGCCATAGCGGATGCAGGCAAAGACAGGAGGGCCCCGGCAATCAGGGCAAGACCGTAGCGAGAGTTCATAAGATACCTCCGAGGATGAGTTGCCGGTCAGTCCCACTATGTCGGCCGACCGGCTGCACCCGACCTTTTGAGCATCCCTCGATGGAGCGTCAGTGGAGACTTCAAGGAGGAGCGGTGATGAAGCGGTTTTCGAAAAAACGCGCCGCTCTAGAAATGCCAAGCCAGCCCGAGCACGGCATTATGCAAGGTTGCGGGAGCAGCCCTCATCTTCCAGTCATCCGTAGGCGGGTGACCGCTATATTGCGTGCTGCCGAGGTCGAAGGACGTCGCACCGACATAGAGCAGACGGTATTCGACGAAAGCCGACAGATGCGATGTCAGTCTGCTCTTCACCCCGGCTTTCGCCTGAATAGCGATGGCGGTCGTGCTGTCGTGATCGCGGGAGTTGAAATGATTGACCACCTCGCCGGTGTCGCTGGTCCGCTCCAACGGACCGCCGGGATTGGTTTGGTAGGAGGTGGCCTTCTTCGCTCCTGCAAAGGCGATGCCGGCACCGGCGCCAAGATAAGGTGTCCAGCGGCTGCGCGTGTCGAACTGCATGACGCCGTTCACCATGACGGTGTCGAAGGCGAGCCGGGCTTGATTGCTGAAGCGATGCTTGCCGGCCGCATAGTGTTCGTCGACATAGTCGCTGGGATCCGCCGATGCGCTCGCGGTGCCTTGCCCGATGTTGATCGCGTGCTCGGTCGCGGGGTTGCTCAGAAGCGCTCTCTCGGCGGTAGAATAATGGCCGTACTCAAGCTCGATGCCGGGCCGGACGCGGGCGGTCCTGTTTCCGAAGATATAACCGATGTGAGCGCCGAAGACGCTTCCCCGCTCCGGCTGGGACTTGCCCTCGACCGCCACGGGCAGATCGAAATCCCGGTATCCGTCGAGGTGCCAGTCGTCCCGCCGATGCGCCGTGCCCGTTTGCCTGACGGTCCGCCGCTCCGACCAGGACATGCCGCCAAACGCGCCGACATAGATTTCGCCATCCTCCGCGCTGGCGGGTGACGCCATCATAACCCCTGCCCCGCACAGCATGGCCTGCACGAATCCCCTGGGACGCCGTATCGTCGACCTGTCGGCGCGACTATCGGACGCTGTGAGGCTTGGCGCGGGAAAAACCGGTGATTTCATGATCGAACTCCCTCCAATGAAAATCGGGAGAGAAGTCGACCGGCAATGTTGGGGTTTTTTGGGGGAGCGATGGAGAGCCGTGCGGGGGGCGATCGCACGGTCTCCAATGTCGATGGACCGTGAGCACCCTCAGGATCGTCTTGCCTCGACAAGACCGCCGCCCAGCGCCACGTAGAGCGACACGCTGTTCTGTAGATCGGTCGCCCGCAGCTGGAGCAGTTGCTGCTCGGCCGCGAACAGATTGCGTTCGGCATCGAGCACTTCGAGGTAGATGGCGATGCCATTATCATATCTCTGCCGGGCCGTCCGCGCGAGGCGCCGCTGCGCGGTCACGGTTGCCCCTTGCGCCTCGATCTGCTCGGCGAGCCGACGACGTGCGACAAGGGCGTCGCTCACCTCCTGGAAGGCGCCCTGGACGGCACGCTGATAGGCTGCCGTGAGTTCATCCGCCTTGGCTCGGCTGACCTTCACCTGGGCTGCGCGCTTGCCCCAGTCGAAGATCGGCAGATTAAGCGCGCCGCCCAAGCTCCATGCCCGACTGTCCTTGTCGAAGAGGCTGTCGAGCGCCGGGGACGCAAAGCCATATGTGCCCGTCAGCGATATGGTGGGGAAGAAGGCCGCCCGTGCCGCGCCAATGTCGGCGTTGGCCCCGCGCAGATTATACTCCGCCTCCAGGATGTCGGGCCGAGCCGCGAGCAACGCCGAAGGCAGACCGGGATCGAGCATGCGCACCTGTTCCATGGGGTCCAGCGGTTTCACGGCGGGAAGCGGCCCGGCGACGGGTCCACCGGTCAGGACATCCAGCAAATTGCTCGCCTGCTCGGTAGTGCGCTGAAGGTCGGCAAGCTCGGTCTGCGCCTGTGTCAGCAGCAGGACCGACTGATCATAGTCGACGGTCGAGGTGACCCCGGCATCGAGACGCTTCTGCGCGATCCGCACGCCCTCCCGCCGCCCTTCGAGCGTACGCTGGGCCAGCGCGATGCGCTCCTGGCCGGCCCGCACGTCATAATAGGCCGCGGCGACTTGCGCGATCAGGGAAAGCCAGAATGCTCGCGCGCCCTGTTCGGTGGCGAGGTACCGCTGTCGTTCGCCCTCGGCGAGATTGCGCACCCGGCCCCACAGATCGAGTTCGAACGCACTCACGCCGACATTGGCGGTATATTGCGTAAATTCGATGGCACCGGCGTCGGGGGATGCTCCAACCCCGAGCGCGCTCAGGGGCTGGCGGCTGCGCGTCCCCTGCCCGTTCGCTTCCAGCGCGGGAAGCCGCTGGCTTTCCTGAATGCGATACTGCGCGCGCGCCTGTGCCACCCGGGCAAGCGACTGGGCGAGAT
>JASGGS010000190.1:0-8290 GCA_047602685.1 Sphingobium sp.
AAGCTGCGCTCGCCCCGGTTCGACTGCTCGATCACGATGGGAACGAGAGCAGCCATGGGGTCGGTCATAATGTCGTGCATGATCGTCTTTCGATTGTTGCCCTTGCCGGGTCTACATCGGATGTCTTGACGAACCCTTCAAGAGGCTTGCACCCCGATCCCATGCCTGCCTCTTCAAAAAGCGTTATGAAGGCTCAGAATGCCCGCCGCTCCACGCTCGCCGCCTTCCCCGACAACACAGCTGAAGGCGCCGGTTGGGCAAGATAGGCGAGCCGCCTGATCTCCAGCCGCCCCCGTGTCACCGTGTCGAGGATCAGACCGCACATCAGGCCCAGCGCCGACAGGATGACGAGACCCACGCTCAATATCGCCGTGGGGAAGCGAGGCACGAGGCCCGTGTCGATATAGGTCATGACAATCGGCGCGGCGAGGATCAGCGCGATTGCCAGGAACAGCGCGGAAATCGCGCCGAAGAACCATAGCGGCCGTTCCGTCCGGTACAACTGCACCATCATGCGCAATATCCGCCAGCCATCGCGATAGGTGCTGAGTTTCGACTCGGACCCTTCCGGCCGTGCCGCATAGGCCGTAATCCGTTCGCCCACCGGCATGCGCAGCTCCAGCGCGTGGACGCTTATCTCCGTCTCGATCTCGAACCCCGCCGACAATACGGGGAAACTTTTGACGAAGCGGCGGGAAAAGACGCGGTAACCGGACAATATGTCCGTAAAGCTCCGGCCGAACAGCGTCTGGAGAAGACCGGTGAGCATGCGGTTTCCCAGCACATGGCCGCGCCTGTAGGCCGCCTCCACTTCGGACTTGCGGGCGCCGACGACCATATCGAGATCACCCTCCAGCATCTCCGCGATCATCGCGGGCGCGGCGGCCGCCTCGTAGGTCGCATCGCCATCAGCCATCACATAGATGTCTGCATCCACATCCGCGAACATGCGGCGTACCACATGGCCCTTGCCCTGCTGACGCACCGTCCGGACTATGGCCCCCGCGGCCTGCGCGACGGCACCGCTGTCATCCGTGCTGTTATTGTCGAAGACATAGATGGCCGCTCCGGGCAGAGCGGCCGCGAAACCCGCGACCGTCTGCCCGATGGCAGCGGATTCATTATAGCAGGGCAGAAGGACGGCGACGCGCGGTCCCATGCCGGGCAAACCGGTCAATGTGCCGGGCACGCGCCCCTCCAGCCCGCTTTTGCCGGATTATTCAGCGTCAGCCTTCTTCTTGGCGGGCGCCTTCCTGGGCTTCGCCGGAGCAGCTTCGGCAGCGCCTTCATCGGCGGCAGATTCGGCCTTCTTCTTCGCGGGCGCCTTTTTGGGCTTCGCCGGAGCGGCCTCCGCCTCGGCAGCCGGTTCGGCCTCTACCTTCTCGGCGGCAGCCTTTTTGGCTGGAGCCTTCTTCGCCTTGGCGGGCTTGGCATCGTGGCCGTGGTCATGATCGTGATGATGGTCGTGGCCGCAACCAGGACCATGCACATGGCCATCCTCGCTCTCGATCGCAGCCTCGAGGTCCTCGCGGCTCACCGCACGGTCCGTGATGATCGCTTTCTCGAACAGATAATCGACAACCTTGTCTTCATAAAGCGGCGCGCGGAGTTGAGCCGCAGCCATCGGCTCGGACCGGACATATTCCACGAAGCGCTGGCGATCCTGCGGCGAATATTGCTGAGCGGCCTGCGCGATCAGGCGGTTCATTTCCTGCTCGCTCACCTCAACGCCGTTTGCCTGGCCGATTTCCGACAGAAGCAGACCGAGCCGGACGCGACGCTCGGCGATACCGCGATAGTCGTCCTTTTCCTTCTCGATCTCGGCAAGAGCGGCCTCGGGATCTTCCTCATGACTCGCCTCATGCTGAAGCTGCTGCAAGATCTGGCCGAACTCAGCCTCCACCATCGTCGGCGGCACTTCGAAGCTGTGCGCCTCGGCCAGCTGATCGAGCAGCTTGCGCTTCATATGCGTACGAGTCAGGCCGTTATGCTCCTGCTCGATCTGCGTCTTGATCAGTTCCTTGAGCTTCTCGAGGCTCTCAAGGCCCAGCGACTTGGCGAACTCATCGTCAGGCGCGGCATCGGACTTGGCCTTCACCGCCTTGATCTTGAGATCGAAGGTCGCCTCCTTGCCGGCCAGATTCTGCGCGCCGTAATCTTCCGGGAAAGTGACGGTGATCGTCTTTTCGTCACCCGCCTTCACGCCAACCATCTGATCCTCGAATCCGGGGATGAGCTGACCGGAACCGATGACCACGGGCATGTCCTCGCCCGTGCCGCCGTCGAAAGCGACGCCATCAACCTTGCCGACGAAATCGGTGATGACCTGATCGCCCTCAGCCGCGGCCTTGCCCTCGACTTCCTCGAAGCGGGGATTGCCGCTCGCGATACGCTCGATCGCCTCGTCGACCTGCGAGTCCGCGACCTCGACGGTCAGGCGCTCCAGCGTGATGCCTTCGACGGAGGGGGTCTCGATCACGGGCAGCACTTCCAGCTCGACCTTCACCTCGGCATCCTTGCCGGGGGCATAATCCTCGGCCAGATCGACCGACGGCTGCATCGCGGGACGCAACTGCTTTTCGGAGATGAGCTGCTGCACGCTATCGCTGACAGCTTTCTGAAGCGCCTCGCGCTGGAGCTGCTCGCCGTGCATCTTCTTGACGAGGTTCGCGGGAACCTTGCCTGGGCGGAAGCCAGGCATGCGCATCTGCGGCGCGATGGACTTCACCTCGGCCTCGACGCGCGCGTCAATGTCCTTGGCGGTGACGGTGAGGGTGTAGGCGCGCTTGAGGCCTTCGTTCAACGTTTCGACAATCTGCATTTTTCGTTCCGAACTTTCCGAAAGGCTGAATTTCGCTGGCGATGGTAGCGAGAAGGCTTGGCGTCACTGGTGCGGGCGAAGGGACTCGAACCCCCACATCTTGCGATACCAGAACCTAAATCTGGCGCGTCTACCAGTTTCGCCACGCCCGCATCGGTCGCCGGTCGGCGCGTCCTATAGCAAGGGGCACAAAAGGGCAATCCCGCTGATGCAGCGATATGACAGCCGCATGACGGAAAGGCTTGAATGGAACCTTTCGTCGTCGCCGCCCGCTATGGAAGGCAAAGGAGAATTGCCGATGGCCACCCAGCCACCCGAAATCCCCCCGCCCGACACCATCCAGCCACAGTCGCCGCCGGAAACGCCTCCGATCAGCCCGCCCGACGAAGCGCCCTATCGCGAACCGCCGGAGATCGTGCCCCAGAAGCCGGATGTGGATGAGCCGGGGCGTGGACCGGACGAGCTTCCGCCGCCCCCCGATTGAGCCGACATGGAGGCCTCCCAAGCATCTGGACCTGCCCTTCGCCTCTCAGGCCGGGTGAACAATATTCGAGCGGCTTCCGTGGAATAGGCGAAGGGCCGCCTGAGATAGCGGAGGACGATTTAAGAGCGATTTCGCGCACCCGCCGCGAACTGCCATTTTGGTCAGCCCAATGCCTTCTTGAGCAACGCGTTGACGACGCCGGGATTGGCCTTGCC
Source organism: Sphingobium sp. (assembly GCA_047602685.1). Classification (GTDB taxonomy): domain Bacteria; phylum Pseudomonadota; class Alphaproteobacteria; order Sphingomonadales; family Sphingomonadaceae; genus Sphingobium. The sequence continues at coordinate 3,521 of JASGGS010000190.1, forward strand.
CTGCATGGCCTTCATCGTCTGACCGACGAAAAAGCCGAAGAGCGCTTCCTTCCCGCCCTTATACTGCTCAACCTTGTCCGCATTATCGGTCAGGACCTTCGCCACCGCAGCCTCGATCGCGCCGGTATCGCTGGTCTGCTTCAGGCCCTTTTCCTCGACGATCTTCGGCGCGGGATCACCCGTTTCCAGCATGATCTCGAACACCTGCTTGGAGATGCTGCCCGAAATCGTTCCATCCGCGACCAGTGCCAGCAGCTCCGCGCCGCGCTCCGGCGAGACCGGACTGTCGTCCAACGAGCGGCCAAGGCGGTTCAACGCACCGAACAACTCGGACAGCAGCCAGTTGGCCGATGCCTTGGCCACCTCGCCCTCACTCTTTTTCTGGATGCGAGCGCCCTCGGCCAGCAATGCCTCGAACCAGCGCGCCGTTTCCGCCTCCGCGGTCAGCACGGCAGCATTGTAAGCCGACAGGCCGAGACCATCCTCGTAACGGCGGCGCTTGGCGTCCGGCAGTTCCGGGAGCGACTGGCGGCATTCCTCCAGAAATGCATCGTCCAGTTCCAGCGGCAGCAGGTCCGGGTCCGGGAAGTAGCGATAATCGTGCGCGTCCTCCTTGGACCGCATGGATCGGGTCTCATTCCGGTCCGGGTCGAACAGGCGCGTTTCCTGCACGATCTTGCCGCCCGCCTCCAGCACGTCGACCTGACGGCTCGCCTCATATTCGATGGCCGCCATGACGAAGCGGACGGAATTGACGTTCTTCGTCTCGGTCCGGGTGCCGAACTCCTCACCGGGCTTGCGGACGGACACGTTCACGTCCGCGCGCATGGAGCCTTCCTCCATATTGCCGTCGCAGGAACCGACATAGCGCAGGATGGTCCGCAGCTTGCGAAGATAGGCGCCCGCCTCCGCCGGAGACCGCATGTCCGGGCGGCTGACGATCTCCATCAGCGCCACGCCCGAGCGGTTGAGGTCGACATAGGAGCGGGTCGGATGCTGGTCGTGCATCAGCTTGCCCGCATCCTGCTCGACATGGATGCGCTCGATGCCGATGCGCTTGGCCTCGGCATCGGGGTCCTTCTCGTCCAGCACGATGTCGATCGCGCCCTCGCCCACCAGCGGGTGATAGAGCTGGCTGATCTGGTAGCCCTGCGGAAGATCGGCGTAGAAATAATTCTTGCGATCGAAACGGGACCATTTGTTGATCCGCGCGTCGATAGCCATGCCCGTGCGCACCGCCTGGCGGATGCATTCGCGGTTCGGCACGGGCAGCATGCCGGGCATGGCAGCGTCGATCAGGCTCACCTGGCTATTGGGTTCGGCGCCGAAAGCAGTGGCCGCGCCGGAGAACAGCTTGGACTGACTGACCACCTGGGCATGGACTTCAAGGCCGATCACGACCTCCCACTCACCCGTGGCGCCCTGGATACGATAGCTTGATTCGGTCACGACACTGTCCATGCTGCTGGGATTTCTGAAGCGATAGCGAATTTCCCCCTAGGACCGAAAGCCCCCTGCCCGCAACATGCATGTCGTCCGCCAGCGCATAAGCCACTATATCGCCGGGACTCGCTCCTTCTCATCGTGCCTCGTGCCCGCTCCGTCACCGGCCGTCGCACCCGCGATTGTCATCGGGAACGCGGCGGGCTAGAACCGCCAGCCACAAAACCACGATTTTGGGGAAGCATGCAGGGAAGTGGCAAGCGCCTGGAGCGAAGCCTCGTCGTCTTCACATGGGATGGCGGATCGCTCGACCATATCGACATGGATGCGGAACCCGCTTTCGACATCCTCCTGTTCGACTTTACGGGCCGGGCCGCATGTCCCGGGAACGATTGGCCGTTCCTGTCGCAAAAGACGGAGTGCAAGGGGGACGTGCTGCGCGTCGCCAGCCGCTATCTGCGGCAGGACCCGTTCTTGCCGGACTATGTTGCGCTGTTCGACCATGACATCAAGGTCAGCATTTCGGATATCAACCGCCTGCTCGACATCGCGCAGCGCGAGAAACTGGACAGCTTCGCCCCGGCGCTGACGCATGACAGCCATTATTCCTATCCCCGTTTCCTGCAAAAGCCCGGTAGCACGCTACGCAGGACAGCATGGGTAGAGGTGATGATGCCCTTCTACCGGACGGAGTTGTTCCTGGCCGCCAGCGAGTTTTACGAGAACTCGATCACGGCCTATGGCGTGGATAATTTCGTCATGCCGCTCTTTCAGAAGATATTGGGCATGGAGAATGTAGCCATAATCGATCGCGTCACGGTGACGCACATGCATCCGGTATCGAGCGGAAGCCGCATCTGCTCGAACGGCCTCACCCCTTATCGGGAGCGGATGATCGCACGCCGCGATTGCCTCGCCTGGCTGGATGCCAACCGGCCCGATCTGGTCGGCACATCCTGGTATTACGAAACCTTCGCGCCGCTCGACGGACCGGCGAGATTCTGGCTGCTGAGGCTGGCCTGGCCCTGGCATTTGCTGCGGCGGTTCCTGCCGGACATGCTCCCCTCCCGCCGCCGCTCGAGGCATTGCTCCACAAAACCGATATAATCGGCAGCGATCCGGGGCGCGGAGAAGCGCTCCATCGACAATGCCACCATGTCCGCGGACGGAGCCGCCGCATCGCCGAGCGCCAGGTCGCGCATGGCGGCGGCCAGCCCCTCCACATCGCCCGGCCGCAACAGCAGGCCGAGCTTTCCGTCTTCCAGCACCTCTCGCGGACCGCTGGGACAATCGAAGGCGGTGACCGGCGTTCCCGCCATCAGCGCCTCGGCCAGCACGATGGCGAAACCTTCGAATATCGAGGACAAGACAAAGGCGCGCGACCGGGCAAGATAGGGACGGACATCGGGCTGGAAACCGCCGAAGATCACATTGTCGCCAAGGCCAAGCCGACGTGTGAGATCGCGCAGCCGCTTCTCCAATTCCCCCTCGCCCAGGATCAGGAGCCGCGCCTGCCCCGCGAGGCCGGAGGCCGCGAAAGCCGCGATGAGGGTCGCCTGATCCTTTTGCCGCGTCATGCGGCCCGCCGTCATGATGACCGGCCGGTCGAACCAGCGTTCATGCTCCAGTGGCAAGCCCGGAGGATGGCCGCGTTCGGGTATGGGATTATAGATGACCCGCACCCTGTCCTCGGGGATGCCGAAATGCGCCTGCACCTGCTCGCTGAGGGCGCCGGAGACGACATGGCAGCCAAGGACGCCGCGATATAGCCAGCGTTCCGGCGCATATCCGAACCAGCGCCTCAACCAGAAACGATGAGCCTGCGGAATATCAAGCGCGGCATGGACGCTGAGCGCGAGCGGGATGTCGGGCATGAACTTGCAGGCAAGCCCGGCCATGATCTTGGCGCTGTGGACGAAGGCGATCAGCAGGTCGGGCCTGGCCCTGCGGCAATAGCGCGCGACATGCGGCGCGCAGAGCATCTCATTGGGCGCGCCCAGAGCGATGCGATACCGCTTCGCCACGGGATGGTTGACGAGCGAGCCGCGATTGACCGCGACGAGCAGGTCCACGGCATAGTTCGCTTCGGCCAAAGTCTCCGCCAGGAACAGGGCAACCCGTTCCGCACCCCCACCATTGAGGGAAGGCAGCAGGATCGCGATCCTGCCCCTCTTCCCTGGATGGCCTCGCTCTACCACCAACGCTCCGGCCGAACGGTGAACCCGGCCCGCTCCTCAATGGCCAGCGCGGCATTGAGCACGCCCTGTTCATCGAGCGCGCGACCGATGAGCTGAAGTCCAAGAGGCAGGCCCTTGCCGTCCAGCCCGGCGGGAACGGACATTGCAGGCAGCCCCGCAAGGCTCGCGGGCACGGTGAACACGTCGTTGAGGTACATGGCCAGCGGATCGGCCTGCTTCTCGCCCAGCGCGAACGAAGCGCTGGGCGCCGTGGGCGTCAGCAGCAGGTCACATGCCTCGAATGCATCGGAAAAGTCGCGCGCGATGAGCGTGCGCACCTTCTGCGCCTGGGTGTAATAGGCATCGTAGAAGCCCGCCGACAGCACATAGGTGCCGATCATGATACGGCGCTTGACCTCGGGGCCGAAGCCCGCCGCACGGGTCGCCGCATACATGTCCTGCAACCCCGCCCCCTCGGGCAGTTCCCGCAGGCCGTAGCGAACGCCGTCATAGCGCGCCAGGTTGGAGGATGCCTCGGCGGGCGCGATGATATAATAAGCGGGAAGCGCATATTGGGTATGCGGCAGGGAGACATCGACGACCTGCGCCCCCGCATCCTTCAACCAGGCGATGCCCTGTTCCCAGAGCGCCTCGATCTCGGCGGGCATGCCTTCCACCCGATATTCCTTCGGGATGCCGATCTTCTTGCCTTTGAGGTCGCTGGACAGGCCTGCTTCCCACTGGGGCACCGGCAGGTCGAGCGACGTGGAATCCCTGGCATCGAAACCCGACATGATCTCCAGGAGGATCGCATTGTCGCGCACGGTGCGCGCCATCGGCCCCGCCTGATCGAGCGAGCTGGCGAAGGCCACGATGCCCCAGCGCGAGCAGCGGCCATAGGTCGGCTTGATGCCGGAAATGCCGGTGAAGGCGGCAGGCTGGCGAATGGAGCCGCCGGTATCCGTGCCGGTCGCCGCCGGGCAGAGACGCGCCGCGATGGCCGCCGAACTGCCGCCCGACGAACCGCCCGGCGCCAATGCCGCATTATCGCCATTGCCGCGCCGCCATGGCGAGATGACATTGCCGAAATAGCTCGTCTCGTTGGACGAACCCATGGCGAACTGGTCGAGGTTGAGCTTGCCCAGCATGC
>JASGGS010000020.1:0-33086 GCA_047602685.1 Sphingobium sp.
CGGGGTTCGAGGTCGGGCTTGCCAATGGCCTGGCGCCAGTCGTCGAACAGCGTCGGCATCTCGCGATGGACGAGCACCGCCTCCTTGGCGAGGTCGGCGGGATCGCTGATCGCGTCCTGCCCCTCGGTCCGCTCGCGGGGCGCGATCACATAGACCTCATCCCTGCCCAGTTCCTTGGCATAGAGCGAATTGTCGATCTCCCGCGTCAGGATGATGGCGGCGTCCAGACTGTCGCCCAGGCGCGAATGGGCCAGCGGGCTGGTATCGATATCGACGTGGAATTCGGGATGGAGACGCCGCAGCTCCCCCATGCGCGGCAGGAGACGCTGACTGGCGAAAAGCGGCAGCACGCCGAGCCGCAGGCGCAGCTCCCGCTTGCCCTTCAGCACCGATTCGATGGCGAGGCCGAGCGCATCCAGCACGGGGGCGATCTCCGACATCAGCTTCTGCCCGTCCGGGTTAAGCTCCATATGCTGATGCTTCCGGTCGAACAGGACCATGCCGAGATAGCGTTCAAGCGCCTGGACCCGTCGGCTGAGCGCGGGCGTCGAGAGCGCAAGTTCAGCCGCAGCCGCCTTCACGGACCCCGTCCGCGCGACCTGGATGAACGCCTCTAGCGCTGTAAGCGGTGGCAGGCGCCGCATGACGGTAGTTCCCGAATCTCCATGATTTACGTTGCACCGCACAAATATCGGCAAACATGTCCAGTGTCGCCTGCTTTGTTGAAATCCCCGGACAGAACGGACCCTGGAGGGGATATTTGCGTTCTGGAAACGAAATCCTATCTCTGTCGGGCAATGGAATGAGAGGAAAATTCCCGGATGAACGACATTCTGACGCGCGGCCGCCGCATCCAGGTCGCCAATGCCCGTCCCGAGGACAGCGGCAGCGGCCTGGCCCGTATGCCGGTGGGCGTGATGCAGGAACTCGGCCTTGCCGAAGGCGACGTCATCGAGATCATCGGCAAGCGCTCCACGGTATCGCGCGCGGTCCTGTCCTATCGCGAGGATGAGGGGCTGGACGTGCTGCGCCTCGATGGCCTGCAACGGGCCAATGCGGGCGTCGGATCGGGTGATTTCGTGGAGATCACCAAGGCGGAGACCAAGGCCGCGCAGCGCGTGGTGCTGGCCCCCGCCCAGCAGAATCTGCGCCTCCAGGGCAATCCCGATGCGCTGAAGCGCGTCTTCGCAAGCCGGCCGCTGGCGGCGGGAGACGTCGTGGCGACGGCGGGACAGCAGCAGGTCGACCGGGGCGACATGCCGCCGCAGCTTCGCCGCATGTTCAACGCGCCCGCCTATGCCTTGCAGGAAATCCGCCTGATCGTGGTGTCCACCACGCCGCGCGGCTTCGTCCATATCGACCAGAATACCGAGGTCGAATTGCGCGCCGAATATGAGGAAGCGCGCGAGAGCCGCAGGGCGGACGTCACCTATGACGATGTGGGCGGCATGTCGGAGACCATCGACCAGTTGCGCGAGATGGTCGAACTGCCCCTGCGCTATCCGGAGCTGTTCCAGCGCCTGGGCGTCGATCCGCCGCGCGGCGTGCTACTGCACGGCCCGCCGGGCACGGGCAAGACCCGCCTCGCCCGCGCGGTCGCCAATGAAAGCAATGCGGAATTCTTCCTGATCAACGGCCCGGAGATCATGGGCTCCGCCTATGGTGAGTCCGAGAAGCGGCTGCGGGAGATTTTCGAGGAGGCGACGAAGGCCCAGCCGAGCATCCTGTTCATCGACGAGATCGACTCGATCGCGCCAAAACGGGGACAGGTGCAGGGCGAGACGGAGAAGCGCCTCGTCGCGCAGTTGCTGACGCTGATGGACGGGCTGGAGGCGCGCGCTAACCTGGTCGTCATCGCGGCCACGAACCGGCCGGAAGCGATAGACGAGGCCCTGCGCCGTCCCGGCCGGTTCGACCGCGAGATCATCGTGGGCGTGCCGGACGAGCGGGGCCGCCGCGAAATCCTGGGCATCCATACGCGCGGCATGCCCTTGGGGGAGACGGTGGACCTCGGCGAATTGGCCCGCACCACCTATGGTTTCGTGGGCGCGGACCTCGCCGCCCTCACGCGGGAGGCGGCCATAGAGGCGGTGCGCCGCTTCATGCCGCGCCTCAACCTAGAGGAAGGCACGATCCCGCCGGAGGTGCTGGACGAACTGTCCGTCATCCGCGAGGACTTCATGGCCGCCATCAAGCGTGTCCAGCCGTCCGCCATGCGGGAGGTGATGGTGCAGGCGCCCAATGTCCGCTGGGAGGATGTGGGCGGGCTGACCCAGGCACGTGAGCGCCTGCGCGAGGGGATCGAACTGCCGCTCAAGGACCCGGACGCATTCCGCCGCATCGGCATCCGGCCGGCCAAGGGCTTCCTGCTCTACGGCCCGCCCGGCACCGGCAAGACATTGCTGGCCAAGGCGGTCGCGCGGGAAGCGCAGGCCAATTTCATCGCCACCAAGTCCAGCGACCTGCTGTCCAAATGGTATGGCGAGAGCGAGCAGCAGATTGCCCGCCTCTTCGCCCGTGCCCGGCAGGTGGCGCCGACGGTGCTGTTCATCGACGAGCTGGACAGCCTCGTCCCCGCGCGGGGCGGGGGCCTGGGCGAACCGCATGTGACGGAGCGGGTGGTCAACACCATCCTCGCGGAGATGGACGGGCTGGAGGAATTGCAGTCGGTGGCGGTCATCGGCGCGACCAACCGCCCTACCCTGATCGACCCCGCCCTCCTGCGCCCCGGCCGGTTCGACGAGCTGATCTATGTCAGCGTCCCGGACCGCGACGGCCGGCGCCGCATATTGGGGATTCACACGGCGAAGATGCCGCTGGCCGACGATGTGGACCTCGATTCCATCGCCGACCGGGCGGAACGCTTCACCGGCGCCGACCTGGAGGACCTGGTGCGGCGCGCGGGCCTGCATGCCCTGCGCGAATCGCTTTCCGTAACGAAAGTCACGGCGGAGCATTTCGAAAGGGCGCTGACCGACACGCGTGCCTCCGTCACGGAGGAGATGGAGCGCGAATATGCGGCCATGGAGCAGACCCTCATGCAAAAGGCGCGTTCGGCCGATCCCATCGGCTTCATCGCGCCCGGCATGGTGTCGGCCCGCGGCGGCGGGAAGGCGTGACCGTCGCCGATCTAGGTAATTAGCCGTAGAATAAGAGCATGTTAACCAATCCGTCGCATCTGTCCCTTGTCCAAGGAAAACAGATGCGACGGGTGCAATGAGCGAGAATATTGAAAAGCGGCTCGGCTTCTACGGGATCGAGGCGCAGGATGCCGATTACAAATCCATCCGCAAGGCTCTCTCCAAATATGCCGATGACGCGCTCGGCGGATTTTATCGCACTGTCGAGGGGACACCCGACGCGGCCCGCTATTTCTCCAGCCGGGAGGCGATGGACAAGGCCCGCCGCGCTCAGAAGGACCACTGGCTCCGCCTGTTCGAGGATGGCGTGACCGGCAGCTATGTCGAAAGCGCCAACCGCATCGGCCGCGTCCATGCCGCCATCGGCCTGGAACCGCACTGGTATATTGGCGGCTATGCCCGCGTCCTGGGCCATGTGATCGGCAAGCTGATGGCCCATGGCCCCGCCGCCGCCCTGCCCGGTCAGCGCGCCGCCGCGCGCACGGCGTCCAAGTTCATCAAGATGGCGCTGCTCGACATGGACATCGCGCTGTCGACCTATTTCCTGGTGGAAGAGGAACGCCGGACCGCCGCGCTCGACAAGATCGGCAGCGCGCTGTCCGCCATTTCGCGCGGCGACCTCACCGCCCGGCTGGAAGGGCTGCCGGAAAGCTACAGCCAGCTCCAGAGCGATTTCAATTCCGCCATAGCCGGGCTGGGCGAGGCCCTGTCGAGCGTGACGGAAGGCGCCAAATCCATCTCCGTCGGTGCGACGGAAATCCGCTCGGCCTCCAACGACCTGTCGCAGCGCACCGAGCAGCAGGCGGCCAGCCTGGAGGAAAGCGCGGCGGCCATGAACCAGCTGACCGAGATGATCGGCGACACGACGCAGGCCATGACCAGCCTCAATGAGAGCATCGCGCAGACCCACCGGCAGGCGATCGACGGCGGCGCGGTGGTCCGCAACGCCATGTCCGCCATGACCGAGATCGAGAAAAGCTCCGGTTCCATCGCGCAGATCATCAGCCTGATCGACGGCATCGCGTTCCAGACCAACCTCCTGGCCCTGAACGCGGGTGTCGAGGCGGCGCGCGTGGGCGAGCATGGCAAGGGCTTTGCCGTTGTCGCCAATGAGGTCCGCTCCCTGGCCCAGCGGTCATCGGAAGCGGCGGAGCAAATCCGCCTCCTCATCCAGGGCAGCCTGACGGAAGTCGAGAATGGCGTGCGGCTGGTCGGTGAAGTCGGCCAAGCGCTGGACGCGATCCTGGCGCAGGTGGGCGAGAGCAGCACCGTCGCGGAGCAGATTTCGGGCACCAGCGTCGCCCAGAGCGAAAACCTCAAGCAAATCAACACTGCCGTGTCCGACATGAACCGCACGACGCAGCAAAATGCGGCGATGGTGGAGGAAAGCACGGCGGCGGCCCGCAATATGGCGGACGAGGCCCAGCGCCTCACCCAGGCCGTCGGCCATTTCCGGGTCGGTGACAATGGACGATCGGACAAGCAGAAACGCCCTTACGCCGCCTAACCAATCCGGCTAAACAGCCCGGCGAAAAAACAAGACCGCCGGTAGCCGTCAGGCGCGGTCCCACGGGGCCGCGTCCGATATATTTTGGGGAGGAAATGGGTGCTGAGGGCCACTTATGATGAGCAATTGGGCATAATCCGTTCCGTTTCCAGCGGTCATACGCCGCCGGAGGAACTGGAAGCCTATATCGTCCAGCTCAGGATGCTGCGGCAGCAGCAGCGCGCCCGGACCGGACGCTTCCTCCATCTGGTCGATGCCAATGAAAGCGCGCTCCAAACCAAATGGGCCTCCGAGCGCCTGTCGCTCTACAATAGCTCGGACGGCGACATGGAAGCGGGAGACAAGACCGCCGTCGTCCTGAGTTCCGCGCTCCTCAAGATACAGGCGGCCCGCCTTGCCAGCCATACCCAGTTCGCGACCTTCACCGACATGGCGGAGGCCGTCGCCTGGCTGCTGGCGGACCCTCGGCCGCAATAGCCGCTTTGACCGCAAGCGATGGGAAGCCGTGCTGGCCTTAGACGACTATCTTCAGCATGGAGATTTGCCGGAGACAGATTTTGACAGACAGTTTCGCCCCCTTCCCCTCGCCGCTCGGCACGCTGACATTGGTAGCCAGCGATGCGGGCCTTGCCGCCATTCTGTGGGAGAATGATGCGCCGGACCGGGTACGCCTCGGCACGCTCGTCGAAAATCCCGGTCATGGCGTGCTGGCCGAAACGGCACGCCAACTGGACGACTATTTCGCGGGCCGCCGCCGGACCTTTGACCTGCCGCTCGATTTCCGGGGCACGGACTTTCAGAAAAGCGTCTGGAATGCGCTTGTCGCCATCCCCTTTGGGGAGACGCGCAGCTATGGCGAAATCGCGCGTTCGCTCGGCCGGCCGGGCGCGAGCCGGGCGGTGGGCGCGGCCAATGGCCGCAATCCCATCTCCATTGTCGCGCCCTGCCACAGGGTGATCGGAACCAATGGATCGCTGACGGGATTTGCGGGAGGACTGGCCGCGAAGGATTATCTGCTGCGGCTGGAAGCCAGCCTGATCTGAGCCGGTATTGGCGCGCCCGGCAGGACTCGAACCTGCGACCATTCGCTTAGAAGGCGAATGCTCTATCCAACTGAGCTACGGGCGCGCACGCATTCGCCCATAGAGCCTGATCCGGCGCGGTGGAAGCGGTTTGACGAGCGATTGACCCATCGGCCCTTGCAAAGACATGGGCGCTCGATATTCATTCCGCATGAGCACGCATCCCGTCCATGTCGACGCTGCCTCGCTGGGCGGGCGCTCCCTGCGCTATTACGACTTCGCGTTGGCGGCCTTTGTCACCATCCTCCTGCTGTCCAACCTGATCGGCGCGGCGAAACTGAGCGTGGTGAACGGCTTTGTATTCGGATCGGGCATCCTCTTCTTCCCCATCGGCTATGTGCTGGGGGACGTGCTGACGGAAGTTTACGGCTATGCCCGAGCACGCCGCTGCGTCTGGGCAGGATTCTTCGCCATGATCTTCATGGCGATGATGAGCGCCGTGGTGGTGGCCATGCCGCCCTTCGACCAATGGGGCTGCACCGCGAGCGAAGACCCCGCCTTCGCGGCGATCGTCAAGGCCAGCAATCCGGGAACCGTCTGTCAGGCGACCTATGCCTCCGTCTTCGGCAGCACATGGCGCATCGTCGCGGCGTCGGTCATGGCCTTCTGGGCAGGAGAATTCGTGAACAGCTATGTGCTGGCGCGGATGAAGATCTGGACGGCGGGCAAGGCGCTGTGGGCAAGGACGATCGGATCGACCATTTTCGGCGAGGGCGTGGACAGCCTGATCTTTTACCCCCTCGCCTTTTACGGCATCTGGTCGAATGCGCAGATCGGCACGGTGCTGGTCACCAACTGGGCGTTGAAAGTGGGCTGGGAAGTGGTGCTGACGCCGTTCACCTATGCCATTGTCGGCTGGCTGAAACGGCATGAAGGGCTGGACATCTATGATGAGAGCACAAATTTCTCGCCCTTCAAGACGAGTATATAATCCTTGTTTTTCATAGAAATACAGGCGTTTAATCATCCATTAACCATGCTCGCGCGCCGTCTGGGCGAAGCCGAAGCGAGGGCGCGTTCGACAGGGTGCGGGGATAATCAGGGTGCGAGGATAGTCGCGGCCCCTCCATCATAAGGCTTTATGCCATGACCGCTTCGGCTTGCGCGCCACGAAAGGAAACGGCCGCCCCCAAGAGAGAAGCTGCCGCTTTCGTTCATCGGCAAGGAGCGGGTCAGGCGGTGGCAAGATTGCCCAGCAGCGCCTCGAACAGGCGACGTCCGTCCGTTCCGCCATGACGCGCATCGATCGCCCGCTCCGGATGCGGCATCATGCCGAGAACATTGCCGCCCTCGTTGAGAATGCCTGCAATATTGCGGGCGGAGCCGTTGACCTTCTCCGCATAGCGAAAGGCAACACGTCCCTCCCCCTCCAGGCGATCAAGCGTCTCTTCATCCGCCTGATAATTGCCGTCATGATGGGCGACTGGGAAATATACGCCCTCGCCCGCATCATAGCCGCTGGTGAACTGCGTCCGGCTGTTCGCGACGGTCAGCGACACGTCGCGGCAGACGAAGTTCAGGCCGGCATTGCGCATGAGCGCGCCCGGCAGCAGGCCCGCCTCGGTCAGGACCTGAAAACCGTTACAGATGCCGATCACCGAAACGCCCCTGGCAGCGGCATCCGCAACGACGCGCATCACGGGGGAGCGCGCCGCCATCGCGCCGGAGCGCAGATAATCGCCATAGGAGAAGCCGCCCGGCACGCCGATAACGTCCAGCCCGTCCGGCAGGCTGGTCTCGGCATGCCAGACCATCGCGGGTTCCTGCCCGCTCACGTCGCGCAACGCAACGGCGAGGTCGCGGTCGCAATTGGAGCCGGGGAAGACGATGACGGCGCTTTTCATGGATTTCAGCCCAGCTTTTCGATGCGGTAATTCTCGATCACCGTGTTGGCGAGCAGCTTGCGGCACATCTCGTCAATGGCCGCATCGCCGGTGTCGTCCGCCAGATCCAGCTCGAAAACCTTGCCCGCGCGCACATCATTGACGCCGCCAAAGCCGAGACCGGCCAGCGAATTGTGGATGGCCTTGCCCTGCGGGTCGAGCACGCCGGGCTTCAGGGTGACGAAAATCCGGGCCTTCATCGGCTATCAAATTCCTTGATTCCAGGGGCCGCGACCATGCGGCCCCGTTCAGCTTGCGCCACGCCTTAAGCCCGGCCGCGCCGAACCGCAAGGCGTGCACATGCCTTATTTCCCGCGCTTCTTGCGATGCGTCTCAAGGTCGAGAACGGCGGTGTCGATGCCTTCCTCGGGCAGGAGACCGAGGCGGCGCGCCACCTCCTGATAAGCCTCCACCTCTCCGCCCAGATCGCGACGGAAGCGATCCTTGTCCAGCTTCTCGCCGGTTTCGATATCCCACAGGCGGCAACCATCCGGACTGATCTCGTCGGCCAGGATGACGCGGCTGAAATCGCCGTCCCAGACGCGGCCGAATTCCAGCTTGAAGTCGACAAGGCGGATGCCGATGCCCGCGAAGAGACCGCTCATGAAATCATTCACGCGGATCGCCATGTCGGCGATGTCGTGCATCTCCTCCTGTCCGGCCCAGCCGAAACAGGCGATATGCTCCTCGGTAACCATCGGATCGCCGAGCGCGTCATCCTTGTAATAATATTCGATCAGCGTGCGGGGAAGCTGCGTCCCCTCCTCGATGCCCAGGCGCTTGGACAGCGACCCTGCCACGACGTTGCGCACGACCACCTCGATGGGAACAATTTCACACTGGCGTACAAGTTGCTCACGCATGTTGAGACGGCGTATGAAGTGGGTCGGTACACCGATATGGCCCAGCAGAGTGAAGACATGCTCGGAAATGCGGTTGTTCAGGACGCCCTTGCCGGAGATCGTGCCCTTTTTCTGCGCGTTGAACGCGGTCGCGTCATCCTTGAAATATTGGATGATGGTGCCCGGCTCGGGGCCTTCATACAGGATCTTGGCCTTGCCTTCGTAAATCTGCCGGCGGCGCGCCATTTCAGTGCCTACTCGATCAGGAGGAAAAAACACGCCCCGGAGACGCGAATCGCAGGGGATCAGCGGACACCGGGGCTACCACGGCTCGCCATAGACCAGCCGGACCGAGGATTCAATTCGTTGCGGGGAACGGACGCCCGCGCCCGCTAGCCAAGCAAGCCGGCGAGCGCGGAAACAGTGGGGTCCTCCGCCGCCGCGGGCGCGATGGCGCGCCGTATCTCCACATTGGGCAGCGCTTCGACCAGGGCGAGCCGCTTCAGCCCCGGACGCGCCGCGAATTGCTGCGCAGTCACGCCGAAGGCCGGGAAAATCGCCTCTCCATAGTCAAGTTCGGCCGCGATGGCGGCGAAATCGTCCGTCTCCAGCACCGTGGGCGTCGGCCAAAGCCCCGCCCGCTCCAGACAGGCCTCCGCCAGCGGACGGATCGGATTGGCGTCATCGAACAGGATGACGAGCATATCCTCGCAATCCTTGAAACGCACCGCCTCCATCTGCGCGAGCGGATGATCGTGGCGCGCGAAGAACGACCATCGCTCGCTCCACAGATATTCCGAGGGAAGGCCCGGAACCTCGCCCAGCGCGTAGAACAAAGCGATGTCGGCGCGCCCATTATGCAGCGCCCGCGCCACGGCGTCCGGCGTGAAGCGAGCGAAATCCACGGTGATCGGGCGATCGGGAAAAGCCTCCTGCGCGGCCGCGAGACGGTCCTGAAAACGGGACAAAATCGCGGGATGCGATGCCACGCTTATCGGCTTTTCCCTAACGGTCTCAGGTTCAGGTTCCGCGGCGGGTGCGGGTTCGGGGGCGGCAGTCTGCTCCAGCGGGGCGGTTTCCTCCGCTTCCGGAAGAAGCGGCTCAGGCTTGGGCCTCGCAACGGGCCGAGGCTCTGCCCGGGGTAATTCCGCGGAAGCAGCGTCGCGTTCCGGACGGGGTGGGAGCGGATGCGCGGAAAGCGGCGGCAGCGACGGAATGAAGGAGGGTTGCGGAGAAAGACCGGACAGGTCGATCTCCGGCTCCGGCGGATCTTCCTGCGTCCGGGCGTCATCGCCGGTCCTGTCGTCCAAGGGAATATCCTCCCTGCCGGCAAGGGGCGGCCGGACGAGAGGAGCAGCCGACAGGCCGACAGAGGAGCCATCCTCCCCTTCCCGATCGGCTTCGCCCACACCGCGCGCCGCCGCGATCAAGGCGTCGCAGGCGAACAGAACATTGCGCCCATGCTCCAGCACGATCCTGCCCGAGGGCGACAATGTAGGCTTGCCGCCCGCATTGCGCACGAACAACTCGCAACCGAGACGGTTTTCCAATTGCTTGACATGATCGCTGACAGCGACCTGAGACAGGCCGAGATGCCGCGCCGCGCCACGAAAGGTGCCCGCGCGCGCGACCTCCGCCAATATTTCCAGCTGACGAAGCGTCGGACGTTCCATGCCCTCAAGCCATAAGGCTTCCTCTATCACCGCACAAGGGCAGCGAAGGACGGGAATATCGGGGATTGTCGGGCAGAATGGAGCGGGTAGCGGGGATCGAACCCGCATCACAAGCTTGGAAGGCTAGTGCTCTACCATTGAGCTATACCCGCCCGGCGCCATTGGCGAGGCGCTCCCTTGCCATCGCGGCGGGGGCCGCGTCAATCCGCTTTCGCCTCTTCCGCATCTACACTTTGCGACAAATTCGCAAATCCCCGACAATCGGCTGTTACAAAGGCCGGATAGAAGGCATCCAGCGGCGCAAGAAAAACTGATCGCGCCGATCCGACACCGAAAAGGATGCGAGGAACAATGAAACGCCTTCTTCTCCCGATACTGACCGCGACGACCCTGCTGGCAGGCGGCACCGCCCTGGCCCAGGCAGGTGCCCAGCCTGCCCCGCCGCCGCCAAGCAGTCATGATCGTTTCTTCGAGGAAATGGACACCAACAAGGATGGCGTCGTAACCCGCGCCGAGGTGAACGCCGTGCTCGAAAAGCGCTTCGCGGCGCTTGATACGGACAAGAATGGCGTGATCTCCGAGGCGGAACGCAAGGCCGAATTCGACCGCAAGCGCGAGGAACGCTTCAACGAGCGCTTCACCGCCCTCGATACGGACAAGAATGGCCAGATCAGCCGCGAGGAACTGCGTGCCGCCCATGACAAACGCGGCCCCGGCAAGGACCCCGATACGGGTGCGGGCGCGCCTCCGCCGCCTCCCGGCGGTGCTGGCGGTCCCGGCTTTGCCGATGGCAAGCCCGGCCCCGGTGGACGGGATCATGGCAGAGGGTTCGGCCATCGCGGCTTCGGCGGCGGCGGCTTCGAGCGAGGACCGCAGGGCGATATCACCAAGGCGCAATTCTTCGCGCGCCCGCTGCGCCTGTTCGACGTGCTGGACAGCAATGACGACGGCAAGATCACCGCGGCCGAGCGCGACGCCGCCCGGGACCTGATACGACCCAAGGGACCCGGCCGCCCGGCCACCCCGCCCAGCAAGTGACACGGTACTGACACAGGCTTCCTCCCGGCATCCGGACTTGCATCCGCCTGCCGGGAGGCTGCAATAGAATGAGGAAGGGCACCCGGCACATGGCCGGACCGGATGACGAAACAGGGGACATCATGGCGCAGAAGCCGCATATTCTGCTGGTCGACGACGAGCGGTCGATCCGCGACCCGCTGAGTTCCTTCCTGCAAAAGAACGGTTATCGCGTCACCGGCGCTCCGGATGCGGAGACGGCCCGGCGGGCCTTGGGGGCGAACGCCATCGACCTGCTGATCCTCGACATCATGATGCCCGGCGAGGACGGCCTGAGCCTTTGCCGCCACGTCCGCGAGAAAGGCGAGCTTCCCATCATCCTGCTGACCGCGCGGTCGGAGGAGACGGACCGCATTGTCGGCCTGGAAATGGGCGCGGACGATTATGTCGTAAAGCCCTTCTCGCCCCGAGAACTGGTCGCGCGGATCAAGACGATCCTGCGGCGCGCCGGGGCGGGGGCGACGCGAGACGCGGCCCCGCCTGCCCGATCCTTCCGTTTTGGCGAGTGGTCGCTGAATACTGATGACTGGACGCTTACCGGGCCGGACGGCGTGGCGATTCCGCTGAGCACGGCCGATTATCGTTTACTTATCGCCTTCCTGGAAAGGCCGCGCCAGGTGCTGACGCGCGACCAGCTTCTCGACCTGACGCAAGGGCGGGAGGCCAATCCGTTCGACCGCGCCATCGACAACCAGATCAGCCGGTTGCGCCGCAAGATCGAGCCCGATCCGAAATCCCCGTCCCTCATCAAGACGGTCTGGGGCGGCGGCTATATGCTCTCCGCCGACGTCACCCGCTCATGAAGCGGATCTTCGCGCGCATCATGCCCCGGACATTGGCCTCGCAGCTGGTAGCGGTGGCCGCTCTCCTCCTGCTGGTCACGCAGTTGATCAGTTTCGCCCTGCTGGTCCGGGAGAACCGGCGGCAATGGGTGACCATGACGACCGCGCCGGCGGCGCTGCGCATCATCGACACAGTTGAGAATGGCGACGAACGGCATCCGGGCCATGACCGGAATGGCGGTCCCAACCGCGTTCGCATCGAGTTCAGCGAGCGCGCGCCCGTGGCCGGGGACCATCTGGAAGAAGCCATAGCATCGCGTGCGAGAGAGATGATCGAGAATGCGGGAATACAGCCGCGCCAGATCGTCGCCTATATCGACAATGCACCAATGCAGGCACCGCGCGTGGCGCGGATTATGGAACGGCGTAGCGAAGAACGGCGCGGAGAAGAGACGCGCGGCGCCGGGCGCGGCGAAGGGCGCTGGCGCGGCCGGCTCCGCCTCGGCGTCGAGCTTGCCGACAAGCGCTGGATCGTCGCCACCAGCCGCGTACGGGAAAATGGCGCGCCGCTCGCCCGTCTCGTCATCTGGCAGACATTGCTGATCTATGCCGCCGTGCTCCTGCCCCTGCTCTGGTTCGGACGGCGGCTGTCCGCCCCGCTCGGCAACCTGACCACATCGGCCCGCGACTATACGCCGCATGCCGCCCATGCCCCGCTCAGCGAGCGCGGGCCGGAGGATGTGCGGGAACTGACGCGCGCCTTCAACGACATGCAGACGCGGATCGGCGCGATGCTGGCGGAGAAGGATCATATGCTCGGCGCCATCGGCCATGACTTGCGCACGCCACTCGCATCGCTGCGCGTCCGGGTTGAATCCGTCGAGGATGCCGAGGAGCGCGAGCAGATGACGGCGACGATCGAGGACATGCATCAGATGCTGGAGGATATCCTTGCCCTCGCCCGCGCGGGCAGCGACCGCCAGCCGCCGCAGCGCGTCGACCTCACCGCCCTGGCCGAGGCCGTCACGGAGGATTTCGAAGCGATGGGCCATGACAGCCGCTTTGCGGAATCGGAGCGCGCCATCGTCAACATCCACGCGCCCGCCATCAAGCGGGCCGTGCGCAACCTCGTCGATAATGCTATCAAATATGGCCAGGCCGCCCGTGTCTCCGTACGGACGGAGAATGGCCATGCCCTGCTGCGCGTCGAGGACGAGGGACCGGGAATAGACCCTGCCCGCATACCTGAAATGCTGGAACCTTTCACCCGCCTGGAGCAGTCGCGCAACCGGGAGACGGGCGGCTCCGGCCTCGGCCTCGCCCTTGTCCGGGCGGTGATGCGGGCGGAAGGCGGGGACCTTTCCCTGTCCAATCGTACCGACGGCAGAAGCGGGCTGGTGGCGGAAATCAGGCTGCGGCTGGCATAGGGCGGATCTTGCTTCGATTGAAGCCAGAGCCGATCTGACACTCCCTGTTTTCCGGGATTTCCGCACCGTCGGGTGAGTCCATCCGGCCGGAAATCGCTCAGGGCGAAAAGCCCCAGCCGATCAGAACAAGGATTGCTTGTCGCCCTCGCCCATCATCTGGCGCCGGACGAGCGGGATCGGCGGGCCGCCATAGCCCAGGAACTGATCGTGGAATATCTTCCACGCCGCCCGTCCGCCATGCACGGCCGTCCAGTCGTCCCGCAGCTTGCGGATCATCAGCTTGCCCATGGTATAGTTGAGATAGGCCGGGTCATAAGTGCCCCGCGCCGCCTGTTGCCGCGCATTGCCCTCATCCTGATAGCATTGCTCCATGAACAGGGCACGCGACTGCTTCTGGGTCATGCCCCTGGCATGCAGCCCGATGGCGGAGAGGAGACGGCAATCGCGCAGCAGCGCGTTGGACAATTGCCCGATATGGGTTTCCGGATCGCCCTGCCCCAATCCCGCGTCCCAACTCATTTCCTCGGCATAATGCGCCCATCCTTCTGCAAAGGCATAGCCGACGAAAATCTTGCCGAAGGCGAAGCGCGAGCGATTGGAATGCAGGAAATTGAGGAAATGGCCGGGCCACACCTCATGAACAGAGGTGAAAAGAAGATCCTTCTCACCTGGGATATACCCGTCGCGCACCTTCTTTGACCAGGCGGGGTCGGGCGGCGAGATATAATAGACCGACGGCAGGCCATGCTCATAGGGACCGGGAATGTCGATATAGGCGAAATTCTGCCGATTATAGGGCGGCGATTCCGCCACCTGAGCCTGCTCCGCACCGGGAATGGAAACGATATCCGAAGCCGCGACGAAAGCCTTTAGCGCATCGAGTTGAACCCGGGCAGCCTCGACTACGCCGCCCTTCGGCTTGTTCGCGTTGAGCCTGTCCATGCAGGCCGGGATGCTAAGGGCAGGCGCGAAGCGCGCACAGGCGGCTTTCAGGGCATCCTGGTTACGCCTGAGGTCCGCACGGCCGATCGCCTCCAGTTCCTCCAGCGGCGTGGTGACCATTTCCGTCGCCTCGAGCATCCGCGCGAAACGCGGCGCTCCCAGCGCAAAATCCGTCGTGGCGGTTGCCCTGCCCGCCTCCAGCCAGCGAGCGAGATCGGCCATCGCCCCGGAGGCAGGCCCGGCCGCAGCATCGAACTCCGCCTGCAACGCAGGGTCCTTCACCGATGCGAAGGCCGCCTTGGCGCCGCCGACATAATAATCCGCAAGCCCCTGGAACCCCGCCTTGCCGAAGTCGATGAAACTGACCGGCATGGGCATTTTCAGGTTCGCGCGAATTTGCGCGGCCGCGCGCGGAACATTGCGGGCAAAAGCGATGAAGGCCCGCATGCGCCTCGGCGCATCGGCATAGGGCCGGGCGATATAGACATTGGGGTCCAGCCCGCCATTGAGATAGAATGCCGGGTTTCCATGCGGCTGGTCTGCATCGCGGAGCCAGAACAGACGGCCGCGCGCGACAGCGATAAGATAATCCCTTTCGAAACGCGCTTCGGGCGTCAGGTCGGCATCGGAGAAGCCGCGCGCTCCAGCCACCGCCTGCGCAAGGAAATCGGCCTGCGTCTTCAGACCATCTTCGCTCCAGTCGGGAAGATGGCCGTCAAATTCATGTCGCCCCTGATAGACGGCAAAATAAGGATCGAGCCGGAAAAGCCGCTCAACGAAAGTGTCGCGGAAGGCTGTCCATGCCTCGCTTCTCGACGTGGAAACCGCCGAAACCGGCGCCCTTGCGGTGGTGTCAGGCGAAGACCGATCGGGCTTGACGCAGGATGAAAGGGCAAGGCCCGTCATCAGCATGGTCGTGACGAAGCGGAAATCCGTCATGCTTTTCCCTTTCGGTCGGCCCGTCCATGCCATGCTGCGTCACCCCCTCCCATTTGTCCAGTAACGGTCCCAAACCCTATCTCTACCTATTCAGAAGAAAATATTTGCGTGAGCGGTACGAGAATGTTTGCGAGCGCGCGCCGGTCAGCTTAGTGAAGGCCACCATGGACGTCGCCATACCTTCCCATCCGATACGCATTCCCGCGTTCAGGGCCTTTCTCATCGTTCGTTTCGCCGCCATCATCGCGCAGCAGGGAATGGTTCTCATAATCGCCTGGCAAGCCTATAATATTGCTAGACTTTCCATGAGCTCTCCTGCGGCGGCGGCACAATTGGGCCTGATCGGCCTCATCCAGTTCGTGGCGCTGTTCGCCATGACGCCGGTTTCAGGACTCGCCGCGGACCGTTTCAACCGGCGCCTCATCGGAATATTGACCACGATCGGACAGCTGCTCTCGGCCGTCATATTGATGATTTCCAGCTATGAGGGCTGGATCAGCCTGCCGCTCATCTTCGTGCTGGCGGCGGTGCTCGGCGTGACGCGCGCCTTCCAGGGGCCATCGCTCGGGTCGCTCACCGCCAATCTGGTCCCGGCCCAGCTGCTGCCCCGCGCCTTTGCGCTCAGCAGCATCGCCTGGCAATCCGGATCGATCATCGGCCCGGCCGTCAGCGGCTATGCCTATGCGATCCAGCCGCATTTTGCCTATGGCGCCAGCGCGATCCTGTTCCTGATCTCCTTGACCGGCCTGTTGATCATGGGACCCGTCCGGCAGGCCGAGCCAGACCGTACGCGCCATCCGCTCAAGCAGATTGTCGACGGCCTCATCTATGTGAAGCGCAACCGCCTCGTGCAGGCGACCATCACGCTGGATCTGTTCGCGGTGCTGCTGGCAGGCACGACGGCGCTTCTGCCGGTCTATGCGCGCGACATATTGCATGTGGGAGCACGCGGTCTCGGTCATCTCGCCGCCGCGCCCGGATTGGGGGCAGCAGCGATGGCGCTGTTCTTCTCCTTCTTCCCAATGACGCGAAATGTCGGCAGCAAGATGCTGATTTCCGTGTTTATTTTTGGCCTTGCCACGGCAAGTTTCGGCGCAACCGCCTTCCTGCCCGTCGCTCTCCAGATGCCCGTTGCCCTGGGCGCCATGGTGACATGGGGTGCCGCCGACATGGTTTCCGTCTTCGTACGGCAGTCGCTGGTCCAACTTCACACGCCGGATGAGATGCGCGGCCGTGTCGGGGCCGTGTCGCAGCTCACCATCTCCGCCTCCAACGAGCTGGGCGAGGCTGAATCCGGCTTCCTCGCCGCGCTGATCGGCCCCGTATCGGCCGTCATCCTGGGCGGCCTGGGCGCGATCGTCATAACGCTGCTTTGGTCCAGACTTTATCCTGAGCTAAAACGTGCGCGCAGTTTTGATCCACCCGAAACCCTGCAATCCTGAGAAACGATAGGAGTAGCCATGAGCGCGTCTTCCATCCTCGAAACCATCGGTGGCACCCCCCATGTGCGCCTGTCCCGCCTGTTTCCCGACAGTCAGGTCTGGGTGAAATGCGAGCGCGCCAATCCCGGCGGCTCCATCAAGGACCGCATCGCCCTTGCCATGATCGAGGCGGCCGAGCAGAGCGGCCAGCTCAAGCCCGGCGGCACGATCATCGAGCCTACGTCAGGCAATACCGGCATCGGCCTCGCCATGGTCGCAGCGGTGAAGGGCTATAAGCTCATCCTCGTCATGCCGGAGAGCATGTCCATCGAACGGCGCCGTGTCATGCTTGCCTATGGCGCGACCTTCGACCTCACCCCGCGCGAGAAGGGGATGAAAGGCGCTATCGAGCGCGCCATCGAACTGATTGGCCAGACGCCCGGCTCATGGATGCCGCAGCAGTTCGAAAATCCCGCGAATATCGATGTGCATATCGCTACAACTGCACAGGAAATTCTCGAAGACTTTCGCGACAATCCCCTTGATGTGCTGATCACTGGCGTCGGCACGGGCGGCCACCTGACCGGAGCGGCGAAGGTGCTGAAGCAGGCATGGCCCAATCTGAAGGCCTATGCGGTCGAACCCACCCTCTCCCCGGTCATTTCCGGCGGCGCCCCCGGACCCCATCCGATCCAGGGTATCGGCGCCGGTTTCGTG
Organism: Sphingobium sp.; assembly: GCA_047602685.1. Taxonomy (GTDB): domain Bacteria; phylum Pseudomonadota; class Alphaproteobacteria; order Sphingomonadales; family Sphingomonadaceae; genus Sphingobium. The sequence goes on from JASGGS010000020.1 coordinate 17,433, forward strand.
CCGACCAATCTGCAAACGCAGTTCATCGATGGCGTGATCCAGGTCGATCCGAACGACGCCAAGGAATATGCCCGTCGCAGCGCGCGGGAGGAAGGACTGCTGGTCGGCATCTCGTCAGGCGCCACCCTCGCCGCCATAGCGCAGAAAATTCCCGATCTTCCGACTGATGCCCGCATTATCGGCTTCAACTATGATACCGGCGAGCGCTATCTTTCCGTGCCGGATTTCCTGCCGGAATAAGAAGATGCCGTCATGAGCGCTCCAGATGACATACAAGAGGGCGCTCCGGGCTGGGCGGCGCTGCTATGGGCTTCGATCTTCATCGGGATACCGATGGTCATGGCCGGCCTGAGCAGTCCGCCCGCATCCCCTCCCATAGGGCCTGTCCGGCCTGCACGCCCTCCGGCAGCGGGCCAGCCTTCGACTCCGCCCAGGGTGCAACCGGTCCACAATCTCGACATTGCTCCCGCCACGGCCCGCGCGATCAACACCGCAATCCCCTTCTCTCTCGCGCCCAATCCCGCTGCCCGCCCGTTCCGCTTCGAAGGGGACAGCGCCGCGCAGGACCGTGCCACGGATTGCCTGGCGGCCGCCGAGCTATATGAAGCCGGCGACGATGCGGATGGGCAGAAGGCCGTGGCGCAGGTCGTCCTCAACCGTCTGCGCCATCCCGCCTTTCCCAAGACGATCTGCGCCGTTGTCTTTCAAGGTGCCGAGCGTGAGACCGGTTGCCAGTTCACCTTTACCTGCGATGGTGCGCTCGCCCGCGCTCCTTCGGCCGCAGCCTGGGACAGGGCAAGGGAAACGGCACGCCGGATGCTGTCAGGAACGGTCGACAAGCGCGTGGGCTATGCCACCCATTATCATACCGATTGGGTAGTGCCCTATTGGAGCAGTTCACTCGACAAGATAATATCTGTCGGTACACATTTGTTCTTTCGATGGAAAGGCTGGTGGGGAACGCCGGACGCTTTCCACCGTTCCGCAATCGCCGAAGAACCGCGCATCGCCAAGCTGGCTTTCCTGTCGCCTGCCCATCGCAGCGGCACAAGCATGGCAAATCCCTTGCCGCCCAATGCCCTATCGCCCGATTTTGCAGATCTCGCGCGTCCGGCCGCCACGATAGGGCGCGACCGGATTGGAGACAGGTTCGGTCCTGGCCGTCTGGCAGCGCTCAACAGCGGCGGGGACGCTTTCGTCATGTTGCTGGATCGCGGGGTTCCGCCCGCATCCTATGAGCAACTTGCCCGTCAATTATGCAGCGGTCGCATCCGCTGCCGCCTGCTCGGCTGGACCCGCGCCAGCGATGCGCCCAATAATTTTCCCATAGACGAGGAAACGCTCGCCACCATGAGCTATGCCTATATCCGGCTGGCAGGAGACGGGCTGGAGAGATCGCTGTTCAATTGCAAGGAGTTCAAGGAGCAGCCGAGAGAGCGGTGCATGCGGGAACGCGTCCCGTCATTGGCGCCGTCCAGGACGATTACCGCTCCTGTCCAACCTCTTGCCGAACGACGCGGCAGCGAAACGCTGCGGCTATCACCCCAAGAAGAAGAACGTTAACCAATTTTCGTATCTTATTTCAGTGTAGTAACGGATTTTCTCATCACTCGTTGGTAATGGATAATACCGCGTTTCGATAAACCGAAACCAAACTTACCGAAAAATCAACAAGGGAGCGATCCTGGCTTCCTGCTGGAACAGCCCGATAAGTTAAGGCATTTCACCTTTAAGAATTGACCCACGCTCATCCTCGGTTCGGGGCGGCCTCATTAACCATCTTTCCCTATCATCCGGGCCTCCTCGTTCAGGAGTCGCAAAGGGATTTCCCATCCCTGCCCGCAACAGCTCGGGCGGCCTTTGCGCCCGATGCCGCACGCGGAAAGGTAACACCTGCCAGTGAGCCTCTCGCGCTGCACAGGCCGGCGCAGGCCCGATCGACCGCACCCGGCATCACGATCTGGTCGCCGTCATAATGCGCCGCGATCGTGCATCGTCCCGCTCCCAAGGTGAAGATCAGCAGGTCGCCCGCTTGCCGGACCGTTCCCGTACCCCGGCAATATTCCTCATCGCCGATATGGATCTCGATGCCCGCCCGATAGGTGCTGCCCTGCCCGCCCGCGGATGCGATGCATAGCCGGTCCTCCCCGCCATCATAATTGCGGCCGTAACTGCCAAGGGGGTCCTGATCGCTGCTTTGGCTTATCACGCCGCTTTCGGCGGCCAATGCTTCCAACGCATTGGCCGTTTCGGCGTTTGCGCTGTCCAGCGCGGCCCTGCCCTCCTGCCCGGCAGGCTTCGGGTCCCTACAGGCTGAAAGAGAAAAGCCTATCGCTGTCAGCAGCAGCACCGCCGCGCGGTCAAGCGTCCGCCGCATCCACCCACTCCAGCCGGTCACCGGAAATCCGCCGATAGAAGCAGGCGGTCCTTCCGGTGTGACAGGCCGGGCCATGGGGACGGACGATCAACCAGACCGCATCTTGATCGCAATCGATGCGGATATCCTCGACCTGGAGTATATTGCCGGAGGTCTCCCCCTTCTTCCACAGAGTCTGACGACCGCGCGACCAGAAATGGGCGATCCGCGTCTCCACGGTCAGGGCCAGCGCCTCTGCATTCATATGGGCCAGCATGAGCAACTCACCCGTCGCCTGATCGGTGGCAACGGCCGTGATCAGTCCATCCTTGTCATATTTGGGATCGAGCCGCAGCCCTTCGTCGCGCGTATCAGTCATGACCTCCCTATAGGGACAGGCCGGGCGCGGGAAAAGCCGCATGTCATGAGAGAAGCCGTTGCGCCGTTACCGCGGGCGCCTCCCATCCCGGCCCGGCCGTTCACGATCCGCAATGTCTCCGGATATGAATCCAGATGGCCGCTACCACGCGAAAGAGCAATTTTGGGAAGGAGAAATGGGGCGACCGATGGGATCCGAACCCACGACCTCTGGTACCACAAACCAGCGCTCTAACCGACTGAGCTACGATCGCCATATCTTACGCAAATGCGTCAGAGCGCGGCTCTTAGGGCGCATCCTGCCCCAGCGTCAAGCCGCTTTCACCTATGGAGGACAAAAATAGGCGGTGCCGCCTTTCTTCCCAACCCCGCACAAAAAAAGGGGAAGCAGCCTGACCGCTTCCCCCTTAGAAATCCGTTCTGCCGAACCGTCAATGTCCGACGGGAGCGTTCAGTTGACCGCATCCTTCAGGCCCTTGCCTGCCTTGAACTTCGGCTGGCTCGACGCCTTGATGGTCATGGCCTCGCCGGTGCGCGGATTACGGCCGGTGGAAGCCTTGCGCTTGGAGACCGAGAAGGTTCCGAAGCCGACGAGGCGAACTTCGTCTCCCTTCTTCAGGGCACCCGTGATCGATTCGAACACCGACTCGACAGCCTTGCCCGCGTCGGTCTTGCTGAGACCGCTGGTGTCGGCGACCGCGCTGATCAGATCCTGCTTATTCATGCCTTGGGAACCCCCTTCAATTATTGCTCACCGGGAATCGCTCTGTAAGGAGACGCAATAAGGCGCAGCTTTTTTGCCGAGTCAAAGCAAAATCGCGCATAGGCCCGCAATTTCGGGGCGTTAGCAGATGCAGTATCGTTGGGTAGGATGAAATCGACATCCTGACCAGCAGCGTTTACATTTTGGTAACGAGTGTGGCCCGGATACAGCACCAAGGGAGGATCGTCCCGTTATCGGGGCGCGATCCCCCCTCCCCGACGATCAGTGACGAATGGCGCTCTCTCCATCGGCATTACCGCTGATGGCGGGCTGCGCCGCCAGATCGTCGGCTTCCGACCAGTCTATCGGCGAAAGCGGCGCAGTGAGCGCGCGCGCCAGCACCTCGTCCACATGAGCGACAGTGACGATCTCCAGGCCTTCCTTCACATTGGCCGGGATTTCCGCCAGATCCTTCTCATTCTCCGCCGGGATAAGAACGGTCTTGATCCCGCCGCGCAACGCCGCGAGCAGCTTTTCCTTGAGGCCGCCAATGGGAAGGACGCGGCCGCGCAGCGTCACCTCGCCCGTCATCGCCACTTCCTTGTTCACCGGCACGCCGGTCAGGGTGGAGACGATGGACGTGACCATTCCGATACCGGCGGACGGACCGTCCTTGGGCACCGCGCCTTCCGGCAAGTGGATATGGATATCCTTGCGCTGGAAGATGCTCGGCTTGATGCCATAGGCAGGCGAGCGGGCCTTCACATAGGAGAAGGCAGCCTGAACGGATTCAGTCATCACCTCGCCCAGCTTGCCGGTGGTGCGGATGGCGCCCTTGCCGGGCACGGTGACGGATTCGATGGTGAGCAGTTCGCCGCCAACCTCCGTCCAGGCGAGACCGGTGACGGCACCGATCTGATGCTCTTCCTCACCAATGCCGTAGCGGAACTTGCGCACGCCCGCGAACTCCGAGAGATTCTCTGGAGTGATGGTGACTGCCGCTTCCTTGCCTTCCACGATCTTGCGCAGCGCCTTGCGGGCAAGACGCGCAATCTCACGCTCCAACGTGCGGACGCCCGCCTCGCGCGTATAATAGCGCAGAAGGTCGCGCAACGCGCCCTCGGTGACCGTGAACTCGCCGTCCTTCAGCCCATGGGCCTCGACCTGCTTGGGCACCAGGTGCCGCTCGGCAATCTCGACCTTCTCATCCTCCGTATAGCCTTCGAGCCGGATGATCTCCATGCGGTCGAGCAGCGGCTGCGGCAGGTTGAGCGAGTTGGCGGTCGTGACGAACATGACGTCCGACAGATCGACGTCGATTTCCAGATAATGATCCTGGAATTTCGAATTCTGCTCCGGGTCGAGCACTTCGAGCAGCGCCGATGCCGGATCGCCACGGAAGTCCTGCCCCAGCTTGTCGATCTCATCGAGCAGGAAGAGCGGATTCATTGTCCCCGCCTTCTTGAGGTTGGACGCGATCTTACCCGGCATGGAGCCGATATAGGTCCGGCGATGGCCACGAATCTCCGCCTCGTCCCGCACGCCGCCCAGCGACTGGCGGATGAACTCGCGCCCGCACGCCTTGGCGATGGAGCGGCCGAGCGAGGTCTTGCCCACGCCCGGCGGACCGACCAGGCACAGGATCGGCCCCTTCAGCTTGTCCGACCGCGCCTGCACCGCCAGATATTCGATGATCCGGTCCTTGACCTTGTCCAGCGCGAAATGATCAGCGTCGAGAATTTCCTGCGCCTGCACCAAGTCCTTCTTCAGCTTGGACTTCTTGCCCCAGGGCAGGCCGAGCAGTGCGTCGAGATAGTTGCGCACGACCGTCGCCTCGGCCGACATGGGCTGCATGCCCTTCAGCTTCTTCAGCTCGGCATTGGCTTTGCCGCGCGCTTCCTTGCTGAGCTTCAGCTTGGCGATCTTGGCGGTCAGCTCGGCCAATTCGTCGGCGTCGTCGCCCTCGCCATTGCCCAGCTCACGCTGGATCGCCTTCAACTGCTCGTTCAGATAATATTCGCGCTGGGTCTTTTCCATCTGCCGCTTCACGCGGCCACGGATTTTCTTCTCAACCTGCAATACGCCGAGTTCGCCCTCCATGAAGGCGAAGACCATCTCCAGGCGCTTCATGGGATCGGCCTCGACCAGCAGCGACTGCTTGTCGGACACCTTCACGCTGATATTGGCGGCGACGAAATCGGCCAGGCGGCCCGGCTCGGTGATCTCGCGCAACTGCACCGGCGTTTCCGCCGGCAGCTTCTTGTTGAGCTTGGCATAGCCTTCAAACTGATCCGCGACCGAACGCATCATCGCTTCGACCTCGGTCCCCTCGGCCTCGACATCTTCCAGCGCGCTGACCGCAGCGCCGAGATAGCCGCCCGCATCCTCCACACCCTCAAGCGTCGCGCGATGGCGCCCCTCGACCAATACGCGTACCGTGCCGTCGGGCAGCTTCAGCATCTGGAGGACGGTCGCCACGACGCCGATGCTGTAGAGGTCATCCCGCTGCGGGTCATCCTGCGCGGGGTCGAGCTGGGTGACGAGGAAAATGTCCTTGTCGGCCTCCATCGCCTTTTCGAGGGCGACGACGCTTTTGTCGCGGCCTACGAACAGCGGCACGATCATCTGCGGAAACACCACGATGTCGCGCAGGGGCAGCAAGGGAAGGCTCTGGTTCATTCTGGCTCCATATCCGCCGGCAAGACCGGCATGTCGGCCCAATATCGGTACGAACGATCAGCTTTCAATCATTCATCCCGCACATGCGCCTGTCCCGTAACGCCGCAATGATGAGCAATAGCTGAATCTCCGCACATTACGGGACCGTGAAATTCAGAAAGGCAGCTTGAAGCCCGGCGGCAGCGGCAGGCCGCTGGTCAGCTTCGCCATTTCCTTCCCGCTCGCCTCGTCGGCTTTCACGCGCGCGTCGTTGAACGCCGCCACGATCAGGTCCTCCATCACGCCCTTGTCCTCCGGGTTGATGAGGCTGTCATCGACCGACAGGCCGATGATGCGGCCCTTCGCGCTGGCGCGAACCCTGACGAGGCCGCCGCCCGACTGTCCCTCGACCTCGATGCTGTCGAGATTGGCCTGCGCCTTGGTCAGTTCCTCCTGAACCCGGCTGGCCATGCCCAATATGTCGTTCAGATCCTTCATGTCCTGAAATCCTTGCTTCCATTCTTCACCCGGCCGCGCCCTTGCCGGCGACCGGCTCGATACCGATGAGTTCCGCGCCGGGGAAGCTCTCCCGGATGGCCTTCCCCATGGGCGAGGACCAGACGGCATCCTCCCGGGCCTGCGCCCGTGCCTTCTCCTGCTCCAGCAAAGTGGGCTGGGCCGGACCGTCGCCCATGGTAACCGACCAACCCTGGCCCGTGATCCCTTTCAGCGCCTCGGCAAGGTCACGCCCGAACGTGGCTGAAAGAGGGCGGGTCAGGCGGAATTCGATGGATGGCGGCGCATAGGAGATGAGACCCACACAATCATGCAGGTCGCTGGCGAGGCCCGCATGCTTCTCGAACAGCTTCTCCACCAATGCCGGGAAGTCGGCCGGGAACAGGCCGGCGGGTTCAGGCCGGGGCTGTGGAGCGGCCGGCGGGGGGGGAGACGATGGCGGTACAGGCGTCGACGCCATGCCCGGAAAGGCCGGTTCGTCCTGAGACGCTGCGGTGGCGGCAGGCTCGGACGAAACCGCCGCAGCCGCGGCGATCCCACCTGCCAGCAGACGGGCCAGATCGGAGGGATCGGGCATGGTCGCGGCATGGACGACGCGCAGCAGCGCCATGTCGCATGCATCGCGCGGATTGACCGCCGCGACCACCTCCGCATGTCCCTTCAGCAGAAGCTGCCAGAGTCGATGCAGCTCGGAAAAACCCATTTTGCCGGCCCAATCGGCCAGCGCGGCCTTCTCCTCGGCGGAGCGCGCCGGATCGTCGTCCTGGCGGCCGGATTTGGCAAGCGTCACGGCATGGACGAGATCGAGGAGGTTGGCGACGATGCCCGCCGGATCGACGCCCAGCCCATATTGCCCCGCCAGCGAATCCAGCACATCGCCTGCATCGCCCGCCAGAACATGGCCCAGCAGGCGGCGGATATTGCCCCGGTCGGCAAGGCCCAGCATGTCGCGCACCTGTTCGGCGGTGACGTGGAGGCGCTCGCCCTCCGCCAGCTCGGCATGGGCGATCGCCTGGTCGAGGATGGAAAGGCCGTCGCGCGCCGACCCTTCGGCGGCCGAGGCGATCAGGGCCAGCGCGGCGGGATCGGCGCTCACCCCCTCCTCCTCCGCCACATGGGCGAAATGCGCCTGGAGCTTCTCGCCCGGAATACGGCGCAGGTCGAAACGCTGGCAGCGCGACAGGATGGTCACGGGGATCTTGTTCACCTCGGTCGTGGCGAACAGGAATTTGACGTGCGGGGGCGGCTCCTCCAGCGTCTTCAACAGGGCGTTGAAGGCGTTCTTGGACAGCATGTGCACTTCGTCGATGATGTAGATCTTGTAACGAGCGGAAACGGCGGCATAGCGTACCGCCTCGATGATCTCCCGCACGTCGTCCACGCCCGTATGGCTGGCGGCATCCATCTCCACCACATCGATATGGCGACCCTCGGCAATCGCCTTGCACGGCTCGCACACACCGCACGGATCGATGGTGGGACCGCCCTGCCCATCCGTGCCGATGCAGTTCAGCGCCTTGGCGATCAGGCGTGCCGTGGACGTCTTGCCCACGCCGCGCACGCCGGTCATGACGAAGGCGTGGGCCAGACGGCCACGCTTGATCGCATTGCCCAGCGTCTGGACCATCGCCTCCTGACCGATCAGCTCGGAAAAGGTCTGCGGCCGGTACTTGCGCGCAAGGACGCGATAGGGCTGCGGTGAATCGGACATGGGACCGTCTTAACGGGTCATCGTCCGCCTGTCGAAGGCGGCGAGAGGAACAATGCTGCCGGAAAGGGGTGGAAGCCGGAACGACCCGCAGCGAATTCGTTGTGGCTGCTTCCGTCAGGACCTGACCAGGTTGGCGAAGACTGCGCCCGCCCGACTTCCGGGGGCGCATATGGCCGGGTCGGCGGGCTTTTTCAAGCGGGAGTTGATATCGCCTGGGCGAAGAGTGGTCAGACGCCCTGCATGTTGTGGCTCTCGCCCGGAATACGCACGGTCAGGCTGCCCAGCCCGGCATCCAGCGTGATCTGGCAGGACAGGCGGCTGGTCCGCGTCGCGGCCGCGGCGAGATCGAGCATATCCTCCTCCGCCTCGCTGGCGCGGGGCAGCTTGCCGAAATCCCCTGCATCCACGATCACATGGCAGGTCGAGCAGGCCATCTGCCCCTCGCACGTGCCTTCCAGCGGCTGCCCCGCAGCCTGCCCGACCGACAGCAGATTATCGCCATCGCTGGCGCGCACTTCCTGCACTTCCTCACCATTGGCACTGATGAAGCGCACGAGAATCTGCGCGGGGCGGGTCATGCGATGCGCTCCTGCTCGCTGGCGGTTTCCTGGATGAGGAGTGCGGCCTCCTCCAGGTCAGACATAGTGGTGTAGCGCCCGAAGCCAAGCCTAATGGAGGAACGGGCTTCCGTATCCGTCAGACCTGTTGCGCGCAGGACATGGCTGGTCCGCCCCGAGCCGCTTGCGCAGGCCGAGCCGAGCGACATGGCGACCCTGCGGCAGGAGGAGAGGAGGCGCGCGGCATCCAGGCCATCCCGCCGGATATTGAGGTTGCCATGATAGCGGCGATCCGTGCTGCCGTTGATCGTCCAGCCCGCGAACAAGCGCCGCGCCATATCCCATAATGCCTCGACATGGGCCGCGTCCTCGGCGCGCCGCTCATGCGCGAGCCTGGCCGCCACCCCGAAACCGGCGCAGAGCAGGGGCGAGAGGGTGCCGGACCGCAATCCCCCTTCCTGCCCGCCGCCATGCATGAGGGGCGGCACCGTCATGTCGCCCCGCAGCCAGAGCGCGCCTATGCCCTTTGGCCCGTGGATCTTGTGGGCGCTGATCGCCACCATGTCCGGCACGATGGGAAGGGACATGCGGCCGAAACCCTGCACGGCATCGCACAGGAACAGCGCCCCTGCCCGCTCCGCCATGGCGGCCAGTTCGGCCAGAGGCTGGATCACGCCGATCTCGTTATTCACCTGCATGGCAACGACCAGGGCGGTGCCTTCGTCCACGGCCCCTTCGGCGACGTTCAGATCGACAAGCCCGTCATCACCGACGGGCAGGAAGACAGGCTCCATCCCCTCCCGCGCCAGGGCAGCGGCGGTATCGATGACGGCGGCATGCTCGGTCGCGATGGTGACGATGCGGTTGCGTCCCATGGGCGCGGCGCGCGCGGCGCCCTGTATCGCCATGTTCAAAGCCTCTGTCGCGCCGCTGGTGAAGGCGAGGCGGCCATCCGGCAGGCCAAGCGCCTTCAGGACGCGTTCGCGCGCGACCTCCACCTCCGCCGCGGCCTGGCGTCCCAGAGCATGCGCGCTGTGCGGATTGCCGTAGCGCGCCAGCCCTTCCGTCATGACCGCGATCACTTCCGGCGCCAGCGGAGTGGTAGCCTGATAGTCCAGATAGATCATCGTGCCGGGACCATGGTTCGGGCGTTCATCCTATCAGAGTTGCGCGATTCGGCGCCACTGTTCAAGGAAGGCATCGACATCCGCGGACGTGGTGGACCAGCCGAGACTGACGCGCACCACCTCCCCCGCCGCGCCCTCGTCCCATCCCATGGCGGCAAGGACGGGACTGGTCTTGAGCGTGCCGGAGGAACAGGCGCTGCCGGCGGAAACCGCGATGCCCGCGCCATCGAAACGAATGAGTTGCGCCCGCGAACTGACGCCCGGCATGCGATAGGAGGCGATGGTGGGGATGCGCTGCGCCTCCGACGCGACGACGGTGCCGCCCATCTCCGCGATCGCCGCGTCAAGCCGCCGCCGCAGCGATGCCGCCTCCGCCAGCCAGTCGCGCGGCTGCTCCAGCGCGGCTGCGAAGGCCAATATGGCGGGAAGATTCTCGGTGCCGCCCCGATAACCCATTTCCTGCCCGCCATGCGCGTGCAAGGTCTTTAGATCGCGCACCAGCAGGGCGCCGATGCCGACCGGACCACCCAGCTTATGGGCGCCCAGCGCGATGAAGTCCGCATCGGCCAGCGGCAATTTGCCCGCTCCCTGCGCTGCGTCGCACAGCCACAGGCCGCCGCCCGCGCGAATCTCCGGGGCGAGCGCCTCGACGGGCTGGACGACGCCCGTCTCGCTGTTCACATGCTGAATGGCGACGAGGGCGCCCGACAGATCGACATCCTCCGGCAATACGCGGCCCAGAGCGTCGACCGGGACCGGCGTTCCGGCAAAATGGCGCAAGACCGAATCATGCTCCGTCGCTCCCGCCAGCAGGCGGCCCACCCTGGCCTGCCGCACGGCGATCGCGATCGCCTCGCTCGCGCCGCTGGTGAAGATGATCGATCCGGTCCAGCCGAGCGCCGACGCGATCCGCGACCGCGCATCCTCCAGCGCCGCCTTCGCCTTGCGCCCCGCCGCATGGGGCGAGGACGGGTTGGCCCACCCGTCCAGCCCCTGCACCATCGCGTCCCGCGCGGCAGGCAGCAGGGGGGTGGTGGCGGCATGGTCGAGATAGATGGACCGGGATGAAGCAGGCACGATAGCAGACACGATTCGGGAGGCATCAATCCTAGATTGCGAAAAAGCAACCGCCACCTATATAGAGCAGGCTCGAACCCGTGCCAGCGGCACGGTCTTATTCCCTGTTTCCCTCAACTCATCAGGTGCCATGCCCGACGTCATCTTTCCCGGTCCCGAAGGCCGTCTGGAGGGACGGTTCAGCCCCCCGCCCCGTCCCCGCGCTCCCGTCGCGATGATCCTTCATCCGCACCCGCACGGCGGCGGCACGATGAACGACCATATCACGCAGGCGCTGTACAAGACCTTTGTGAAGCGCGGCTTCGCAACGCTGCGCTTCAATTTCCGGGGAGTCGGCCGCAGCCAGGGCACGTTCGACAACGGAATAGGCGAGCTGTCGGACGCGGCGGCCGCGCTCGACTGGGTGCAGAGCTTCCATCCGGAAGCGCAGACCACCTGGATCGCGGGCTTCAGCTTCGGCGCGTGGATCGCCATGCAGCTGCTGATGCGCCGCCCGGAAGTGCGCGGCTTCATCTCGGTCGCGCCGCCCGCCAACATGTATGATTTCTCGTTCCTGGCCCCGTGCCCCGCCTCCGGCATCATCGTGCAGGGCGCGGCGGACGAGGTGGTGACGCCCAGTTCCGTCCAGCGGCTGGTCGACAAGCTGCGGACCCAGAAGGGCATCACCATCCATCATGACGAAATTCGCAACGCGAACCATTTCTTCGAGCATGAGCGCGACCAGCTCATGATGTCGGTGGACAATTATCTCGACATGCGCCTGGCGCCGGATTCGCCCATCAAATGATAGGGGACCTCAGCGCGGCTGGCTGTCCGGCGCGCTGAGGCTGTCGCCCGATGGGGTCGGCGCGATCCAGATCGCCACATTGGCGAACATCACGACCGCGGCGACGAGCATCAACATGCCGCGCTTGCGATCGCCCTTCCTGATGACGAGATAGAGGCCGCCCGCGAGCATGGCGATCCCGGCGAGCATCAGGACGGACAAGATGGTTGCAGTCATGCGCGCCCTATAACGGCCCGCCGGCAGGGCATGCAACGGCGATCAGGCCGCCGCCTCGTCGCTTGCCGCATCCTTCCCGTTCGTATCGACGAACCATTCCATCATCTGGCCGCCGAACCATTCGATGCTGCCGTCATCCTCGCTACGGGCCATCATCTCCGCCGCGCGGGCGGTGGCGGCGCGGGTATCCGATGCCAGCTTCTTCACCTCGCTCGCCACCACGGCAAAGCCCCGCCCCGCCTCACCGGCGCGCGCAGCCTCGATCGCAGCGTTCAGGGCCAGCAAATTGGTCTGGGACGCAATGTCGCGAATGGTGGAGACGATGCCGGACAGGCGGCTCATCGTCCATTCCAGCATATGCTTCTGATCCTCTATGTCGGTGCGGCAGCGCTGCACCTCCTCAAGCTGGCGCTGCACCTCCCGCTCCAGCTCGACCTGCGCCGTGACGTCGCTGGCGATCTTCACGATCTTTATGGCGCGTCCTTCCCGATCGAAGACGGGATTATAGCTGCCCTGAATCCACACCCCGCGCCCGTCGCGAGCGCGGCGCAGGAAACGGCCGCTTTCGAACTGGCCATTGCCCAGCCTCTCCCAGAAGCGGCGATATTCAGCGTCCTGAACCATGGCGGAATCGCAGAACATGCTATGGGGGCGCCCGATCACATCCTCGCGATCATAGCCGTAGAGCGTCAGGAAATTGGCGTTGGCATCGAGCACCGTGCCGTCCACCGCGAATTCCACCACCGCCTGGCTTCGATCCATCGCGGCGAGCAGCGCCTCCGTCTCCGACAGGCGCTCGCAGGATTCGGTGACATCGGTCGCAAGCACGAGGATGCGGGCCAGATTGCCGTCCTCATCCTCCAACGGGGCGAGGGTCACGTGCAGCCACAGCGTCCCCTGCGAGGATGTGCGCACCCGCCTCAACCCGCCGACATGCTCGCCATTGACCATCCGCGTGCGCCGCAATGCCGCGGTTTCGCGAGGGGTTTCGGAAATCAGTATCTCCGTGCCGAGCCGCCCTTCCAGATCGGACAGGCGAAAACCGCTGGCCTCGCAGAAACGCGCATTGGCCCAGAGAATCCGTCCGTCCAGTCCCATGTGCAACATCATGTGCGAACGGCAAAGGCCCTCATAGGCTGCGTCGGTTCTGATAGTCGCAGTCAAGCCGTACCCTCCTCTGACGGAAGGTTCTTGCTACGCGTTAATGGTTTACGGATGATTAGCCATGCGTCGAACCGAGAACGGGCATCCGCGCCGGACGTCCGGAAAACCGCGCTTTCCGGGGCAGGCGCTCTCCCGCCGCCACTCCACGGCAGGCCAGGCATAATCCTGAAAAATGGATGACGCTCATCGAAGGAGCAGGGTTTCGACAAGCATGGCCGGCCCCGCCGCGGCGCAAAGGAAGGTGCCGAGCGGCAGGCGCGATCCCCCATGCACAGGGTCCCCGCGAAGCGCCATGAGCGCGGTCCAGGCCAGCGCGCCGGTCGATGCTATCAGGAGGACGAACGGCAGCGCCGCCCAGCCTGTCCATGTCCCGATAGCGCCCAGCAGCTTGGCATCGCCAAGGCCCAGCCCCTCGCGCCGCCGCAACGCCCGGTAGCCGATCGCGACCAGCACAAGCGCGCCATAGCCCGCCGCGGCACCGATCCATCGGTCCAAGAGACCGGCACCGGTCGAGAAGGGACCGATGGTGAGGCCGAGAAAGGCAAGCGGCAATGTCAGCGCGTCCGGCAACCAGAAATGCCGGGCATCGAGCAGCGCCAGGGCGAGCAGCAGCCAGCCGAGCAGGGACCATCCCAGCGCCGCCAGCGGCCCGTCCGCCAGTGCGAAGGCAGCGCCGCCGATGATCGCGGCGCCCGCCTCCATGACCCAATGCGCCGGATCGATCCGCGCCCGGCATGTCCGGCAGCGAAGCCCGCTTGCCAATGCGCTGAGGATCGGGATCAGGTCGCGGACAGCGAGCGTCCGCCCGCAACTGTCGCAACGGGACCGCCCCGACCGCAGACGTTCGCCGCGCGGCCAGCGCATGACGAGAGCGCCCAGGAAACTGCCGATCACGAGGCCGAGGACGATCCCGGCCAGGCACCAGGCTCCCGCAGCCGTCACAGCGATCCGCTGACGCGAAGCACCTGCTTGCCGCCGACGGGACGGAAACCGATGGCCCCAACGGCCGCCGCGACCACGGGATCGCCGGTCGCAATGCTCATGCCGCCCTCATAGCGCCCCGTTCCCGACAGGCGCAGATCGATGCGCTCCGACCCCGACTGGCTGACAAGCGGGATGACGAGATCCGGTCCGTCGCAGCGCAGCTCTCCCGAAAGCCCGTTGGCGAGGTCCAGCCCCGCCACTCCGGCGGACAGCAGCGCCCGCACGCGCCCTTCGGCCTTCACGCAGCGCGCGCCGTTGAACGCGATGGAGGCATCCTGCATCTCCACCGCCGATATGGGCAAAGGCGCCAGCGCGCCGCCCATGGGCAGGGTGCCGGTCATGTCGTCCACGCCCCGCGCCGCGATCCCGGCGGTCAGCGCGCCCTCTATATCGTCGGGCAGGCCCTTCCTGCGGCTGATATCGAACCGCGCCCGGCCCAGCAGCAACTGGAACGGGGAGAGCATGACATCGACCGTGCCGACGCGAACGGGACCGACCTGCAATTCCTCCGCCGCGCCCCACCAGACCGGACCGCGAATGGAGCGCGCGGCAATCTCATACTCATCCGCGCCAACCGCCGAGAAGAGGAGGCGCAACGGCATTGTCGCCAGCAGCGCGATGAGGAAGGCGACCGCCAATATAGTGCGCCCGCGACGCGAGAGGTGGAGCCGGCCCATCATCTGCTCTCCCGCAAAACGGCCTGCACGACGACCGTGCCGGCTGTCGTGCCGGGACTGATGCCGATCGTCTCGACCGCCACGCCGCGCGCCTCCAGATCGGACAGCCAGGCAAGCAGCGCGCCCGCCCGGGCCGATCCGATCGTGACGGCCAGGCGCCCCTCGCCCTGCGCCGCGCTGCGGTCCAGCGTCAATCCCGCCTCCGATGCCGTTTGGGCGACGCTCTGTCCGATGGGAACGTCGCCAGCGGCCGGTCCGCCCCCGCCCTTCAGGCGCTTCAGGGCCTTCAGCTTTGCGCGGACGGAGGCATTGGCGTCCACCGCCGCGCCATAGCGCAGCCAGCCATCGGCAAGCCCCGCCTCGACCGGGCGCCAGACGCCCAGCCACAGCAGCACACCGCCCGCGAGCAGCAGCATCAGCGCGACCAGCCGCCTCTCGCGGTCGCTGAGGCCGCTCCACCAGTCCCTGATCGCCTTCATGATCCCACCACGCTGATATCGGCCACCGTCTGCGCGCCCTGTTGCTGGACATTGTTGGCGGCGATGCGCCAGCCCGCATTCTGGAGGGCGATCAGGACCAGATTGATGTCCTCCGTCCGCGCGGCCGACAATTGCACGCGCACCGTGCCGTCCGCCTGCCGCGACAGGCTGGTCATCGCCACGCCGGGCGCCGACTGCATCGCGGCCATGACGCCCGCCGCCGTCGCGGTGAAGGCGCCCGCGCCGCCGGCCGCCACGCGCGCG
>JASGGS010000191.1:0-8115 GCA_047602685.1 Sphingobium sp.
TCATCACCGGCGTCATCAAGGCGAACCTGCCGACCCGCATCAGCTTCTTCGTGACGTCCAAGATCGACAGCCGCACCATCCTGGGCGAGCAGGGCGCCGAGCAGCTGCTGGGCAAGGGCGACATGCTCTACATGGCGGGCGGCAAGGGCCTGACCCGTGTCCACGGCCCCTTCGTGTCGGATGACGAGGTGCGCGCCATCGCCGATCACTGGCGCGCGCAGGGCAAGCCCGACTATATCAGCGCCGTCACCGAGGAGCCGGAGGATGGCGGCTTCGCCCTCGACGGCGCGGACCTGGGCGACGACAGCGCCGACGCCAAGCTTTATCGCAAGGCCTGCCAGCTGGTGTTCGAGAACCAGAAGGCATCGACAAGCTGGCTGCAACGCCAGCTCCGCATCGGCTATAACAGCGCTGCCCGCCTCATCGAGAAGATGGAGGAAGACGGCTTCGTCGGACCGCCCAACCATGTGGGCCGCCGCGATGTGCTGCGCGACGAAAGCGGGCAGCCGATTTGAACGGTTCGATTCATTAGCGGACGGTGATTCCCATCGCCTTGCGGAACAGGTCGGTGCCCATCTTGTCCCAATCCTCGAAGCCCCATTGCTCCGGCACTTCGCGCGAGACGATATCGTCGCGGCCGATGCGGTATACGAGGTCGAGATCCTCCGGCTCGGACAGTTTCCTGCTGTCCGTGATGGAGTAGAAGACGCGGACGCGCGGCAGGGTGGGGTTCTTGGGATTCTGGTCCAGGACCACGGCCAGCTTGTGACTGCTGAGACGGACCAGCGCGCCGACGGGATAGATGCCGACGGCGCGCACGAACGCCTCGAAGATATCCGGATCGTAGCGATGGATATCCTCGCGCATGATCGCAATGGCCTGCGCCGGGTCGATGCCCGCCTTGTGCGTGCGGCGGGAAGTCATCGCGTCATAGCTGTCGCAGATCGCCGCCATGCGCGCGAAGAGGGAGATATCCTGCCCGACCAGCGCATGCGGATAGCCGCTGCCGTCATACCGCTCATGGTGATGGAGGCAGACATCGATGACCGATTCGGGAATCCCGCCCTCCACCGCCATGAAATCGCGCGCCAGAGTGGTGTGGCTGTGGACGATCTGCTCCTCGGTCTCGGTCAGTTGGCCCTGCTTGTCGTAGATTTCCGCAGGCACATGCCCCATGCCGATATCCATGAGCAGGCCCGCCAGCCCCGCCTCGCGCACCTGGTTCTGGCGCAGGCCGAGCTGGATGCCGAGATTGATCATCAGCGCCGACACGGCGAGGGCATGGGTGTGGAGATAATCGCTCGTCTTCATCAGCCGCACCACGCCGTTAAAGGCATGGGGATGGCGCTGGATCGAGTGCATGATGTCGTCGACCAGCGGCTCGACCGCCGCGATATCCATCGTCTTGCCAAGACGCGCCTGATGGAAAAGGTCACGCATGGTCTGGCGCGAGCGTAAAGCGATCTCCGACGCGGCGGTCATTTCCGCGGATTGCGAGCGCGGACCGGGCGCGATCATGCGGGAGGCGAGCGGCCGATAGGGCGTGGCCCGCGCCGGGGCGGGCGCGGCGGCGGCATCGCTTTCCGCCTGGCGGGCGCGGCCGAGGATCTGCGCGCGGCGACCGCCCTCCGCATCGTGGCGGACGACGGATGGCGGCGTCACGGGGACAGGAAGGTCGGGCGTGGCATCGGCCAGCACTTCGGGTGCGACGACCAGCACCGGCTCGCCCTTCGGTTCAGGCGTTTCGACGTCCCTGCCCCTGGAGACGTCGATCAGCACCCATTCGACGGCGCTCGCCCTGAGGTCCGCAAGCTGCCTCTCATCCTCCAGGAGAAAACGGCGCTTCCAGAAACCGTGGGAAAGCCAGGAGCCCTCCAGCTTGTGGAGGAACATGCCGAGAGTGACATCCTCGGCCCTGATCCTTTTCAACATGTTGCACACCCGAAATATCTGTTCATTCCGATTGTGTCATTGCGCCGTTGCCACCCGGTAAAGAGTCGTGGTTTCGAAATTCTATCCATGGGGGTTCAGTGGACATTCAAGGCGGCGCGTTTACATCGGTGCCATGACTGTCCCTTCCCCCCGTCCGCGCCGTCGCGGACCCATCGCCCTTTCCCTCGCCCTCACGCTGCTGCTGCCCGCCGCGGGTGCCATGATCACGGCGCCGGTGACAGCGCTGGCCGCGCCGCAGGACGATCTGGACGCGGTGCAGCGGCATATCCGTTCCGTCACCACGATGACCGCCGATTTCAGCCAGACCGACCGCAGCGGCCAGGTGCAGCAGGGCAAGCTGCTGTGGAAGCAGCCCGGCAATATCCGCTTCCAATATGACCCCTCCAACCCGCTGCTGATCGTCGCGGACGGCAAGTCGCTCTACATGATCGATTATGAGGTGCGGCAGGTGCAGCGCTGGCCGATCCGCAATTCGCCGCTGGGCGCCCTGCTCGACCCCTCGCGCGACCTCACCCGCTATGGGAAGCTGATCCAGACGGGAGACCCCCGCGTCCTCTCCGTCGAGATACGCGATGCGCAGCATCCGGAATATGGCGTCATCAATCTGGTGTTCCAGCGGGACGAGGGCGGCGCGGCGGGGCTGAAGCTCTATGGCTGGGTGGCGCGGGATGCCCAGGGCAACCGCACCAGCATCCGCCTCGGCAATGTGCGTTACGGCGCGCCCATCGCCGATTCCGCCTTCCGGTGGAAGGACCCGCGCCCGGCGCAGCGCGGCGCGGGGCGCTGACCCTTTCCTTCCTGAACGGACCCTGCCCGGATTCGTCCGGCCGGCCACGGGCGAAGACCGGCCGGACAAGGTATTTCCATGGCCTTGACCCAAGGAAATCAGCCATTCGGCCATATGCTACAGTTTGCGACATATGCTCCATTATTTTGCCCCATTCCATTCATCCAGCGGTCAGGTGGGGGAGGCTATTCAATGCCTGTGACGACGGACGGCAAGCGGGCTTCCCCCCTGTTACCCGCACCGCCCCCGCCGTCACTTAGTTAGCGGACACCGCATTGTCCGCCCAGACGAGACCCTCGCTCCTTGCCCCCGGAGCGGGGGTCTTTCCTTTGCGGTCAAGCCGCGCCGCTTGCCGTCCTCGCCCCGCCCATGTTTTCTGCCGGAAAGACGGGCAGGAGGGAAAGATGCGGCTGCGGGATCGGGTGGCGCTTGTGACGGGATCGTCGCGCGGCATTGGCGCCGCAATCGCGCGCAGACTGGCGGCGGAGGGAGCCAGCATCGTCCTCCATGGCCGCGCGCCGTCGGAGGCGCTCGACGCCGTGGCGAAGGATATCCGCGCAGCGGGCCGCCCGGCCGCCATGGTGACCGGCGACCTGACCACAGCCGACGCGCCCGTTCGCATCGTCGAGGAGGCTTTCGCCCTGCATGGAGCGCTCGACATCCTCGTTTGCAATGCGGGCGGCGGCGGCGGAGGGCTGGTGGTCGATCACAGGGCGGACCGGATCGACGCGACCCTCGCGCTCAACCTGCGCTCCGTCATCCTGTCCACCATGGCCTTCGCGCGGCTGACCGGCAGTCCTCATGGACGGGTCATACTCATCTCCTCCGGCATGGCCACGCATCCCGCCTTTGGTGCATCCGTCCCGTCCGCATCCAAGGCCGGGGCGGAAGCATTCATCCGTTCCGCCGCGCAGGAACTGGGGGAACGGGGCATAACCTGCAACAGCATCGCACCGGGCACCACGGCCACCGGACGGCTGGAGGGGCAGAACTGGACGGAGAAAGTACCGCGCTGGACCGCGCTGCGCCGGATCGGCCAGCCGGAGGATATTGCCGATGTCGCCGCCTTCATTGCCTCGGACGAGGCGCGCTGGCTGACCGGCGTCACCATCGCAGCCAATGGCGGGCTGGTGACATCGGCGGCCAACGTCATCGCCTATGGTTGAGCATCAGCGCGCGGGCCGGGCCTGCCAGAGATCCGGAAAGGTCGATTTGAGCGCGATCAGCTTGGGCTTGTCCCAGCGCTGGATATAGGCGTGGCGCGGATTGCGGACGAGGAAATCCTGATGATAGCCCTCCGCCTGCTGAAAGCCGCGATACCACTCCACCTTCGTCACGATGGGTTTGGTCCACAAGCGGGCCTGGCCGAGCTGCACCAGATAGGCGCGGGCCGCCTTGTCCTGATCGGGTGTCAGCGGGAAAAGCGCGCTGCGATACTGGGTGCCGCGATCCGGCCCCTGCGCGTTGAGCGTCGTCGGGTCGGCGATCACCGAGAAGAAGACGCGCATCAAGGTGCCATAGGAGACAATGCGCGGATCGTAGGTCACGCGCACGGCCTCCGCAAAGCCGGTGGTGCCGGTGCTGACCCTCTCATAGTCCACGGCGGGGGCGGAAGGCCCGGCATAGCCGGAAACGACCCTCGTCACGCCCTTTACATGGCTGAACACGCCTTCCACGCCCCAGAAGCACCCGCCCGCGAAGATGGCGTTTTCCAGCCTCGCCTCCGAGCGGGGGTCGAGGCGGGGGGCAGGCGCGTTGACGGCGGTTTCGGCCGCGCCCGCAACCGGCGCGAGCAGCAGGCAGACCGCGGCGGCCGCGCCCGCGATCGCAAATCGGCGGAGTTCAGGCGATGGCATTGATGAGGTCGGCGCCACCGGCGAACACCAGCACCGCTCCGACAGCAAAGCCGCCAAGGAAGCGGAGCATCACATCGCTGGTCAGGGCACGCATCATAACTCATCTCGCTTTACGGACATGAGGGCCGTTCCCGGCCCTCCATGCGGATTACCTAGCCGGTCCCAAGTTAACCGCATGTGACCGGTTTCACTTTTGTTACGGCCGTGACGAAATGGCATGAAGATGGCGGGAAACAAGGTTGCTTCCCGCCACTGATCGTACTGGGATGTCGGTCTGGCTCAGGCCGGTTCAACCGAGAGCGGCGCAGGCTTCCTGGATGCGCGTGCAGGCGGTCTTCAGCACGTCCTCGCTGGTGGCATAGCTGATGCGGAAGGCCGGGGCGAGGCCGAAGGCGCCGCCATGAACGGCCGCGACGCGGTGCGAGTCGAGGAAATAGGAGATCAGGTCCTCGTCCGTCCCGATCACCTTGCCGTCCGGGGTCTTCTTGCCGATCACGCCGCTGGCGTCGGGATAGACGTAGAAGGCGCCCTCCGGCACCGGGCAGGACAGGCCGGGCGCATCGTTCAGCATCGCCACCACCAGGTCCCGGCGGCGCTTGAAGGCGACATTGCGCTCCTCCAGGAAGCTCTGGTCGCCGTTCAGCGCGGCCACGGCCGCCGCCTGGCTGATGGAGGAGGGGTTGGACGTCGACTGCGATTGCAGCTTCGCCATCGCCTTGATGATCCATTGCGGGCCACCGGCATAGCCGATGCGCCAGCCGGTCATCGAATAGGCCTTGGAGCAGCCGTTCACGGTCAGCGTGCGGTCGTACAGTTCCGGCGAGACCTGCGCGATGGTGGCGAAGGGGGTCGGCGCGTACCAGACATGCTCATACATGTCGTCGGTCATGACCAGCACATGCGGGTGACGCTTCAGCACCTCGCCCAGCGCCTTCAGCTCGTCCGCGCTATACGCCGCACCCGACGGGTTGGAGGGCGAGTTGAGGAGGACCCAGCGCGTGCGGGGCGTGATCGCGGCCTCAAGCTGCCCGGCCGTGATCTTGTACCCTTGCGCGGCGGGACCGGCGATGAAGACCGGCGTGCCGCCCGCGAAGTTCACGATGTCGGGATAGCTGACCCAATAGGGCGCCGGGATGATGACCTCATCACCTGCATCGACCGTGGCGACGAGGGCGTTGAACAGCGTGTGCTTGCCGCCCGCGTTCACGCTGATCTCGCTGGTCTGATAGGTCAGGCCGTTGTCGCGCTTGAACTTGGCGGCGATCGCCTCCTTCAGTTCGGCCGTGCCGTCGACATCGGTATATTTGGTCTGGCCCGCGCGGATGGCGGCAATGGCGGCGTCCTTCACAAAGTCCGGCGTGTCGAAATCCGGCTCGCCCGCCGACAGGCCGATGACGTCGATCCCCTGGCGCTTCAGGGCATTGACCCGGCCGGTCATGGCGAGGGTTGCGCTGGGCTGGATGCGGCCGAGGGCGACGGACGTGCGGGACATGGAGACAGCCTTTCAGATCGAGGAGGCGGATAAGGGCGTGGCATCGCGGCGGCATGGCGCCGACGCGCGGCGTCCTTTAAACAGGATCGCCGCGCCGGGCAACCAAAGTCGCGGCGACGAGGCCGCGCACCGAATTGCCGATGAAGAAATTGCCGCGAATGTCGGACGGGCGGATATCGCCCTCCACGGCCTCGCCGATCTCGATGAGGTGCTGGCGCAGTATTCCGGGGAGCAGGCCGCGGGACAGAGGCGGGGTCACCAGCCGGTCGCCGCGTTCCAGGAAGATGGAGGTGAAGCTGCCTTCGGTCAGATAGCCGTCCGCGTCGATCATCAGCACCTCATAGGTGCCGCCCGCCTCCCGCGCGGCCTCGTGCAATTGCCGGTCGGTGGTCTTGTGGAGGAGGCGCGGGTCGCCCGCCTCCGCGCCGCGCGGGACCACCGCCACGGGGATCACCGCCTGCGGCCATCCGCCGAGCGGGCGAACCTCCACCGCGACCGCGCCGCCGCGCGACAGCAGGATGCGCACCCGGCTGAGTTCCGTCACGCGGAATGTCGCGGTCTGCAACTCGTTGCGCAGCGCATGCCGATCGAAATGAAAGCCCAGCGCTTCCGCGCTGTCCTGCATCCTGGCGATGTGCCGTTCGAGATGCGCGATCCCTTCATGCGGATCGAAGGCCATGGTTTCGAACAGATCGAACCGCGCCTGCCCTTCGTTCAACCTTCAAGTCCCCTGCTTGTCCTTCTCGCCCGGCGTCTCCAGGAAGCGCGCCTTGTCGAGGCATTCGGTCCATTCGGCGTCGGCCCGCGAGTCCGCCACGATGCCGGACCCGATACCCATGACGCCTTGTGCCGCGCCCTTGTCCACCGAAATCGTGCGGATCGCAACATTGAAGCGGGCATTGCCGTCCGGATCGATGCTGCCGATCGAGCCGGTGTAGAGACCGCGCCGGTGCCGCTCCACCTCCGCGATCACCTCCATGGCGCGGATCTTGGGCGCGCCCGTCACCGATCCGCAGGGGAAGAGCGCCGCCAGCGCGTCCACCGCGTCCAGGCCCGGCGCAAGGCGCCCGACGACGCGCGATGTCATCTGGTGGACGGTCGGGTAGCTTTCCACCGTGAAGAGGTCCGGCACCCGCACGCTGCCCGCCCGGCAGACGCGGGAGAGGTCGTTGCGGATCAGGTCCACGATCATGAGATTCTCCGCCCGCTGCTTGGGATCGCTCCTCAGCTCCGCGACCGCCCGCGCATCGGCGGCGGGATCGGCGTGGCGAGGCGCGGTGCCCTTCATGGGCAGGGCGGTGACGAGGCCGTCGGCAAGGGCGAAGAAGCTTTCCGGCGAGAAGCAGAGCATATGCCGCCCGTCCTGCCGGATCAGGGCGCCATGGCCCATGGCGGCGCGCGGCCGGATCGCCGCATAGGCGGCCAGCGGATCGCCGGGCAGGGGCACGGTGGCCGCGAAAGTCAGATTGGCCTGATAGATGTCGCCCGCCCGTATATAGTCGAGCACCCGCGCCAGCGCCTCCCCATGGCCCGCCGCGTCGAGGAGCGGATGCGCGGCGCCATGAGCACCGGAGTCCGGATCGGGAAGGAGGCCGGACACCTGCCCCGCCCGGAGCGTCGCGCAGCCGGCGAAGAGGCCGAACCACAGCAGCGGCGCCTCCCCGGCGCGCGCGGCCCGGTTCAGCGGCGCGAGCGCCGGTTCCAGCGCATGCCCCGCCTCGTAGCGAAGATAGCCCGCGGCATGCAGGCCCCGCCGGTGGGCGGCGCGGATCGCCTCCAGCGCGGGCAGCACCTCCTCCGGCCGCCACGCCGCGACCTCCCCCACCGGATCGCGATAGAGGCGTGCACCCGCCCCGCCGGGACGGGCATCGTCGAGCAATATGAAGCTGTCCGGGGCGGGGGGCAGGGAGGCAGGCACGGCTCGCCTCATAGGGACTGACCGCGCCCGTGCCAACGCCCTGCCTCGCCCATGCCCGCGCGGGCCGGGGATCAGGGGCGCGGCGGCGGCAGGGAACGCGCGCGGCGGG
>JASGGS010000192.1:0-8075 GCA_047602685.1 Sphingobium sp.
CCCCCGCCCCCCGCCGAGGCGGCGGCGAGGCGCCCGAGCGCGCCCGGCGCGGGCGAGCAGTCCGCGTCCACGAGGATGACGACCGCCACGCCATTCCATTCCCCATCCTCCCGCATGAAGCGGCGGCCGAATTTCAGCGCATGGCTCTTGCCCCGGCTGAGCGGATCGTCGC
Source organism: Sphingobium sp. (assembly GCA_047602685.1). GTDB lineage: Bacteria > Pseudomonadota > Alphaproteobacteria > Sphingomonadales > Sphingomonadaceae > Sphingobium. Next base: position 173 of record JASGGS010000192.1, read on the forward strand.
GCTCCAGGACACAGGCGCCCAGCGCCCGCGCGATGGCGGCGGTGTCGTCCGTGCAATTGTCCGCCACCACCAGCAGGCGGTCGCAGGGGCGCAGTTGCGCCAGCACGTCCGCCACCGCCCGCCCGATCCCCGCCGCCTCGTCATGCGCGGGCATCAGCACGGCGAAAGGCGGCGGCGGCGCGAGGGGACCGATGCGGCCGCCCCGTCCCCCGCGCGCGCGCGCCACCCCGACCGCGCATTCGAGCGCCAGCACCGCGACGGGAAGGGAAATGGCGAGGCAGGCGAGCCAGAGGAGCAGCGTGGCCATCGGAAACCTCTTCGCAAGATGATGGTCGGCTGCTCCCTAGCCCGTCCTGCGCCGTTGCAGCACGGGCGGCAGCCAGTCCGCCTTCAGATGGTGGAACATGGTGCGCCAGTCGTGCTTGTCGCCCGTCCCCGGCCTGCGGCGGAAGTCCGTCGTCCGCTCGATGGCCGCGCGCATGGCGGGGCGCGCCGTGTAATAATAGGTGGCGATGGACCGGCGGGACCGGTGGTCCGGGCAGGCCAGCGGATCGGGATGCCCGTGGAAGGTGTCGCGGTCGGTGTTGAAGATCACCGCCCGGCCGAGCAGCGGCAGCACCCTGCGCTCCGCCCGGCGCATGCGGCGGTCCCACAGTTCGAGCGCGCCGCCATAATCCTCCTCCCAATCCTCGTTGAGATAGATGAGGAGGTTGAGGCGGCGGTCGACCTTCATATATTCATGCTGCGGGAAATCCGCGTGGATGCCGAGATGCCCGCCCCGCTTGATCTCGTGCAGGCCCGCGCCCGAATGATAGGGATCGGGGATCAGCCCCTCTATCCCCGTCAGTTCCGACAGGAAGGCGAGGAAGGCGCGCGAGTTCAGCTCCGCGAACAGCATGCGCGTGGCCGGTCCCTCGCACTGGTCCGGCCGGAACTGGAATTTCAGCCTTTCCTGGTCGCGCAGGAAACAGGGATGGCCGGTGCTGTCGGGAAATTCCGACACGACCCGGCGCAGCAGGTCCGCGTCGAGGAAATCGTCCATGACGATATGCGGGAAGGGCGCGGCCTCGCGATAGCGCGCGGCGAGCGACCGGCCCGCCGCGCCGCACCTGTCGAAGTCGAGAACCGGATAGCCGTCCATGTCCGTGAAGTTGAGCAGAGCCATTTCCTGATCCCCGGCAGTCCGGATTCGCCGGACGGCATGAATAAGACGCCTCCACGGGAGCGCGGGCAAGGCGGGGAAATCACCTTGGGAGTTCTCATGATCGACACGACTTGCCCCGCCGGAATAGAGGTGGTGCGATCCATTGCGGACCTTTGCGGGAGGCAGTCCGGGTGCATATCTGCTTTTGTTCCCCCGACTGGCCGCCTTCGCGCGCGGCCAACGGCATCGTCACCTATACGGCGGCGGTGCGCGACTATCTTGTCGCGAACGGCCATGACGTGTCGGTCGTGTCGCGCGGCCATCTGTTCCGCGCCGCCGGCGAGATCGTCCCGCTGGAGCGCGCCGCGCAAGGGAATGGCGCAGGACCGATGCGCGCGCTGCGGGGCTGGGCCAGCCGGCGCATCGACCGGCATCGCGGCGACCTGCCCGGCGTCGGGCGGCGCATCGCGGCGCAGATCGAGACGGCGCGGCGGATCGCGGGCATCGACCTGGTGGAGATGGAGGAGAGCTTCGGCTGGTCGAGGACGGTGCAGGACCGGGCGGGCATCCCGGTCGTCACCCGCCTCCATGGCCCCTATTTCCTCAACCCCTCGGGACCGCGCACCCGGCGCGAGGAGCGCGGCGACGCGCAGCGATGCCGGTCGGAAGGCCGCGCGGTCCGCTCCGCCCGGTCGCTGACCGCGCCCACCCGCGCCATATTGGACGCGGCCTGCCGCGAATATGGACGCCCGCCGGGGGCACGGGGCGCGGTCATCGCCAATCCCATCGCGATCCGGCCGGAAAAGGAGCGCTGGACCCTCGCGGCAAGCGAGCCGGGCCACATATTGATGGTCGGGCGCTTTGACTATCGCAAGGGCGCGGACACGATGCTCGCCGCCTTCGAACGGCTGGCGGCCCGCCATCCCGCCGCGCGGCTGACCCTGGCGGGACCCGATATCGGCCTGGAGGACAGGCCCGGAAACCGCCTCCGCTTCGCGGAATATGCGCGCGAGCATCTGTCGCCCGGCGCGCGGGACCGCGTGACCTTCCTCGGCCGGATCGGCCCGGAGGAGATCGCCGCGCTGCGCCGCCGCGCCTTCGTCACGGTGCTCGCCTCCCGCTACGAGATTTTCAGCTATGCGCTGCTCGAAGGGTTCGCGGCCGGATGCCCGATGGTCTCGACCGACTGGCCGGGCAGCGCGGAGATCGTGATGGACGGCCGCACCGGCCTGCTGACGCCGGTCGGCAAGCCGGTGCCCCTCGCCGATCGCCTCGACTGGCTGCTCAGCCGTCCGGAGGAGGCCGCGTGGCTGGCCGCCAACGGCCTCCAACGCTGCCGGGAAACCTTCTCGGTCGAGGTGGTGGGGAAGCAGATGATCGATTTCTACGGCGCGACGGTCGCGGGGGAGCGGCCATGAGCCAAAACGGCCTTTCCCTGCCCGCGTCCGCCCCCGCGCCCCGGCCCGCATCCCGGATCATGTCCGGCCTGCCGCGCCGCCTGATCGCCCTTGCCGGGCGGGACACGAACATCGTCGTCCTGTTCGTGATCCTCAACAACATGCTGCGCGCGGTCAGCAGCATCGTCCTGACCCGGCTGCTGATGCCGGAGGTGTTCGGCATATCGGGCATTCTCGCCTCCATCACCTTCACGGCGGCGATGGTTTCCGATCTCGGCTTCCAGGCGTTCGTGGTGCGGCATGAGGATGGCGACCGGCCGCGCTTCCTCGACACGGTATGGACGATATCGCTGATCCGTTCCGCCGCGCTCAGCCTTTTGCTGGTGGCCCTGGCCGAACCGATCGCGCTGCTGCTCGACAAGCCGGAGCTGGCGCCGCTGATCGCGGCCTATTCGCTGACCTTCGCCATAGAGGGCGTGGCTTCGCTGACGCTGCTGACGGCGCTGCGCAACCGGATGATCCTGCGCCTGTCGCTGCTCGAACTGGCGGTGGCGGTCGTGCAGATCCTGCTGTCCGCCCTGTTCGCCTATCTGTGGCGGACACCCTGGGCGATCATCGTCGCGCTGCTCGGCAGCTCGGCGCTCAAGTCGCTGCTGAGCTATGCGATGTTCGCCGATTCCGCGCGGCGCCTGGCCTTCGACAGGCGCTATGCGCGCGACCTGTGGCGGTTCGCGCGCTTCGTCACCGGCTCCAGCATCATCACGCTGCTGCTCGTCCAGTGCGACAAGCTGGTCTTCGCGCGCTTCATGCCGCTGGACGAGTTCGGCTTCTACATATTGGCGGGCAATCTGGCCTCGGCCCCCCTCGCCTTCACCACCGCCTATGCCAGCCGCGTGCTCTATCCCAGCTATTCGCAGCTCTGGCGGGACGGATGCGCCGACCTGCGCGCGCAATTCTATGCCCGGCGGCGGCTGCCGTCCCTGCTCTACAGCCTTGCCACGGGCGGGCTGATCGGCTGCGCGCCCCTCGTCATCGCGATCCTCTACGACCCGCGCTATGCCGATGCCGGGCTGTACCTGCGCATATTGGCGATCATGCCCCTGTTCGCGCTGCCCTCCAATGCCGCGAACGAGGCGCTGACCGCCACCGGCCGCATCCGCGCCACCTTCGAGGCGAGCGTGGTGAAGCTGCTGTGGCTGGGCCTGATGGGACCGGCCGCCTTCCTGAGCGAGGGCATCTTCGGGCTGGTCGTCGTGGTCGCGCTGATGGAGGCGCCCGCGCTGCTGTTCAAATGGGTGCTGATGCACCGGGCCGGGCTGCTGGACCTGCGGCAGGAGATGCTGTTCGCGGGCGCGGCCGTGGCGGGCATGGCGGCGGGCGCCGCCGGCGACTTTCTCCTGCGTCCCCTGTCCGGCTGAACTCAGGCGGCGATCGCTGGGACGGCCCCCGGCGGAGACGGTGCCCGCCGTCCGGCCCGCGCGATCCCCATATAGGCCGTGGAGCAGCCGAAGACGATGAACACGAACATAGCCGGGCGCGTGCCGAAGGAGGTGAAGAACAGCATCTCCTGCATCATGCAAAGGCTCGCGAAGAGGAAGGTCGCCGCCTCCCGCCCGTCATGGGACGTCCCCGCCCCGCGCCGCGCGGTCCACAGCGATCCCGCATAATAGAGGAAGGCGCCCACGAAGATCGCCAGCCCGACCGTGCCGGATATCAGCATGATCCAGATATAGCTGTTGACGAAATCGATGATCCCCTCGCCCTGGCGCAGCTCGGCCAGGCGGTAGTTCAGTTCCGGCACGGAATAGCCGAGGACCGGGCGGTCGCGGAAGGCGCTCATCCCCTTCTCGAACAGCATGCGGCGATAGTCGGACGTGTCGCTGGCGTCGCCCGACAGGCCGAGCCGGTCGGAAACGCCGCTGGAGATCTCCGCCGCCAGCACCAGGATGGAGACGCTGCCCGCGACCAGGAACGCCTTGCGGGCGAGCGGAAGATAGCGGCTCCGGAACAGGTCGGCGCAGGCCAGCGCGAGGATCAGGCCGATCCATGCGCCGCGCGATTGCGGCGCGAACAGCCCGGCCATCGCCACGCCCAGCGGCAGCAGATGATGCCATGCCGACCGGAAATAGCGGCGGCACAGCCATAGCGACACGATGCAGACGGCCAGCACCATCGCCGCGGAGGTCGGCTCCGTGAAGGGGCCGCCCGCGCGCAGATAGCCGCCCCGCATCTTGGCCGAGACAAGGGTCGGCAGATCATATTGGGCATAGAGGATATTGTAGATCGGCCAGGTCTTCACCAGCTCATAGGCCAGAAGCGCCGCCAGCGTGACGGCCCCGCATCCCATCCACAGCATCGCCGCGCGCAGTTCCTCCATCGTCCTTATGCCCCGGCTGAGTATGTAATAGGGCAGGCCGAGGTCGATCAGCACGTTGAGCGCCGAGCGCAGATGGTTGGAGAGGCTGGTCTCCCGCGCCAGCGCCATGCCCAGCAGCAGGATCACGGACCATGCCGCGATGTCCGACCGGGGATGCGGCCGCGCCCTGCCCCCGCCGAACCGGATCGTCACCCCCGCCCCGACCGCCAGCGCGTCGTGCAGGCTGAAATCGACCAGCTTCAGCGGCCCGATCATGATGGAGGATTCAAGGCCGGGCAGCAGCAGCAGGCTGAACAGATAGACGGGCACCACCATGTCGAACCGCCGCGCCACCAGCGGCACGCCGAGGCCGAGCAGCAGGAACAGCAGCCACAGGACGGGAAGCGACCAGGCGAGGAGCGGCATGACCGTGGCGATGACCGTCGCCCGCCACAGCAGCGCCTGCCTGTAGGGTCGCTGGAGGCAGAAGGCGAACAGGCCGATCGCCGCCATGCTGACGATGACGACGTGCAGGGCGGGCTTGACGAGCAGATAGGCCTCCGCGACGATGCCGATCCCGACCATCGCCGCCAGGAGGAGGAAGCCGCCGCGCATCATCGGCGGCTCGCCAGGAAGCGGCGGACGGCCTGGAGCTTCGGCGCCTGCGCCGGGGATTGCCCGGCATATTCCTGCAATCCCCAGGCGCCGTAATCGCCGATGGGCGCGGTCGAGGCATAGAGGACGAGTTCGCCGCCCATGGTCCGGCTCCACCGTTCCAGATAGCCGTCATAGAGCGCGCCCATGCGCGGATCGCGCTGAAGCGCGCGGGCCAGCGCCATGTCGCCGGTGACGAGATGCTGGCCGCCCTCATAGGCGATGAAGCGCTTGCCGTGGCGGCTCGCCACCGCGCGGTTGCGTTCGGCAAAGGCAAAGGCGGCGTCAATGGCGCCGGGCATCCGCGCGAAGATCCGGTCGACGTCGCCCGCGCCATAGCCGTCCAGGTCGATCCAGACATAGGGCGCGGTGGCCAGCGCGTCGACCCATGAGGCGGTGTCGCCATGGCCGAGGATGATGGCGGCAAGGTCGGGATTGGCATTCTGGGCGGATGCCACGCGGACCAGCCTGTCCGGACGGTCGGCGAAGACCTCCGTCCATATCCGCATCGTCTCGCGCACTTTCCCGGCATAGCGGATCATCTGCGCCCGGCCGGGATCGCCGTCGCCCAGCTTCATCGCCATCCCTTCGCTGCGGGCCTGCCGCGCGGCATCGAACATGTCGTTCCAGATCTCGTTGCCCAGTTCGACATAGACGGTCCGGCGCGGGTCGATGCGGTCGTGGACCAGCCGGGCGAAGGCGCGGACATAATCCGGCCCGGCCCGATAGGGCATCAGGAACCAGGGATCGGCGCCCGTCCTGTCGGCCAGGTCCACCATATCCTCTATCGACACGCCGCCCGGCCCCACCTGCGACGCGCTGTCGGGGCGCGGCCGGTCGGCCCAGCGCACGGGTGCATTGTCGTTGACGCGCTGCCAGTCGAGGAAGCGCAGCAAGGCGAATTGCCGCGCAAAGGCGAGGAAATCGGGGTGGAAGCGCTCGCCGGGCGGCAGTCCCTCCTCCCGGCAGTCCAGGGCGCGGAGGGGATTGGCGGGGTCTGTCCGCGTCAGCTCGATCCACGCCCCCTCATCGTCCGCGCCGGTCGGCCGGAGGTCGAGGAGGATCGACCGGTCGCCCCGCGCCCTGACGCTGGCGACGCCCCCGGCCTCCAGCATGCCGCGCCCCTGATAGGTGCAGGCGACGGCGGTGCGGCGGAAGGGCGCGGGCGGCAGGACCAGCGGGCGCGGCGCGGTCTGCCCCGGTTCCAGATGGCGTATCCATCCCTGCCCATCCAGTTGACCGGCCGGAAAGGCGGTCCAGCCGCCGCCACGGGAGGAGAACCATTCGCTCTGGCTGATGAGATTGCTGAACACCTGCTGCCGGTTATAGGTGGCGGGACCGAAAAGATTGATGCCGAGCCGGGTCGGCCGCCGGTTGCCCGGCGCGGAAACGGGAGCGGGAGCCGCCCCGGAAACGACTGGCGCGCCGGGGCCTGATCCGGCCTGCCCGGCGGCCATGGGACGCGCGGGTTCGGACAGGCTCCATGCGGCGATGCCCGGCGGCACGGCCAGGAGGGCGAGACAGGCGCCGAACGATGCCCGGCGCCCCCGCCCGTCACGGCCGGGCATGATCGCGCCGCCAGCGATGCTCGATCGGGAAGATGAGCGGCCCGTCGACCAGATAGCGCTTCCACATGCGGCGTGGATGCGAACCGAGGCGGAAGAGCCATTCCAGCCCCATATGCTGCATCAGGCGCGGCGCGCGTTCCTGTACCCCCGTCAGGAAATCGAGGCTGGCGCCGATGCAGAAGCCGACCCCCGTCGCACCGCCCGCCCGCGCCACGCGATAGGCGAGGATTTCCTGCTGGGGCGATCCCACCGCCAGGAAATGATAGCGCGCCCCGCTTTCCACGAGGAAGCGCACGGCCTTCGCCACCTCCACCGGATTGTGGATGAAGCCCATGGGCGGATCATAATGCCGCACATCCGTCAACCCGTAGCGCGCGGCGAGGTCCGCCACCAGATCCTGGCGCCCGCCCAATATGGCGATCCGGTCACGGGGGCGCACGACCTGCCCGAACATCTGCTGCGTCAGGTCGCTGCCCGGCACCACCGGCAGGGCAAAGCCGACCTTGCGCGCCAGCCGCGCCAATATCCGGCTGTCGCACAGCGTCAGCCAGGCGCCGCGATAGGCGGGCCAGAGGTCGGAACGGCGGCTCTGGAGACGGACGATATGATCGACATTGGGCGTGACGATATAGGCGAAGGGAGCATCGGCGGGACGGTCCCTGATCCTCTCCACCACCGATGCCGCCTCGCTGGTGCTGAAGAGGACGTCGATATATTCGACGCCCGCCCCCTCCACCGGCCGGGCGGACGGGCGCGGCGCGGTCCAGGGCTGGGACTGGGACTG
>JASGGS010000193.1:0-8001 GCA_047602685.1 Sphingobium sp.
GCGGCGGAGGCGGCGGAGGCGGTGCAGGCGGCGCATAGGGATGGTAGATGCCGTTGGAGGTGTAATAGCCGTCGACAATGCCGTCGCCGTCGCGATCCGCGGCGGTGCTGCCCGCGACCGATCCCGGCGGAGGCGGCGGAGGCGGAGCCGCGGCGACATCTTCCTTCTTCGAACAGGCCGCGAGGGCAAGGGGAACGAAGCCCAACAGGGCAACGGAACGGAATTTCATGGAGCAACCCTCCCTTTTTCTTGAACGCGTCGGGCAGACGGGCACAGTACCCCGCCAGCGCGCCCCGTGCCCAACCCGCGTCAGGCCCAATCGGGTGCAAGCATCATGCCGTGCGAGCGACGGGCGGTGTTCGTTACGCGACCGTTTGCCGTAACGAGGGAGAGAAGAGGCGGCTTCCAGCCCCGCGGCGAGGCAGGAGGGCCGGTGCCCGCCCGCCTCTATGCATCGGCGTTCAGCGTGCCTTGCGGCCCGTCTTGGTCACCCAATCGAGCGTCAGCGCGTCGTACAGGTCCTGCTCGATCAGCTTGTCCTTGCCTTCGAGTATGGGGTCCATTTTGACCGTGCCGGTTTCCATGAGTTCCCTGGCGCGGGCGAGATGCAGTTGTGCCGCGCCGGTCCAGCCCCAGCCGGTGGAAAGGGTGAACGCCGTGCCGGGCAGGTTGAAGCCCAGCGTGCAGACGGGCGCCTTGATATGCGGGATGATTTCCGCTTGCGCGGCGGGCGGGGCGGAGGCGAAGACGATGGCGTCCGCGCCCGCCTCGGCATAGGCATTGCCGCGCTTTATGGCTTCCTCGATATTGCTGGAGCCGCCGCCGCCCTTCTCCTCCGCATACATCTCGTCGCAGCGCGCGATGATGACGAAGGGATGGCCGCCCCGCGCGCGGGTCGCCGCGTCGATGCGGAACTGCATGTCCTCGATGGAGATGAGCCCGCCCGCGAACTTGCTGTGTTTGGGGTTCACCTCATCCTCGACATGGTAGCCCGCAATCCCCGCGCGGATATATTTGCGGGTGAAGTGAAAGGCGTCGGCCACCGTTTCGCCCAGCGTGTCGGCATCGGCGATGAGGGGGATGGACATGGCCTCCGCGATGCGGCCCGCCTGATCGAGTTGCTCGATCTGGCTGAACACGCCATTGTCGGGCACGGCATAATGGAAGGCGCTGCAGGCATGGCCGCCCAGATAGGCGGCCTGGAATCCCACGCTCTCCACGATGCGGCCGGTAAGCGCGCTATAGGCTTCGGCCGCGACGAAATGCTCGCCCTTGTTGATGAGGTCGCGAAGTTTCTGTGCCTGGCTGGTCATGCTGATCCTCTTCCTGAACTTCTTCGGTATCTGTGCGCTGGCTTTGGGGGCGAGCGCAAGGGGAAGGGGGTTCGCGTCAGCGATGGGTGCCGTCAGGGACCAGCCTGCCGCTGCCGCATCGCGTCGAACCGCGCACGGGCCGTCTCGATCCGCGACAAATTGGTCTCCGCCCATATCCACACGCCGCAAAATGCCGCGCCCAGACTGTGGCCGAGATCGGTCAGCCGATATTCGACGCGCGGCGGTATGACGGGATGGACGGTGCGGATGACCAGCCCGTCCCGCTCCATCTGCCGCAATGTCTGGGTCAGCATCTTCTGGCTGATGCCGTCGACCAGCCTGCCGATACGGGTGAAGCGCAACTCGCCATGGTCTTCCAGAACTTCCAGGATCAGCATGGTCCATTTGTCCGCGACCCGGCCGATCAGTTCGTTGACCAGGCGCTCGACGCGCGGGTCGATCTCGGCGGGCGGGGTTTTCCCGGCAATGGCGCGGGCCTCGTCCATGGCGGACCTGTCAAAGCGCCGCCTGCTTTCGGGTAAGTCACTTTCCATAAGGTGTGTATGAATATTTCAGGTGCCTTCTTCAATCGGGAGAGCGGCGGCGTACATGACGCCAGCAATCTTTGGAAAGGAGCGGACCCATGCGTCTTTCGGGAAATACCATCCTCATCACCGGCGGCACCTCCGGCATCGGCCGGGCCTTGGCCGAGCGTTTCCATGCTGCGGGCAACAAGGTGATCGTCGCGGGGCGGCGGCAGGCGCTGCTGGACGAAATCGCCGCCGCGAATCCGGGCATGGTCGGCTATGCGGCCGACATGGACGATGCGGGCGGGATAGAGGCGTTCGCGGCCCAGATAATAGCCGATCACCCCTCGCTCAATGTCGTGATCGCCAATGCGGGGATCATGCGCGCGGAGAAGGCGGGCGCGCGCCGCGACCTGCGCGATGCGGAGGAGACCATCACGACCAATCTCCTCGCGCCCATCCGCCTCATCGACGCGCTGGTCGATCATCTCAAGGGGCAGGAGGATGCGGCGATCGTCACGGTTTCCTCCGGCCTTGCCTTCGTCCCGCTGGCCGCGACGCCCACCTATTGCGCGACCAAGGCGGCGATTCACAGCTACACCATATCGCTGCGCCATACGCTCAAGGATCAGGTGGAACTGATCGAACTGATCCCGCCCGCCGTCCAGACCGACCTGACGCCCGGCCAGTCCACGCGGGAAGGCTATATGCCGCTCGACGATTTCATCGACGAGGTGATGGAGCTGTTCGCCGTCATACCCACCCCGCCGGAAATCCGGGTGAAGAATGTCGCTTTCCTGCGCGACGCGGAGGGCGAGGGACGATTCAGCCAGGCCTTCGACATGCTCAATGCCAATTATGAGCGCGTCACCGGCATATCGTCCTGATCCGGGTAGGCATCGCGCCGCCTACCGCCATCCGGGGACAGGAGCCAGGGATAGGGGAGGCCATGCTTGACATGGGGTGTGGGCTGACCTAACCGCCTCGCCGGTCCGGCTCTCGGGAGCCGTCATCCAGTCCTGCCGCCGAGTCCTGTCGAAGGGCGGCATGGACTTCCCCCGGCAGGGTGAGGACGTATATCCATGGCAAATGTAACCGTGATCGGCGCCCAATGGGGCGACGAGGGCAAGGGAAAGATTGTCGATTGGCTGGCGAGCCGCGCGGACGTGGTTGTCCGCTTTCAGGGCGGCCATAATGCGGGCCACACGCTGGTCGTCGGCAACAACACCTACAAGCTGTCGCTGCTCCCCTCGGGCATTGTGCGCGGCACCCTGTCCGTCATCGGCAATGGCGTGGTGCTGGACCCCTGGCATTTCCGGGACGAGGTAGCCAAGCTCCAGGGGCAGGGCGTCGACGTGAACACCGACAATCTCCACATCGCGGAGAATGTGCCCCTGATCCTGCCCTTCCACCGCGACCTTGACGGCCTGCGCGAGGATGCATCGGGCGCGGGCAAGATCGGCACCACCCGCCGCGGCATCGGTCCGGCCTATGAGGACAAGGTGGGCCGCCGTTCCATCCGCCTGTGCGACCTTGCCCATCTCGACGATCTCGGTCCGCAGCTCGACCGCATCTGCGCGCATCATGACGCGCTGCGCGCGGGCTTTGGCGAGCCGCCGATCGACCGCGACGCGCTGGTGAAGGAACTGGCGGAGGTCGCGGACTTCATCCTGCCCTATGCGAGGCCGGTCTGGGTGACGCTCAACCAGGCGAAGAAGCGCGGCGACCGCATCCTGTTCGAGGGCGCGCAGGGCGTGCTGCTCGACGTCGATCACGGCACCTATCCCTTCGTCACCTCGTCCAATACCATCGCGGGCACGGCGTCCGGCGGCTCGGGCCTCGGCCCGTCGTCCGTCGGCTTCGTGCTGGGTATCGTGAAGGCGTATACCACGCGCGTCGGCGCCGGTCCCTTCCCGACCGAGCTGGAGGACGAAACCGGCCAGCGCCTTGGCGAGCGGGGGCATGAATTCGGCACGGTCACGGGTCGCAAGCGCCGCTGCGGCTGGTTCGACGCGGTGCTGGTTCGCCAGTCGGCGGCTGTCTCCGGCGTGACCGGCGTGGCACTGACCAAGCTGGACGTGCTCGACGGTTTCGAGAAGCTGAAGATCTGCGTCGGCTACAAGGTGGGCGGCAAGGATTATGACTATCTGCCGCCCCATCCGCAGGATCAGGCCCGCGCCGTGCCCGTCTATGAGGAGATGGACGGCTGGCAGGAAACGACGGCGGGCGCGCGCAGCTGGGCCGAACTGCCCGCGCAGGCGATCAAATATATCCGCCGCATCGAGGAACTGATCGATTGCCCGGTGACGCTGGTCTCCACCTCGCCGGAGCGCGAGGACACGATCCTGGTGCGCGATCCCTTCGAGGATTGATTCCGATATCAGGGCGATAGAGGGAAGGCCCCGGCATCCGGGGCCTTTTTTGCGTCAAGCGACGATCGGGTCGAGCAGGCGGATGGTCCCCGCCTCCGCATCCATCTCCACCCGCGCGCCCACGGGCAGGCAGAGCTGGTTGGCGACATGGCCGATATTGGCGCCGGTGAAAGCCGGTACGCCCAGCGGCGCGAAATACTGCTCGAACAAATCCCCAATGGAGAAGCCGGCATAGTTTTCGACGCCTGCGGTGCAGCGCGAGCATTGGCCGAAGATCACGCCCGCGGCCTTGCCCAGCACGCCCGACAGGGCAAGCTGGTTCAGCATGCGGTCGATGCGATATTCCGCCTCGCCCACATCCTCCAGGAAGAGGATCGCGCCGTCGAAATCAGGCGCCCAGGGCGTGCCGAGCAGCGCGCTGAGCACGGAGAGATTGCCGCCCAGAAGCGATCCCCTGGCCTTGCCCGGCCGGATGGTGGTGACGCGCCAGGGATCCTGCGTCCGGTCCACCCCGTCCGGCTGTCCGAGCAGCGGGGTCTCCCCGGTGAAGGCCAGCCGCCACAGGCTGTTCCAGCTCGTCACGTCCCATCGGTTCGCGGCATTGGGGCCATGGATGGTCGGGAAGCCCGCCCGCGCCGCGAAGGCGAGATGAAGGGCGGTGATGTCGCTGAAGCCGATGAGGAGTTTCGGATTGTCCCGGATCGTCTTCCAGTCGAGCAGGGGGAGCAGCCGCGCGCTGCCCCATCCGCCGCGTATGGCGAATATGGCGCGGATGCTCTCGTCCGCGAACATGGCGTTGATGTCGTCCGCCCTGTCTTCGTCGGTTCCCGCCAGATAGCCGTAGATGTCCGGCACATGCCGCCCGACCTGCGGGATCAGTCCCATGCCGCGTATCGTGGTCTGCACCGCTTCCAGCCGCGCCTCGTCGTCGCTGGAGCTGGCGGGCGCGATCAGGCCCACCTTGTCCCCCAGGCGGAGGCGCGGCGGCTTGTCGGACGAGCGGGCGGAAAGCGGGGCGGGAAGAGAGAGGGCGGCCAGGAGCGCGCCCATGCCGCCAAGTGTCGAACGCCTGCTGAACATGGCCCGTCATAGGGCCGGACCATTGCCTAGAGCAATTCCCCAAGCAGCGCGTCCAGCACCAGCATGCCCTCGGGCGTGACGGCGATCCGTCTCCCCTCCATCCGCACCAGACCCTGCGCCGCGAGCCGCGCGGCCGCGCGTCGATCCACCTCCGCTTCGACGCCCAGCCTGCGGCCGAGCGCATCGAGGTCCACGCCCTCGGCAAGGCGCAGGCCCATCATCAGTGCCTCCGTCACGCGCTCGTCGGCGGGAAGGGGCGTTTCCTCCTCCATCCCGTGCCCCCGCGCGGCGAGGGCGGCCATCCAGTTCTCCGGCTTGCGATGACGCCGCGTCGCCTTGCCCATCACCCGGCCATGCGCGCCAGGCCCGATGCCCATATAGTCGCCATAGCGCCAATAGGTGAGATTGTGGCGGCTCTCCTCGCCGGGGCGGGCATGGTTGCTGATCTCATAGGCGGGGATGCCCGCCGCCGCCGTCATGTCGCGCGTCAGTTCGTAGAGCGTCGCGCCATGGTCGGGATCGGCGGGGACGAACTCGCCCTTGCGCACCATCGTCTCGAACCGCGTGCCCGGCTCTATGGTGAGTTGGTAGAGGGAGAGGTGGCCGGTGCCCATGGCGAGAGCGCGGTCCAGGTCCGCCGCCCAGTCCGCCTCGCCCTGGCCGGGCAGGGCGTAGATGAGGTCGAAGCTCACCCGGCCGAACAGACCTTGCGCCATCTCCACTGCGCGCAGCCCCTCGCCGGCGGCATGGGCGCGGCCGAGGAATTTCAGGGCATCGTCGTGCAGGGCCTGCAGGCCGATGGATACGCGGTTAACCCCGGCCGCCGCCACATCCGCAAAACGTGCCGCCTCCGCGCTGTTGGGGTTGGCCTCCATGCTGATCTCGATATCGGGCGTGAAGTCCCAGTGCATCGCAGCCATCTCGATGATCGCGGCGATGGTCGCGGGCGGCATGAGCGAGGGGGTGCCGCCGCCGAAGAAGATGGAGGAGAGGGTGCCGCCGCCCGTCCGCTCCGCCTCATGCGCCATGTCCTTCAGTAGGGCGCTGCGCCATGCCTCCTGATCCACGCTCTCGCGGACATGGCTGTTGAAGTCGCAATAGGGGCATTTGGAAACGCAGAAGGGCCAATGCACATAGAGCGCGCGGGCCTCCCGGACGGCGGCCTCAGCGGATGGCGGCATCGACGGTTTCGCCTTCCTCTTCGGCGCCGTCCTCTTCGATGACGGTCTCCGCCAATGCAGCCTCCACCCGTTCGGCCGCCTGCCGCGCCCACATGGCGGCATAGAGGCCGTTCCTCGCCAGCAGTTCGGAATGGCGCCCCGATTCCGCGATGCGGCCGTCGTCCAGCACGATGATGCGGTCGGCATCGACGATGGTGGAGAGGCGGTGGGCGATGATGATGGTCGAGCGCCGCTTCGCGATGGAGGAGAGCACATCCTGTATGGCGGCCTCCGTCCGGCTGTCGAGCGCGCTCGTCGCCTCGTCGAGGACGAGTATGGGCGGGTCCTTGACCAGCGTGCGGGCGATGGCGACCCGCTGCTTCTCGCCGCCCGACAGCTTGAGGCCCCGCTCGCCCACGCGCGCGTCATAGCCGAGGGGCAGGGAAGCGATGAAGCCGTCTATCGCCGCGCCCTTCGCCGCCGCCTCCACCTCCTCCCGCGTCGCGTCGGAGCGGCCATAGGCGATATTGTAGCCGATGGTGTCGTTGAACAGCACCATGTCCTGCGGCACGATGCCGATGGCGGCGCGCAGGCTGTCCTGCTGCACGGCGCGTATGTCCTGCCCGTCTATGCTGATCCGACCCTCGTCCACATCATAGAAGCGGAAGAGGAGGCGCGCGATGGTGGACTTGCCCGCGCCCGACGGGCCGACAATGGCGAAGGTCTGGCCGGCGGGCAGAGTGAAGCTGATGCCCTTCAGGATCGGGCGGTCCCTGTCATAGCCGAAGACGACATCCTCGAACCGGATCTCGCCCGCCTCCACCACCAGCGCGGGGGCATCGGGGGCGTCCACGATCTCGGCGGGGGTGTCGACCAGCCGGAACATCGCCTCCATGTCGATAAGGCCCTGGCGGATGGTGCGATAGACCATGCCGAGCATGTCGAGCGGGCGGAAGAGCATGGAGAGCATGGTGTTGATGAGCACCACGTCGCCCACGCTGTACACGCCCCGGCTCCAGCCCCAGACCGTATAGGCCATGGCGGCGCCCATCATCAGGTTGGTGATGAGGCCCTGGCCGATGTTCAGCCAGCCGAGGCTGTTCTCGCTCTTGACCGCCGCATGGGCATAGCTGCGTATGGCATTGCCATAGCGGTCGCCCTCGCGCTGCTCCGCGTTGAAATATTTGACCGTCTCGAAATTGAGGAGGCTGTCGACCGCATGGCCGACCGCATTGGTGTCGAGGTCCACCATGTCCCGGCGCAGCTGGTTGCGCCACTCCGTCACCTTCTGCGTGAACCAGATGTAGAGCGCCACCATGGCGAGCGTGCCCGCGACCATGCCGGGGCCGAACTTGAAGAGGAAATAGGTGCACACCGCCGCCAGTTCCAGCACGGTCGGCGCGATGTTGAAGAGGAGGAAGTAGAGCATCACGTCGATGCTCTTGGTCCCGCGCTCGATCACCTTGGTCACGCCGCCGGTCTTGCGGTCGAGATGGAAGCGGAGCGACAGGCGGTGGAGGTGGCGGAACACGCCCTCCGACAGGGTGCG
>JASGGS010000194.1:0-7959 GCA_047602685.1 Sphingobium sp.
TCAAGCCATAGCGGCGATAGTCTTGCGAAAGCGCGCCAGCGCGATGGCGAAGAAGGCTGCTCCGATCACCGCGACGGCCAGCAGGTTCGGCCATACGACGCCAAGTCCTGCACCGCGAAACAATATGGCACCGCCCAGTTCCACGAAATGCGTGGTGGGCGCTGCCAGCATGACATCCTGCACAAGCTTCGGCATGCTTTCGCGCGGCGTATTGCCGCCTGACAACATCTGCAGCGGCAACAACACAAGAACCGTCAACATGCCGAACTGGGGCATGTTGCGCGACAGCGTGGCCATGAAGATGCCGAGCGACGTAGTGGCAAACAGGACCAGCGCCGCGCCAAAGAAGAAGAGCGCCAGCGATCCGGCGACGGGAACGCCGAGCAGCCCCTGCACGACGATCTTGAGCGACAGGAACGAGGAAACCAGCACCACCAGTCCCATCGCCCAGATCTTCGACAGCATGATCTCGGCGGGGGTGACCGGCATCACGAGCAGATGCTCGATCGTGCCATGCTCGCGCTCGCGAATGAGCGCGGCGCCAGTCAGTATGATCGAGAGCATGGTGATCTGGTTGATGATCTGCGACAGACTGCCGAACCAGCTCTTGTCGAGCGTAGGATTGAACCGCGCCCGCACTTCGAGGTCGACCGGCGAGGAGGCCGTCCCACGATAGCGGCTCATGAACTCGCTGACTTCGCCCAGCACGATCTGCTGGATGTAACCGCTCCCGCTGAAGGCCTGGGTCATGCGCGTGGCGTCGGTGTTGAGCTGGATCTCGGCATGGCGCCCGGCCAGAACATCGCGCTGGAAGCCCGAGGGGATATGCAGCGCGAAGGTATAGATGCCCGCATCCATTCCGGGATCGATCTCGGCCGGCGCGATCATCACGGGCGCCATGAACTGCGGCGGATAGAAGGCGGAAACGATCCGTTGCGAGAGCGGGCTGTTGTCCTCGTCTACGATGGCGATCGGCGCATTGTGCAGCGTTTCGGGCATGGACGATGCCGAACCGTAGATCGCGGCAGTGAAGGTGAAGACGATCAGCACGAGCATGATCGGATCGCGCCACAGGCTCCACAGTTCCTTGACGCCGAGCCGGTAGATGTTGGAGAGCTTGCGAAGCATGCCTAGCGCTCCTGTTTGCGGAGAAGGAGGATAGCGATGCCGATGATGATCGGCACGGCAAGCGCCAGCGGCACGAACGTGCCGGCAAGGTCGGCAAGGCTCAGCCCCTTGTTGAAAACGCCGCGGCTGATCGTGAACATGTGCGTTGCGGGATAGGCCTCACCGATAAGCCGCCCTCCTCCTTCGAGCGAGGATACCGGATCGGTCATGCCGCCGAAGGTCGTCGCCGGAATAAGTGTGCCGACCATCGCCAGAAACAGCGCGGCGATCTGGCTTTTGGTGATCGCGGAGGCGAGCAGGCCCATGCCGGTCGCGACGAAGCAGAACAGCAATGCCGCCAGGCTGAGCGCCAGGAAGCTTCCCTTGATCGGCACGCCAAACAGAAACACGGCCATCAGCACCATGAGAACGAAATTGACCATCGCCAACGCCACATAAGGAAGCTGCTTGCCGAGCAGGAACTCGGCGCGCGTCACCGGCGTCACATAGAGGTTGATGATCGACCCGATCTCCTTCTCACGCACGACGGCGAGCGCCGCGAGCATGGCGGGCAGCATCAGCAGCAGGAGCGGAATCACCGTCGGCACCATTGCCGGCAGGCTTTCGACATCGGGATTGTAGCGATAGCGGTTCTCCACCGACACGGTGCCTGCCGTGCCGGCCACACCGCCCTGGATGCGGGCCTGCTCCGTCAGCCAACTCTGGTGAAGGCCCTGAATATAGCCCTGTACCGTCTCGGCCCGCTGGGGCATGGAACCGTCGAACCAGGCGCCGATAGCAACATGCCGGCCGCGCATCAGGTCACGCCCGAAATTCTGGGGGATTTCGAGCGCGAGGGCGAGTTCACCGTTCTTCATGCGCCGATCGAGATCGTCATAATCCTCGATCGGCGGCTGCTCGATGAAATAGCGCGAGCCGGAAATATCGAGCGCATAACGTTCGCTCACGCTGCTTTGGTCGCGGTCAAGTATCGCGTAGCGCAACTCGTTAACGTCGGTGCTGATGCCGAAGCCCATGACCAGGAGCAGGATCACCGATCCCGCTAACGCCAATGTGGCGCGGACCGGATCGCGCTGCAATTCCAGCGTCTCGCGCCACATATAGCTCAACATGCGTTGGATGCTGAAGAAACCTTTGGGCTGAACTGCCTGCGACATATCCGTGACCGTTGCTGGCTTGCCTTCGGCCTGTTGTTCCTGTCCGCTCTCGCCGCCCGCCTCCACGAGATAACCGATGAACGCCTCCTCGAGCGTCGCCGCGTTGCGCCTTTCAACGAGACGTGCGGGGGTATCGCTGTCGAGCACTTTACCCGCATGCATCATCGACATGCGGTCGCAGCGTTCAGCCTCGTTCATGAAATGGGTCGAGATGAAAATCGTCACGCGGTCGCGGCGCGAAAGCTCGGCGAGCAACCGCCAGAACGCGTCGCGCGCGACGGGATCGACGCCGGAGGTAGGCTCGTCAAGGATGAGGAGTTCGGGCTTGTGGACCATCGCCACGGCTAATGAGAGCCGCTGCCGGATGCCAAGCGGCAGCTTCTCGGGCAGGTCGCCAAGCACCGCTTCAAGACCAAAGCGCCCGACCATCTCCGCGACACGCGCCGGGATTTCATCTTCTGGCACATGGAACAGCCGCGCATGCAGATCGAGATTCTGCCGTACGGTCAGTTCACTGTATAGCGAAAATGCCTGGCTCATATAGCCCACACGCCGACGGGTCTCGATATCATGGGGGTCGACCTGTTGACCGAACAGCCAAGCCTGCCCCTCGCTGGCGGGCAGTAGGCCGGTCAGCATCTTCATCGTGGTTGACTTGCCGCAGCCGTTGGAACCAAGGAAACCGAATATCTCGCCACGCCGGATGCGAAAGCTCACACGGTCCACCGCCACGAAATCGCCGAAGCGCATGGTGAGGCCATCGGCCTCGATCGCGATATCGTCCGCATCCGCTTCCAGCGGCGGAATGGCCACCGGCGCGTGGCCACGCTTGCGCTCTTGCGGCAGAAGCGCGACGAAGGCTTCCTCCAGCCCCGCGCTTCCGGTCCGCACCAGCAGTTCCGCAGGCGTTCCAGTGGCCAGCACGAGGCCGTCATCCATCGCCACCAGCCAGTCGAACCGCTGCGCTTCGTCCATATAGGCCGTGGCGACGATAACGCTCATGGAGGGTCGTTGGCCTCGAATCCGGGCGATGAGGTCCCAGAATTGCGCCCGCGCCAGCGGATCGACGCCGGTGGTCGGCTCGTCGAGGATGAGGAGATCGGGATCATGGATGAGAGCGCAGCATAGGCCCAGCTTCTGCTTCATGCCGCCCGAAAGCTTGCCCGCCGGTCGCGCGAGAAACGGATAGAGACCGGTGCTGCGGGTCAGATCGTCGATGCGGCGCCTCCGCTCGGCCGCGCCATGGCCGAAGAGACGCGCGAAGAACTGGAGATTCTCCTCGACCGACAGCGTCGGATAGAGGTTCTTGCCGAGACCCTGCGGCATGTAGGCTATGCGCGGACAGACCGCTTCACGGTGACGGCGATCGCGCATGTCGCCGCCCAGCACGATCACCTCGCCCTCCTGCACAGCGCGCGCGCCCGCCACCAGCGACAGGAGACTGGATTTGCCGACGCCATCGGGACCGATGAGGCCCACCATCCGGCCCGCAGGGACGTCGAGGTCGAAACCCCGCAGTGCATGGGTCTTGCCATAGTGCAGGCTGACGCCGGCAAGGCGGACAACCATGTCGCCTTCACTTATGTGCATCTTCACCGCAGGCGATGCGGGCTCATTTCCCTTGGCCATCGGCCTGCTCGAAAAGCCTGACCTTGAGTTTCTCAGGCCACTGCACCTTCGGGTCCGACCGCACATAGGCCATTCCGGGCAGGCCCGTCTTCACATAGGCGATGTGGCGCTCCAGCAATTTGGGATCGATACGTGCCTTCACCCGGAACATCAGCTTCTGCCGTTCGCTCGCGGTCTCCACAGTCTTGGGAGTGAACTGGGCAACGTCGGCGACAAAGCTGACCTTGGCGGGAATGACATATTCGGGCGCCGCATCGAGGACGATGCGGACATCGCTCCCCATACCCACGCGCCCCGCAACGACCTCGGGCAAGAAGAAAGTCATCGACACGTCGGACAGGTCGATGAGATTGAGAACACGTCCTCCTCCAGCCACCACTTCACCGGGCTGGGCGACGCGATACTGGACACGACCCGCCCGCGGCGCGCGCAAATCGCTGTCGCGGATATCGGCGTCGATCCGCTCGATCGTCGCGCGCGCTGCATCGACATTGGACCTCGCGCCGATCACCTGCGAGCGAGCCGAAGCGATTGCCGCGTCGATCGATGCAAGCTGCGCACGCGCAGCCTCAACCGACGCCGCCGCGCCCTCGACCTGCGCCTGATCGTCATCGCGCTCCTGAACCGCCGTCGCACCCTCGCGGGCGAGCGTCTCGGAGCGGCCGAGGCGCTTGCGCGCGGCATGGAGTTCGGCTTCACGCTGGCGAACCGTCGCGAAGGCGGCGGCACGCTCGCTCTGGCGCTGCAACACCTGGCTTTCGGCGACGAGGATTGCATTCTGGGCCTGGGCAAGCTGGGCCTGCGCCTCAAGCCGCTGGGCCTTGAGCACATCCATGTCCATATGGGCGACGACCTGTCCCGCCTTGACGAGCTGCCCCTCATCGGCGCTGATGTCACGGATGCGCCCCGGTGACTTGGCCGAGATATCGATTTCCACGGCCTCAAGACGACCGTTGCCGCCAACGATCCCTTCGGGCAGGTCCGACGGCTTGAACGCCTGCCATAGAAGAAGCACCGTAACGATCACGATGGCTGCGATGCCGCCTCTCTTCATCCATGTCTTCTGGCTCTGCGTCATCACCGCTCCCCCTCATTATCCTGTCCGGCACGCCCCTGTCCGCCACTGCCATCAAAATTACCTCCTGGGGGAAAGCCCCCTCCCAACGCGGAATAGAGCGCCACCGCGCTCGCCATCTCTGCGCGCCGGAGTTGGACGAGGCCCTGCTCCGCATCGAAAAGGTCTCGCTGCGCGTCGAGCACTTCCAGATAGGCCGAGCGGCCATTATCGAAGCGAAGCTGTGCAAGACGCGCCCGCTCGCGCTGCGCGTCCAGCAACCTGGCCGTCGTGTCGATCTGCAAGGCAAGCTGGCGGCGGCGCACCAAGGCGTCCGAAACGTCGCGGAAGGCACGCTGGATCGCCTGCTCATATTCCGCGACCGCAAGATTCTGGCGCGCCTCGGCCACATCAAGATTGCCCTTGAGACGCCCGGCGTTGAACAAGGGCAGATTGATCGAGGGCGAGAAGCTCCAGGCCTCGCTACCGCTCGCGAACAGGCCGTCCAGCGCATCGCTCATGGTTCCATAGGCGCCGGTCAGGCTGATATTGGGCATGAAGGCCGCGCGCGCGGCGCCGATATTGGCACTGGCGGCGCGCAGGCGGTGTTCCGCCGCGACGATATCGGGACGGTTGACCAGCAGTTCTGACGGCAAACCGGCGGGGATCGCCACATGCGGCTCCAGTTCGGCCATGCCGAGCGGACCCGGAGCGATGTCCGCAGGCTGGCCAACAAGCAGTGCCAGGGCGTTCCGGTTGACCTCGCGATCCTGTTCGAGCGCCTGGAGCGCCGTCTCGGCCTGGGCGAGCAAGGTCTGGGCCTGCGCCATGTCGAGCTTGGAACCCGAACCTATCTCATAGCGACGGCGCAGTATCCGAAGCGCTTCCTCGCGTGTGGATATCGATTGCCGGGCGAGCGCGCTACGCTCCTCATATTCGCGTTCGAGAAGATAGCCGTTCGCGACCTGTGCGATGAGATCGGTGGCGACCGCGCGCCGCGTTTCCTCGGTCGCAAGATATTGCCAGCGCGCGGCGTCGCGCAGATTGCGCAGGCGTCCCCAGAAGTCGATTTCCCAACTGGCGCTCAGCTGTGCGCTGATCTGTCGGACATCGACCGGTGTTGCGCCAACGCTGGGCAGATTGAAGAGCGTGCGGCCGCGCGTGCCCGTGCCGACCGCATTGAGTTCGGGATAGAGCGCGGCGCCCTCGATCCGCCAGGATGCACGCGCCTCTGCCACCCGGGCGCTGGCGATCCGGATATCGCGATTGTTGGCGAGCGCCCGCTCGATCAGCGCCTGGAGCGACGCGTCCCGGAAATAGTCGCGCCAGCCCAAGGTTCCGACCGACGCTCCATCTCCTACAGGGGAGGCATATTGGCCGGGAACGGGCATGGTGGGGCGAACATGGTCAGGCGCAAAGGAACAACCGGCGAGAATAAGGAGCGGGATGACCACGCCGATTCCGCCGAACAATTGCCTCAAGGTCTCTGGTTCGATCATGCCCATGCGACCACGCCCCACCCCCTTCATAGCGTCTAGCCTTGCTTGCCAGTCGTGGTGGTGGCTGCCTTCGCCCCCTTGGCTCCAGGCGTCCCAGCCGTCGAGGTCTGTGCGCTCTTGGCTTTGGAAAGAATCTCGAACGGCGCGAGCGCAAGCTTTGACCAGTTCTGCAATGCCAATGCCATCTGTTCCTGGCCGATCTCGGGCGAAAACAGGTCGCCGGCTTGCACTTGCCATTCCTCGAAAGCCGATTTGGCTTCGGCCAGAACCGTCTGGCGGCTCTGCTCCAGTTCCTTGAAATGGTCGCCGACCTGGATGAACGGCGTGGCCACCGCCTTGGGTTCCCTGATCTGGTCTGCCAATCCGGAGGCGACTTTGGCGCCGATCTGCGCCTGACGTTCATTCGTGCGGCGCGCGATATCGAGCAGCGTCATGAAGAGCTGGCGATTGGCTCCCGCGATGGAAGCAAACTGATCGAATGGATAGCCCATGGGTCTGTGTCCTCTTCAGCATGTGGCACGCGCCGAAGCGGGTTCGCCTTGGCGCAGTTTTGTGGAGATTGAATGGAGATCACGCCCTCACGGCAGACCGTCTCCAAAGTCCGGCTTATCCGTTGGCCGATCTTGAAACATGCCGTCGCGGGTGATCCCGGCATTGGTCACGAGAATGGAGACAGGTCCCAGTTCCTGTTCGACACGCCTACGCCGCTGCGGCACGACGCTTCGTCGGCGACGTCCCATCGAAAGATGGAGATGCCCGCATCGGCGACGAAGGCCTCTGCCACTTCATCATTGCTGTGACAGGTCGCGGCCACCTGATGCCCCTCTGCCTTGAGAGCGCGTGCGATTGCCGCGCCGATGTCCCGGGTAACACCAGTGACAAGGGCGATAGTCTGCATGGATAGAGTCCTGGTTCATTTCGGTTCCGGCCATCGTGGCCAACCGATCCCTACCCGAACATTAGTATATATACGCATCGGTGTAGTTTTGAGCGAAGGCTATGAGCGAGCTGACTTTTCCAAGGGATGATCGCTTGCGCAACGAGCCTGCAACTACGATGCCGCCCCGCCACAGCTTGCCCTCGCAGGGCGCGCGAAGGACCGGGCGGCCGACGCTCGAAGCCACGGCAGCCTTGCAGACCCGCATCCTGCAAAGCGCTTTCGAGGCGTTCGTCCGCCTCGGCATCGAGGGGGCTAGCATGGAAGGAATTTCCCATGCCGCGCGTGTTTCCAAGCGAACGCTTTACATGCGTTTTGGCTCGAAGAAAGCGCTGCTCGTTGCTGCCTTGCGATATCGCGCGACGTCCGGCCTCGATACGATCTGTTCGCCGCCTGCCGGTTCCCTCCGCGATCGCATATTGTCTCTTGCCGAGAAGCTAATCGGCGACGCCCTCACTCCCGAGGCGATCGGGCTCGAATTCCTAATCCGCGAGGTCGTCAAGTCTTACCCGGACATCCCTTTGAAGGAACTGACTCCTGGCACCGCACCCTTAG
>JASGGS010000195.1:0-7928 GCA_047602685.1 Sphingobium sp.
AATGCCGCGATGGTGGAAGAAACCGCCGCCGCCGCGCGCAGCATGGCGAGCGAGGCCGAATTGCTCGCGCAGATGGTCGGGCAGTTCCGCATCGGCCAGCCGGGCGCGGGCAGCGCCCCCTATCAACCGCAGTTGCGGGCGGCCTGATCCGGCCCTTCCGCCCTTCCCCATTTCCGGCGCAGGGCGGCCGGACGGCACGGGTTCCGGCCGCCCCCTGCTCTTCGCCCCTGCTCTCCCCTGTCCTGCCGCACATGAGGCGTCATGGCGGTTGCCTGATGCCCGCCGGGCTGCCATAGGCGCCCCTCCTTCTTCCAGTACGGGATTTCAGCCATGGCTCCGGGCGTCTCCTCCCCGCGCACCCTCGGCATAGACTTCGGCACGACCAATTCGGTCATCGCGATCGGGGCGCAGGAGCAGCCGGGCGCCGCCGATCTCGTCAGCTTCGCCGCGCCGGACGGCCCCACATCGGTGTTTCGCTCCGCGCTCTGCTTCTGGCAGGAGGAGAGCCGGCGCGGCGGCCTCGCGCATGAGGCCGGACCTTGGGCGATCGCCGAATTTCTCGACTTCCCGCAAGGCAGCCGCTTCCTGCAATCCTTCAAGTCGGTCGCCGCCAATGCCGGATTCGAACATGCGACGCTGTTCGAGAAGCGCCTGCGCTTCGAGGAACTGGGGCGCATCTTCCTCGATCATCTGCGCGCCCATGGCGGCGCGGCGCTGAAGCAGCCGCCCGGCCGCGTCATCGTCGGCCGCCCTGTGCGCTATGTCGGCGCGCGCCCCGACGCCGCGCTTGCCCGGCAGCGCTATGACGCGATGTTCGCGGCGCTGGGCGGCGAAATCCATTATGTCTATGAGCCGCTGGGGGCGGCGTTCAGCTTCGCCTCGCGCCTGTCCGATCCCGCCACGCTGCTGGTCGCCGATTTCGGCGGCGGCACCAGCGACTTTTCCATCGTCCGGGTCGAGGCCCCCGGCGCCGCGCGGCGCTGCACCCCGCTGGGGTCCGCCGGTATCGGCATCGCCGGCGATCGCTTCGACTATCGCATCATAGATCATCTGGTGCTGCCGATGCTCGGCAAGGGCGGCACCTATAAATCCTTCGACAAGGTGCTGGAGATACCGGCCGGGCATTTCACCGATTTCGGCGACTGGTCGCGCCTCGCGCTGATGCGCAACCGCCGCACGCTCGAGGAGCTGGCGCGGTTGAAGCGCTCGGCGAGCGATCCCGACGCCATCGGCCGGATGATCGCAGTGGTCGAAAATGAACTGGGCTATCCGCTTTACGAGGCCGTCGGCCGCCTCAAGCGCAGCCTGTCGGGGGAGGAGCACGCATCTTTCCGGTTCGAGAGCGAGGCGCTGACCGTCGAGGCGGAGGTCGGCCGCGCCGATTTCGAAAGCTGGATCGC
This sequence comes from Sphingobium sp., assembly GCA_047602685.1. Lineage (GTDB taxonomy): Bacteria > Pseudomonadota > Alphaproteobacteria > Sphingomonadales > Sphingomonadaceae > Sphingobium. The sequence goes on from JASGGS010000195.1 coordinate 1,401, forward strand.
GCCGGACCTTGCCCGCATCGACGCGACCGTCGACATCGCGCTCGCCCGCGCCGGACTGGCGGCGAGCGAGATCGACCATGTGTTCCTCACCGGCGGCTCGTCGCTCATCCCGGCGGTGCGCGCCCTGTTCGAGCGGCGCTTCGGGGAGGAGCGGCTCGACAGCGGCGAGGAACTGACCTCGATCGCCCACGGCCTTGCGCTGATCGGGCAGGAAGCCGATATCTCCGCCTGGACGGTCGAACAGGAGGAAGAGGAGGAACCGGCATGAGCGTCGCCTTTCGCCGCGAAAGCGATGAGGAGCATCTCGAACCCCGGTTCGAAATTCCGATCCCGCCCGGCCCTAATCTCGTCACTCCGCGCGGCCTCGCGCTGATCCGCGCGAAGGTGGACCGGCTGGAAAGCGCCATGCCTTCGATCAGCGATGAAGAAGCACTCAAATCCGCAAGGCGGGAGCTACGCTATTGGCGCACGCGGCAGGCAACCGCCCAGCCCGTGCCTACACCCGACGGCAGCAGCGTTGAGATCGGCTGCACGATCAGGTTCCGCCTCAACGGGACAGAGCGCGTGATTCATATCGTCGGCGATGATGAAGCCGACCCCGCCAATGGGCTTCTGTCTTTTTCCGCGCCGCTGTCCCGCGCCATGATGCACGCGGAGGCAGACGATGTGCTTCCCTTCGCGGGCAAGGAAGAGGCGATCGAGATAATCGCGATCGATACCCACCCCTGATCCTTCCAAAGGACGAATAAGAGCGTCGCCGAACAACGGCAGGGTTCCACCATTCGTCGCCCAGAGAACACGGCTCGCGGCTTCTCCTGCCCGCCCGCAGCCGATGGCCTCGTTCAGCCAACAGTCTGCCGCATGGCAGGGATAGAATTTTTGGTTAATATGTTGTTGCCCCAGCGTTCGGAACAGGACAGAATTCTCTGCCTCCGCTGGCCGGACGTTCCGTTCTTCAAAGGGAGGAAAGCATGAAATTCCAGTCCATCGCCTTGCTGGGCCTTGCCCCGCTGGCGCTCGCCGCCTGCACCAAGACAGAGCCAGCCCCGCCGCCACCACCCCCACCGCCGCCCGGATCGGTCGCTGGCAGCACCGCCGCCGACCGCGATGGTGATGGCATTGTCGATGGCTATTACACCTCCGATGGCATCTACCACCCCTATGCGCCGCCTGCGCCGCCGCCCCCGCCGCCAGCCCCCTCTCGCCGGGGTGAACGGGGCTGATCGTCGGTTCCATGCAGCATGGCTATAAGGACTTCCGGCTCTTCGGGACGGTATTATCGTGGCCAGCATTATCGTGGGATGTGGCGCCGCCACATCCCGCTCCTGTTGATTGCCGCGCTGATTGGATCACCAGCACTGCCGGTTGCGGCGGCGGCACCACCGGCAAAGGCGAAAAAGGCAAGCGTCGCGGTCACCCCCCCGACGCCGCCATCAGCAGCCGTGGCCGATGCGCTCAGGCACTATGCGAAAGGTCCGCTCAAAGCCTTTTACGCATCACGCGACTATAAGCCCTTATGGCTGAAGGGGGGAAAGATCGGGCCATCGGCCGACCGGTTCCTCAGCTATGCGAGCCATGCCGACCTCGATGGGATGAAGGCATCCGCTTATGATCTCGACCGCGTAGGCGCAGCCATGCAGGAAGCGCAGACCGGCACGCCGGAGGCGCTCGCCCGCGCCGATCTTGCGCTGTCGGACAGCTTTGCCCGCTTCGTACGCGACCAGCGCCGCCCCGTGAATGTGGGCATGCTCTACGCCGACAAGCGCCTGCGGCCGAGAAAGCTCAAGCCCGAGGCGATCCTGCGCGCGGCCGCGCTGTCCGGTCCCTTTCCCACCTATGTCGAGAACATGGCGTGGATGAGTCCGCATTATGTGCGCCTGCGCAACCTCCTTGCCCGATCCGAAAAGGGCGGCGCGAGCGAGGCCGCGCTGGATCGCCTGCGGCTCAATCTCGATCGCGCGCGGAACCTGCCGGGACCGTGGACGATGCATGTCCTCGTCGACGCCTCCTCCGCGCGCCTCTGGTATTATCAGGGGGGCAAGCAGCTTGGCGTGATGAAGGTGGTGGTGGGCGCCCAGGAGACGCAGACGCCCATGATGGCGGGCACGCTGCAATGGGCGATCCTCAACCCCTATTGGAACATCCCCGACTATCTGGCGGAGAAGAGCATCGCGCCCAAGATATTGTCGGGCCGCACCCTCGCCTCCATGCGGATCGAGGCGCTGTCCGACTGGAGCGCGAATCCCGAACGGCTCGACCCGGCAATGATCGACTGGCAGGCCGTGGCGTCCGGCAAGCAGATCGTGCGCCTGCGTGAGCTGCCCGGCGCCTCCAACAGCATGGGCAAGGTCAAGTTCCTCTTTCCCAATGACGAGGGCATATATCTGCACGACACGCCCAATCGCGACCTTTTGAACAAGGTGGACCGTCACCTGTCCAATGGCTGCATCAGGCTGGAGGATGCGCCGGAACTAGGCCGGTGGTTGTTGCGCAAGTCCATCGCCACGGCATCGAAGACGCCGGAACAATATACGCCCCTGCCCGTGCAGGTTCCTGTCTACCTCACCTATCTGACCGCGACGGAGACGGCGAAGGGCATGGCCTTCCGGCCCGATATCTACGGCAGGGACAAATAGCGTCCGACCGGATCGGCAAATGACCGGAAGGCCGGATCGTCCCCCCGGCCAGGCCGCCAGGATCAATAGGCGGTGGGAACCCCATCCTTCAGCCAGTGGCCGCAACCAAGGGCGCTTCCCTCCTCGCCCTCCGAGAGGGCGGCCACCGTCACCCAGCCTTCCGCCCGCAGCGCGCGGGCGCGTTGCGGATCATGGCCGAGCGGCAGGAACAGGCGCTTCTCCTCCGAACGGCCGAAACCTGCGTCGATCAGTGGGTCGGGATAGAGGGAGAAACCCACGGCGGGTTCCGGACTGCCATCGTCGCGCAATATGGCATAGCTTCCGCCCCGGCCGATTTCGCCGATGAAGCCCTCCGCGAAAATGGAGAAACCGAACCAGCGCTGATATTCGAAGCCATGGCGCTCCGTCGGATCTAGCGTCAGGGTGATGTCCCAGCCGATGGGCTTCGCAATGGCGCGCAGCCCATCGATGCGGCTGGCGATGGCACCGCCCGCCGCGTCCCTGTCGATCGCCTCCAGTTTTTCCATGGCCGCATGAAAGGGGCCGGTGACGGCGATCAGCGGCAGATAGGCGGCAGCCCCCGCACCCAGGGCGGCGACCGCGCCCGCATCCTTGGCATCGAGCCGGTCGCGCAGAGCCTCGCGCTCTTCCGCCGCGACGGGAAGCGGGCCATCGGCCAGCAGGTCCACCAGGTCAGGCAAAGTGAAGTCGATCGTGATCCCAGTGACCTTTGCGCTTTGCAGCGCCTCTATCGCCATGTTGACGATCTCGACGGCGGCGGCAACGCTGTCCGAGCCGATCAGTTCGGCGCCGATCTGCATGCGCTCGCGTTCCGGATGGAGCTGATCGGCGCGCAGGCGCATCACCGGCCCGCCATAGCAGAGGCGCAGCGGGCGCGGCGCTGTGGCAAGGCGAGTGGCGGCGATACGTCCGACCTGCGCCGTCATGTCGGGACGCAGCGCCAGCGTGCGCTGGGAAATGGGATCGACCACGCGCAGCAGGTCTTCCGCGCCCGCCGACTGGAGGCGGCGCGTCAGCGTCTCCTCATATTCCGCGAGCGGCGGCATGACGCGGCCATAACCGTGGGCCGCGACCGTATCCAGCACGTCGCGCGTCAGACGCGCCGATGCCTCCGCTTGCGGCGGCAACCGGTCAGACAGGCCTTCTGGCAGGAGGCCGGATGGAACAGATTTGGTCATGGCAGGCCCTTTAGGGTCCGTACTCCATCAGGGCAATGGGCGGCTTGACCGATCCGCCTCGCAAATGGGCAAGGTTCATGGAAGCCGCGCCATATAAGAAAACGGCCCGGCACCCACCAAGAATGCCGGACCGTCCCAATTCTTGTCGCAATGCTCAGGCGAATTTGAGCAGCTTCACATCCTTCACGCCGTCCAGCTTGCTGACTTCGCCGCTCAGCGTGTCGTTCAGCGTGCCGTCGAGCGAGAGCAGCAGCACCGCTTCGCCGCCGACATTGCGGCGGCCGAGATGGAAGGTGCCGATGTTCACGCCGGCCTCGCCCAGGGTGGAGCCGACGCGGCCGATGAAGCCCGGCTTGTCCTGATTGACGATGTAGATCATCTGGCCGGTCAGGTCGGCTTCCATGTTGATGCCGTTCAGCTCGACAAGGCGCGGCTGCGAGTGGCCGAACAGCGTGCCCGCGACCGAGCGCTCGCCGTCGCCGGTCTTCACGATCACGCGGACGAGGGTCTGATAGTCGCCCTCGCGGTCATGACGCACTTCACGCACGTCCAGGCCGCGCTCCTTGGCCAGATAGGGCGCGTTGACCATGTTCACCGTGTCCGAATAGACGCGCATCAGGCCCGCCAGCACGGCAGCGACGATGGGTTTCTGGTTCAGTTCGGCGGCATGGCCTTCCGTCTCCACGGAAATGCCCTGGATCTGGTCGCCATTGAGCTGCCCGACGAGGCTGCCCAGCTTTTCAGCCAGCGCCATGTACGGGCGCAGTTTCGGCGCTTCCTCGGCGCTCAGCGACGGCACGTTCAGCGCGTTGGTAATGCCGCCGGTCAGGAGGTAATCCGATAGCTGCTCCGCCACCTGAAGCGCGACGTTCACCTGCGCCTCATTGGTCGAGGCGCCGAGATGCGGCGTGGAGATGAAGTTCGGCGTGCCGAACAGCGGCGATTCCTTGGCAGGCTCAGTCACGAACACGTCAAGGGCGGCACCCGCGATATGGCCCGAATCCAGACCTTCCTTCAGTGCCGCTTCATCGATCAGGCCGCCACGCGCGCAATTGATGATGCGCACGCCCTTCTTGGTCTTGGCGAGATTTTCCTTCGACAGGATGTTGCGCGTCTGGTCGGTCAGCGGCGTGTGCAGCGTGATGAAGTCGGCGCGGGCGAGGAGGTCATCCAGCGTCACCTTCTCGATGCCGAGGTCAATGGCGCGCTCCGGCGTCAGGAAGGGATCGAAGGCGACGACCTTCATCTTGAGGCCGATGGCACGGTCGGCGACGATGGAACCGATATTGCCCGCGCCAATGAGGCCGAGGGTCTTGCCCGTCACCTCGACACCCATGAAGCGGTTCTTCTCCCACTTGCCGGCCTGGGTCGAGGCGTCGGCCTCCGGCAGCTGGCGGGCGAGCGCGAACATCAGGGCGATGGCGTGTTCGGCGGTGGTGATCGAGTTGCCGAACGGCGTGTTCATGACGATCACGCCCTTGGCCGAGGCATAGGGGATGTCAACATTGTCGACGCCGATACCGGCGCGGCCGATGACCTTGAGGTTGGTGGCAGCGTCCAGTATTTCCTTGGTGACCTTGGTCGAGCTGCGGATGGCGAGGCCGTCATACTGGCCGATGATCGCCTTCAGCTCATCCGGGGTCTTGCCGGTGATGACATCGACTTCGACGCCGCGATCGCGGAAGATCTGGGCGGCATTGGGGTCCATCGAATCCGAAATAAGTACCTTGGGCATGTTTTGAATTCCTTATCTTGCGTCCCTGCGAAAGCAGGAACCCCGGGGCGGCAATCACCGCGCCCGGAAACCTTGGCTCCTGCGTTCGCGGGAGCACGGCATAGGGAAATGCGTTAGGCCGCGACTTTCGCGCTGGCATAGGCCCAGTCGAGCCACGGACCGAGCGCCTCGATATCCGCGGTGTCGACGGTGGCGCCGCACCAGATGCGCAGGCCGGGCGGAGCGTCGCGATAACCGGCGACGTCATAGGCGGCATGTTCCGCTTCGAGCAGGGAGGCGATCTTCTTGATCAGGCCCTCGTCCGCGCCCTCGACGGTCAGGCAGACACTGGTCTTGGACCGCGACGCCTCGTCATTGGCGAGGTGGCCGAGCCACGAACGCGCCTCGACGATCTTGTTCAGCGCCGCCGCATTGGCGTCGGAACGGGCCTTCAGGCCTTCCGCGCCGCCGATCGACTTCGCCCATTCGAGCGAGAAGATGGCATCCTCCACCGCCAGCATCGACGGGGTGTTGATCGTCTCGCCCTTGAACACGCCCTCGGCCAGCTTGCCCTTGGACACGAGGCGGAACACCTTCGGCAGCGGCCATGCGGGGACATGGTTCTCCAGGCGCTCCACGGCGCGCGGGCCGAGGATCAGGACGCCATGGCCGCCCTCGCCGCCCAGCACTTTCTGCCAGGAGAAGGTGGCGACATCGATCTTGTCCCACGGCAGGTCATAGGCGAACACCGCCGAGGTGGCGTCGGCGAAGGACAGACCCTCGCGATCCGCCGGAATCCAGTCGCCATTGGGAACGCGCACACCCGAGGTGGTGCCGTTCCAGGTGAACAGCACGTCATTCGACCAGTCGACCTTGGCGAGGTCGGGAAGCCGGCCGTAATCGGCGCGGATGATCGTGGGATCGAGCTTCAGCTGCTTGGCGGCATCGGTGACCCAACCTTCACCGAAGCTTTCCCAGG
>JASGGS010000196.1:0-7912 GCA_047602685.1 Sphingobium sp.
GCGCGGGCGTGCTCATCACCGAGGGCGCGCGCGGCGAGGGCGGCTATCTCACCAATAGCGAGGGCGAGCGCTTCATGGAGCGCTATGCCCCCTCGGCCAAGGACCTGGCGTCGCGCGACGTCGTGTCGCGGTCGATGGCGATGGAAATGCGCGAAGGGCGCGGCGTGGGTCCGAACAAGGACCATATCTTCCTCCACCTCGACCATATCGATCCCAAGGTGCTGGCGGAACGCCTGCCGGGCATCACGGAGAGCGGCAAGATCTTCGCGGGCGTCGACCTGACGCGCCAGCCGCTGCCGGTGACGCCGACCGTCCACTACAATATGGGCGGCATTCCCTGTAACTATCACGGGCAGGTGGTGACGAAGGTCGGCGACGATCCGGAAGTCGTCGTGCCCGGCCTGTTCGCGGTGGGCGAGGCGGCCTGCGTGTCCGTCCACGGCGCCAACCGCCTCGGCTCCAACTCGCTGATCGACCTCGTGGTCTTCGGCCGCGCCACCGGCCTGTTCCTCCAGGACAATATCAAGTCGGGCGCGTCGCAGAAGGAACTGCCGAAGGATTCGGCCGATCTGGCGCTGGCGCGCGTCGACTCATATCGCCATGCCAAGGGCGATCTGCCGACCGCGAAGATCCGCCTGGAAATGCAGCATACCATGCAGAAGCATGCGGCCGTGTTCCGCGACAGCGCGCTTCTGTCGGAGGGCGTGGTCAAGATGCAGGAGATCAACAAGAGCTTGCAGAATGTCGGCGTGACGGACCGCTCGCTGATCTGGAACACCGACCTTATCGAGACGCTGGAACTGGACAATCTCATGTCCCAGGCGATCTGCACCATCACCGGCGCGGAAAACCGCAAGGAATCGCGCGGCGCCCATGCGCACGAGGATTTCCCCAACCGCGACGACGAGAACTGGATGAAGCACACCATCACTTGGTTCGAGGGCTGGGGCGGCTCCGACGGCAAGGTGACGATCGATTATCGTCCGGTCCACGACTATACGATGACCGACGAGGCCCAGTATATCAAGCCGAAGGCGCGCGTGTACTGATCGTCCTTTTCCGGACCGGATATGCAAGGAGGGCGGGCCGATCGGTCCGCCCTTTTCTTCGGGCCGGGTCCTTTCAGGCTCCTGATGGCGGCGTTATCGGCCGCCGTCTATCCGCTCGATATCCACTGCAATCGGCCCGTTCCGGGCATCGGATTCTTGTCATGGGCGATGAGGCAATTGTCGTCGGAGCGGCGGGACTGCGCATCCGCGTGGGATTGCGGCGTGATGACAATGCCCGCGCTACAAGGAACCGGCATTGGCCGCATGGCGATGCAAGCCATGGCCCGCACGATGGCAAGCTTTCCGAAGAGCAACTCGGACTTCCGTCCCGCGAGCCGAAGAATATGGGCTTCCATGCCGGGCTGGCCTGCTTTTGACGGCATCGTCGAAGTCCGGCAGGCCATGACATCATGCGCGCAATGGTGCTTCCGGTTCATGGACCCACCACCCAGGCAGGCCTATGGACTTGGGCGGATTGCCATGGCGATGAGTCGGGAACCGGCATGAGGACGGGATAGGATCCGATGCTTCTACGGCGCGGAGCCGCCGCATGAAAGTGCAAGCCGGTTCCGCACGCAGCAACGGGAAGGACAGCCGATCACGCCACCCATTCACGCATTTCCATCTGAAAAAGCAGGCGGGGAAGGGGCGCTCAGCTTTTGCGAGCCGCACCCCTCCCCGCATGTGTCGATCGGCAAGTGCCGGTTTTTCCCGGCGGCCTCCTCTCCCCAGATTTGTTCTGCCGGTCGACGACGGCCCGATGTGTACCTGCAATTAATCGCAAAAAAAAGGGGCTTGCCGAAAAATCGGCCAGCCCCGCGAGTTATAGGAGAGGATGCCTGAAAGGCATGCCCGTAACTAAGACCCTCTCATTTTTTCTGCAAGTGCGTAATTGTCCTGATTGATTGCAAAAAACGCAATCGATAGCCGTGGCGAGACAAGCGGCTCGTGACGCGATGATGCACCTCCTGGCAGGATCGCCGGATAAGGCAACCGCTTTGTTCGCGCTCCGGCGGAAGGCCGCCCGGCTCTTGCGAAAACAGCTAGATCGCGCCGTTGAAGGTATCGCAGGCGTCCGGGTTGCCGGTGTCCAGACCTTTTTTCAGCCATCGCATGCGCTGCTCGCTGGAACCGTGGGTGAAGCTGTCGGGCATGGGGGTGCGGCCCGCGTCGCGTTGCAGCGTATCGTCGCCGATCGCTTGCGCGGCGCGCAACCCTTCCTCGACATCGCCCGCTTCCATCAGGCCCGTTTCGCGGCCCCAGACACCGGCATAACAGTCCGCCTGCAACTCGACTCGCACCTGGAGGGCGTTGGCCGCCGTCGAATCGAGCCGGCGCTGCTGCCCGTTCACCTTGCCCAGCACCCCGGTCAGGTCTTGGATATGATGGCCGACCTCATGGGCGATGACATAGGCTTGCGCGAAGTCGCCCGGGGCGCCGAAGCGCTGCTTCAACTCGTCGAAGAAGCTGGTGTCGAGATAGATTTTCTGGTCGGTGGGGCAATAGAAGGGTCCCATCGCCGATTGCGCCGCGCCGCAGCCCGACATGCCGTTGCCGCTATAGAAGACGAGGACGGACGGCTTGTAGCTCTGGCCCGCCTCCTGGAACAGGCGGCCCCATGTCCGCTCGGTCGAGCCAAGCACCTTGAGGGACCAGCGCTGCACGTCCGTCAACTGGGCCGGGTCGCGCGATCCCTGCTGCACGGGCTGGCCGCCCATATTGCCGCCGCCCAGTATCGAACCGAGATTGCCGAGTCCGCCAAAGACGAGGAAGAGCACCAGCACGACCGCGATGCCGCCGCAGCCGAAGCGCGATCCGATCAGCGGCAGCAGCAGGCCGAGCATGTTGCCGCCGCCTCCGCCAAGGCCGCCGCCTCCACCGCCCCGCTGAACCTCGAAATTGCTGCTTTCCTGCTCGTCGTCGAGGCGCATGACTGTCTCCGTTGCCGCCCGCCTATCCTAGGGAGTGGGAGGCGCCAAGGGAAGCCGGTTGCTTTTTTCGTCGGTGCGGTTGCGTGTGGAACCGGGAGCGGGTCTGCGCTATTGCAGCGCAGCATGGACATGCAGACACCGCAGGGCCTGAAGGGCCGTCACAGCGACTTGCCGTTGCCGCCCCATGTGGCCCTGGTGCTGCAAGGCGGCGGCGCCCTCGGTTCCTTCCAGGCCGGGGTCGTGGAGAGCCTGTTCGCGCAGGGCATATCCGTCACATGGGTCGCGGGCATCTCCATCGGCGCGATCAACGCGGCGATCATCGCGGGCAACGCGCCTGAACAGGTGGTGCCGAAGATGCGCAGCTTCTGGGAGATGGTGAGCGGCGGGCTGCCCAATTTCATCCTGCCGGAAAATGACGCGATAGAGGAGGTCGCGCATCTTTCCGCCGCGGCGGCGGTGACGATGTTCGGCGTGCCCGGCTTCTTCCGCCCCAACAGCTTTCCCGCGCCCTTCGCGGTCAACGGATCGCGCGAAGCGGTGAGCCTGTACGACACCACGCCGCTGCGCGAGACGCTGGACCGGCTGGTGGACTGGGACCGGGTGAACCATGGCCCCGTGCGCCTGTCCGTGGGGGCGGTGGACGTGGAGACCGGCAATTTCGACTATTTCTGCACCCATGACGGCCGGTGGAAGGGACGCATCGACGCCCGGCATATCATGGCGTCGGGCGCGCTGCCGCCCGGCCTGCCGCCCGTCGAGATAGACGGGCGCTGGTATTGGGACGGCGGCATCGTCAGCAACACCCCGCTCGCTCATGTGATCGACAATCAGGAGGGCGACATGCTGGTCTTCCAGTGCGACCTGTTCCCTGCCGAGGGTCCGCGCCCGCGCACCATGGTCGACGTGCTGTCGCGGCAGAAGGACATTCAATATTCCAGCCGCACCCGGCAGGTGACGGACCAGTATCTGCGCCTGCGCCGGGAGCATCATGCGATGGCGCGCCTGCTCGCCAGGCTCCCGCCGGACCTGGCCCAGCTGCCGGAGGCGGAGACGGTGCGGGAGATGATCGACCGGGGGTCGCTGAACGTCGTCCACCTCATCTATCGCGGACGCGAGTGGGAGAGCGGGGCGAAGGATTTCGAATTCTCGCGCCGGACCATGCTCGACCACTGGCAGCAGGGCGGGGAAGCGGTGGCGCGCGTCATCGAGACGGGCGACCGGCTGATCGCGCGGAATATACTGAACGGCAAGAGCGCCACGTTCGATCTCCAGGCGCCGGGCACAATCAAGGAGAAGCAGGCATGACGACGCTGACGGGCAAGACCGCCCTCATCACGGGTTCGACCTCCGGGATCGGGCTTGCCTATGCCAAGGCGCTGGCGGGCGAGGGCGCGAACGTCGTCATCAACGGCTTCGGCGATGCGGATGCCATAGAGAAGGAGCGGCAGGCGCTGGAGGCGGCGAGCGGGGCGAAGGCGCTCTATTCCGGCCACGACCTGACCAAGGCCGACCAGATCGAGGCGATGATGGCCGAGGCCGCCGCGGCATTTGGCGGCGTGGACATACTCGTCAACAATGCGGGCACGCAGCATGTGGCGCCGGTCGAGGAGTTCCCCGTCGACCAGTGGAACCTCATCATCGCGCTGAACCTCAGCAGCGCCTTCCACACCAGCCGCCTCGCCGTGCCCTATATGAAGGAGAGGAAATGGGGGCGGATCATCCAGACCGCCTCCGCCCATTCCCTCACCGCCTCCCCGTACAAGAGCGCCTATGTCAGCGCCAAGCACGGGCTGGCGGGCCTGACCAAGACGCTGGCGCTGGAGCTGGCGACATTCGGCGTGACGGCCAATTGCATCTCGCCCGGCTATGTCTGGACGCCGCTGGTCGAGAACCAGATACCGGACACGATGAAGGCGCGGGGCCTGACGCGCGAGCAGGTGATCAACGACGTCCTGCTGGCCGGGCAGCCGACCAAGCAGTTCGTCACGCCTGAACAGGTCGCGGCCATCGCGCTGTTCCTGTGCCGGGAGGAAGCGGCGAACATCACGGGCGCCAATCTGAGCGTGGACGGCGGCTGGACGGCGTGAGGCCTGGTTGAGCGGTGCCCCCCAAGCCTCCTAAAGAGCGAGGCCGATGGACCCCACCAGCAGGGCGGCCATGCCATAGTTGAAGGCGAGGAGCCGTTTGCGGTTCGACAGCCAGCCCCGGATCGAACGGCCCATCAGCATCCAGCTTGCCGAGGAGCCGGTGCCGATCAGGCCGAAGACGAGCGCGAGGAACAGCACGGACCCCAGCCGTTCGTCCGGGGCGTAAAGGGTGATGGCCGACAGGGCCATCGTCCACGCCTTTGGATTGACCCACTGGAAGGCGGCCGCCTGAAGGAATGTCATGGGCCGGGCATCGGTGCCGGCCGCGTCGGGCGGGCTGGAACGCGCGATCTTCCATGCCAGCCATAAGGTGTAGGCGACGCTTACCACCTTCAGCACGGTGAAACTGGCCGGCCAGGCATGAAACAGTCCGAACAGGCCCAGGCCGACAATTATGATCATCACAGAAAATCCGATGACGACGCCCGTCATATGCGGCATGGTGCGCGCGACGCCAAAATTGGCGCCCGACGCCATCAGCATCAGGTTGTTCGGCCCCGGCGTGAACGAAGAAACGACGCCGAAAGCCAGCAAGGCGAGAATGGCTTGCGGTTCCATGACAACAACATAGTGCGGGAATTATTCTTCCGGATTGCAAAATGTCCGTTCTTTTCAGGGTGGAGTGCAATATCATGCGGGAAATTGACCCAATAAACCGGAAAATATTGCAGGAACTTTCGCGCGACGGCCGAATCGCCAATGTCGAACTGGCCGACCGCGTGGGCCTTTCCCCCTCTGCCTGCCTGCGGCGGGTGCAGGAACTGGAGCGGTCCGGCGTCATCGCGGGATATCGCGCGATACTGGACCCGGAAAAGCGCGGCATCGGCTTCGTCGCCTATGTGACCGTCGCCCTGTCCACCCACAGCAAGCAGGCGCAGGAGGATTTCGAGGCGGCCATCGCCCGCTCGCCCGAGGTGGTGGAATGCCACAATGTCACCGGCTCCTTCGAATATCTGCTCCGGGTCGAGGTGGCCGACCTCGCGGCCTACAAGCATTTCCATACCGAGGCGCTGGGCACCCTGCCGCAGGTGACGGCGATCACCACCTTCGTCGTGATGAGTTCGCCCAAGGACGAGCGCCGCTGACGGAAAAGAGCCGCTGGCTCCCATGGCATTTTCCCTTATGCTCGGCCCATGACAGGGAGGCAGGCCATATGCGCGTGACCGGGATCGCGGCGATCATCGCCTGGGCGGCGAGCATGGGAACGGCATGGGCCGGCCCGGTGGCCGACCCGGTGGACGAGCGTATCGGCGCGGAGATGCCGTCGCTGATGACGCTCTATCAGGACCTCCACGCCCATCCCGAACTCAGCCTTCAGGAAAAGGCCACCGCCGCGAAACTCGCCGCCCTCGTCCGGCCGCTGGGTTTCGCCGTGACGGAAGGCGTGGGCGGCACGGGCATCGTGGCGGTGATGAAGAACGGCCCCGGTCCCACGCTGCTGATCCGCGCGGACATGGACGGCCTGCCCGTTGCCGAGAAGACGGGGCTGCCCTTCGCCTCGCGGGTCAGGGCCGTGACGCGCGACGGGGTGGAGAGCGGCGTGATGCACGCCTGCGGCCATGACACGCACATGGCCGCATGGGTCGGCACCGCGCGCACGCTGGCGGCGATGAAGGATCAGTGGTCGGGCACGCTCGTCATGATCCTCCAGCCCGCGGAGGAGATCGGATATGGCGCGGCCGCGATGATCGCGGACGGCCTCTTCACCCGCTTTCCCCGGCCCACCCATGCCATAGCCTTTCACGACGCGGCCAATCTGGAGGCGGGGCGGATCGGCTATACGCCCGGCTATGCGCTCGCCAATGTCGACAGCGTGGATATCACCGTGCGCGGCGTGGGCGGCCATGGCGCCTATCCGCAGACGACGAAGGACCCCATCGTCCTGGCGAGCCGGATCGTCACCACGCTCCAGACGCTGGTCTCGCGCGAGCAGGACCCGGCGGACCCGGCGGTGGTGACCGTGGGCAGCTTCGTCGCGGGCGCCAAGCATAATGTCATAGCGGACGAGGCGAAGCTGCTGCTGACGGTGCGCAGCTATTCCGACGCCACGCGCCAGCGCCTGCTGGACGGCATCGCCCGCATCGCGCGGGGAGAGGCGATCGCGGCGGGCATGCCGGACGACCGCATGCCGGTCGTTGCGGTGGACGGCCATTATACGCCCGCGACCTTCAACAGCCCCGATTTCTCCGAGGAGATGGGCGCGCTGCTGACCGCCCGCTTCGGCGCGCAAAGGGTCGAGAAGACGCCCGCCTCCATGGGTGGCGAGGATTTCGGCCGCTATTATCGCGCGGACAAGTCGATCCGCAGCTTCATTTTCTGGGTCGGCGGCGTGCCCAAGGAGAGGATGGCGGCGGCGCGGGCGGGCAAGGCGCAACTGCCCTCGCTGCACAGCGCCTATTGGGCGCCGGAGGCGGAGGCCGTGATCGGCACGGGCGCGCGGGCGCTGACCGTCGCGGCGCTGGACATATTGAAGAAGACGCGTTGAGGACGCGGTTCAGTTGACGGCGGGAACCGGCGGCTGGTGAATGGACGGGCCGCCCGGGGACAAGGGCGCGGCCGCCGTGGAGGGCGGCGGGGCGGCCATGTGCACCGGGGGCGGCAGGGGCGTTTCGCCCTGCGGCATGGCGGCGGGATCGAACGGCCTGGGATCGAGCGCGGGCGTGGGGTTGAAGCCGTCCACCGACAGGGGATCGGCGGCATTGGCCGCGACCGGGACGGCGGCGGGCGGCAGGGGCGGCGGCGTGCTGGCCCGGACGGGCGCGGGCGGCGGATCGGGCGTGACGTC